>JAVEPM010000005.1:0-68983 GCA_034008115.1 Methanolobus sp.
GATTGAAACACAGTCGCTACTATTTGCATAAACATTTCAGTTTCAGTTAAAATCAGACCTTAGAGGGATTGAAACGCTAATAAGCTAGGCATATCCACACGGTTTTTAAGTTAAAATCAGACCTTAGAGGGATTGAAACCCGTTAAGCTTGTCTACTGATTTTGTAGCAGGCTTGCTTGTTGTTAAAATCAGACCTTAGAGGGATTGAAACCGTAGAGTTCGGGTTGATAGCCAACACAGTATCTTGTTAAAATCAGACCTTAGAGGGATTGAAACTAGTTATGCTCCAGTCGTTCAGTTTCACAACAGGTGGTTAAAATCAGACCTTAGAGGGATTGAAACCGGGGTACATGGGTATTGGCTGCGAAGGTACAGGACCGTTAAAATCAGACCTTAGAGGGATTGAAACCCAGACCCCAATGTTCTGTGTGCGCTGTTGACAAAAGTTAAAATCAGACCTTAGAGGGATTGAAACGACTTAGGGATGGCATTTGACTATACAACTGATGGAGTTAAAATCAGACCTTAGAGGGATTGAAACGTTTCATCCGTATATGCACTAGTGACCTTTACTCCATGGTTAAAATCAGACCTTAGAGGGATTGAAACATGCTTGAACGTGCCACTGCAACAGATGCTGATACGTTAAAATCAGACCTTAGAGGGATTGAAACTCATATACACATTTTTCATTGTTAGATTGTCAATAGGTTAAAATCAGACCTTAGAGGGATTGAAACCACCTTCACATCGTATTTGGTGATTCGCATTAACAAGTTAAAATCAGACCTTAGAGGGATTGAAACCGTAGAGTTCGGGTTGATAGCCAACACAGTATCTGTTAAAATCAGACCTTAGAGGGATTGAAACTTTTTCACGGATTGAACTCTGTGAATGGTCTATCTGGTTAAAATCAGACCTTAGAGGGATTGAAACGGGTGATAGTTTTGTTGTTGTATTTTTTGGTGAGTGCGTTAAAATCAGACCTTAGAGGGATTGAAACTAATAATCTGAACGAGGAGAGTAGTTGATGAACCAGGTTAAAATCAGACCTTAGAGGGATTGAAACGCTGGTGAGTGTCTAATGAAATTTAAACACTTTCTCGTTAAAATCAGACCTTAGAGGGATTGAAACAGCAATGCAGTCATTGGCCTGTATCGTGTATGGGTCGTTAAAATCAGACCTTAGAGGGATTGAAACCGTAGAGTTCGGGTTGATAGCCAACACAGTATCTTGGTTAAAATCAGACCTTAGAGGGATTGAAACTCTGAACTGCCTGTGTTCAAATGACAGATCTATCTCTGTTAAAATCAGACCTTAGAGGGATTGAAACGGAGGACGTATTTGGAGGAGAACACAAATGATCTCTGTTAAAATCAGACCTTAGAGGGATTGAAACTATTTTATTTTCACTTTTTGCAATGCATGTAGGAAAGGTTAAAATCAGACCTTAGAGGGATTGAAACGTTTGATACTCTTTTGGGAACTTTGCTATGTCTATGTTAAAATCAGACCTTAGAGGGATTGAAACATATTTCTGTACATACCACTCTGTTTCAATATTCATGTTAAAATCAGACCTTAGAGGGATTGAAACTTGAATCAGTATCTACAAACAGATGCCCATCTTTCGGTTAAAATCAGACCTTAGAGGGATTGAAACAATCAAGAATATAATTATAAGGGTAATCAAAACCACATGTTAAAATCAGACCTTAGAGGGATTGAAACGATACTGTACCTGATGCATTCACACCTGCTGTGAGTAGTTAAAATCAGACCTTAGAGGGATTGAAACGTCTGTGGGTGCAGTGGTAATAACCAAGCTGGGTTTGTTAAAATCAGACCTTAGAGGGATTGAAACTTATTTGGTTTACATAGACCTTACGCTGCCTCTTACGTTAAAATCAGACCTTAGAGGGATTGAAACTTATATCAATATTGGAAATCGTAAATTTAAATTCTGGTCGTTAAAATCAGACCTTAGAGGGATTGAAACCCAGATAGCATGATATCTTTTTTGTCGGACTTAGTTGTTAAAATCAGACCTTAGAGGGATTGAAACATTTTAGGATAGTGAATATAAGTATGGAGCTTTCCAAGTTAAAATCAGACCTTAGAGGGATTGAAACTGTGTATTGGCTGGCTGTCCTGAAGAAGGTACGGGTTAAAATCAGACCTTAGAGGGATTGAAACTCGGAATGATGGTACTCTGTGGTTGAATCTGGGAGAGTTAAAATCAGACCTTAGAGGGATTGAAACTGATCTCCCTGATAAGGACATTCAACTTTGTCTTTGGTTAAAATCAGACCTTAGAGGGATTGAAACATGGTGTCCCTTTCTCAGTATCGACTTATAATGCAAGGTTAAAATCAGACCTTAGAGGGATTGAAACATTAAGGGGATTGGTACTGTTAAAGCAGCAGCTCAGTTAAAATCAGACCTTAGAGGGATTGAAACTTTGAGACAAGCTCGATTACACCCGTAGCTGCTCCGTTAAAATCAGACCTTAGAGGGATTGAAACCATGCCTCATCAACAACAACAAGAATGTGTACTTCAGTTAAAATCAGACCTTAGAGGGATTGAAACAGGATAATAAGGAAACTGTTCAACAAACTGAACAGTGTTAAAATCAGACCTTAGAGGGATTGAAACTATGGTGTTACTGGTTTTGCCATCTCCATGTATGCAACGTTAAAATCAGACCTTAGAGGGATTGAAACTTCGCAATAACAACCGACACGGGTCAAGTAGTCGGTGGTTAAAATCAGACCTTAGAGGGATTGAAACATCTCAAAATCTTTAACGGTCTGTGGTTTTAGACCTGTTAAAATCAGACCTTAGAGGGATTGAAACGCAGCCTTACCTGCCGCCTCACCGACTTCTTGAGTTAAAATCAGACCTTAGAGGGATTGAAACACATAAAAATGTTTAGAAGTCGGTCTTGAAACTTCGTTAAAATCAGACCTTAGAGGGATTGAAACGCTTAAGCGGGAAGAGCTGAAATTACTTTGAAACGGGTTAAAATCAGACCTTAGAGGGATTGAAACGTCAGTAGTTTGTGGTCTTTACGCATAACGTCACGGTTAAAATCAGACCTTAGAGGGATTGAAACAATATATCCGAGCCACTGCAATTGCTGAAATCACAAGTTAAAATCAGACCTTAGAGGGATTGAAACTTTATAGAAGCGCTTCAGACACTGTTTATAGTCGTGTGTTAAAATCAGACCTTAGAGGGATTGAAACTGGATATATCTGATCTTCTCTTTTCAATATGCTTGCGTTAAAATCAGACCTTAGAGGGATTGAAACTGATAACCACCTCATGCAGGGAGATTTGCGATTACTGTTAAAATCAGACCTTAGAGGGATTGAAACAACAACAGCATTAAAAGTACTCTGATAAGGCTTATAGTTAAAATCAGACCTTAGAGGGATTGAAACGATAGTAAACCGTAACCCTGTTTTCTTTATCAACCTTGTTAAAATCAGACCTTAGAGGGATTGAAACCTATTTCCATTCGAATTCTTTCTATACATGGTACTGTTGTTAAAATCAGACCTTAGAGGGATTGAAACTCAGCATACCAGAGTGTAACAGGTAATTCAAAAGAGTTAAAATCAGACCTTAGAGGGATTGAAACATGATAGCAAAGAACCGCGGGTCCACGAAAAAACGCGTTAAAATCAGACCTTAGAGGGATTGAAACCTGCCTGCAAAGACTGAAACAATACTAGCAGATCCAAGTTAAAATCAGACCTTAGAGGGATTGAAACTATTTTGGATCTCACTTTGCAACGTTCCCACTGGCGTTAAAATCAGACCTTAGAGGGATTGAAACATCACTACAAGACGTTGGTACTAAGTCTTTTGCCGTGTTAAAATCAGACCTTAGAGGGATTGAAACATAGATTCTTGCCACCGACTATCTTTTTTTGTATTCGTTAAAATCAGACCTTAGAGGGATTGAAACCATTAACACATTGTTATATAGCAGTAGTAGGTAGATGGTTAAAATCAGACCTTAGAGGGATTGAAACATCTTAAGCGCTTACCTCTTTTTCTTCTTCTATCTCGTTAAAATCAGACCTTAGAGGGATTGAAACACTATATTCACATCAAAACATCGATAAACAAATACAAGTTAAAATCAGACCTTAGAGGGATTGAAACTTAAAAAGCACATTTTCATTGTATAATTTAACGCTGTGTTAAAATCAGACCTTAGAGGGATTGAAACATAGGAGTTTATCCCGGAAATATGGCACTTTTTCACAGTTAAAATCAGACCTTAGAGGGATTGAAACTGACAATACTTGCTTTTCTGTCCGGAATGGATCCTGTTAAAATCAGACCTTAGAGGGATTGAAACCCAACATCTGCTTAAACTGAGTCATGTTATCTTGAGTTAAAATCAGACCTTAGAGGGATTGAAACTATTTATCTATCCTTCGTTTTATTGTCTGTGGGCTAGTTAAAATCAGACCTTAGAGGGATTGAAACTTATCCATGTTTCGTCAAAATCCCACCCGGAGAATGGTTAAAATCAGACCTTAGAGGGATTGAAACAAGTAATATCAAAACACTAGGATCCTTCTACAAAACGTTAAAATCAGACCTTAGAGGGATTGAAACGGCTATGAAACAGCATAACACTGTGATCAACTACTCCGAGTTAAAATCAGACCTTAGAGGGATTGAAACATTATAAAGTAAGCATCAAATAAAGAGAAATGATACCGTTAAAATCAGACCTTAGAGGGATTGAAACCATAAGTGATGATGAGTTGGTAAGTGAGATCAATTTTGTTAAAATCAGACCTTAGAGGGATTGAAACCCTACTGGCATCTTCTTCTTTTGTGCTGTTGATAAAGTTAAAATCAGACCTTAGAGGGATTGAAACTTATTTAGATATTGATATGGGATTGGTCCAGGAAGAGTTAAAATCAGACCTTAGAGGGATTGAAACTTATATGAGTCTGTGCCTGTAACTAAAGATGTCTCAGTTAAAATCAGACCTTAGAGGGATTGAAACTACTGTCTATACTAATACTATATGTACAAATATTATGTTAAAATCAGACCTTAGAGGGATTGAAACGGATATGTGCACATCGTCGCCTTGTTGCGCTGCCAGGTTAAAATCAGACCTTAGAGGGATTGAAACTCGATTTGTTAGACTTTTGTCTTGAGAGAAACGCTGAGTTAAAATCAGACCTTAGAGGGATTGAAACTTATACCGCATACGTATTTTGAGAGGTGATTGAAAAGGTTAAAATCAGACCTTAGAGGGATTGAAACTAATTTTTAGGCGCAATTGCAATAAAATAAGGATATGTTAAAATCAGACCTTAGAGGGATTGAAACGCATATCAAACAAAATGCATTTACGTTTTGATTCTGTGTTAAAATCAGACCTTAGAGGGATTGAAACGTTAAAGTCCCAGGTCTTCATGTCTGGGTTCCACTTGTTAAAATCAGACCTTAGAGGGATTGAAACAATGCAGCTCCTGAAAGTCCTAATGATCGTTTTTCCGTTAAAATCAGACCTTAGAGGGATTGAAACAGATTTCTAATTGATATATCCCAGGCAGGATACCCGTTAAAATCAGACCTTAGAGGGATTGAAACAGATAACGTTATCGTCTATGTCAATGACAGTACCCGAAAGGTTAAAATCAGACCTTAGAGGGATTGAAACGTCTTTCAGAGACTCTGACTTGGGCATGTACAATATCGTTAAAATCAGACCTTAGAGGGATTGAAACATTTGTGTTTTGTATAATGTGCCGTTACGTTCAACGTTAAAATCAGACCTTAGAGGGATTGAAACACCAATTCTATCTCCTTTTTGACATAATCTATAGCAGTTAAAATCAGACCTTAGAGGGATTGAAACATTAGCTCCATCACTTATCAAGGAGACCTCTTCATGGTTAAAATCAGACCTTAGAGGGATTGAAACTTGTCTCAGGCGTAAAATTACCGTCCTTATAATTTTGGTTAAAATCAGACCTTAGAGGGATTGAAACAAAGTATCCGCTAATCAAATCCAAAAACGATATGCGTTAAAATCAGACCTTAGAGGGATTGAAACACCAAACACCATCATCTATCATTGCGGAGAAATAAGGTGTTAAAATCAGACCTTAGAGGGATTGAAACAAACACTATCATACGACTGATAAAGACGGAAATGAAGGTTAAAATCAGACCTTAGAGGGATTGAAACCCTAAAAAGAAATCAGGTAAAAAGAAGACGGTTTCAGTTAAAATCAGACCTTAGAGGGATTGAAACGTTGTAGTTGCCCTTTCTTCCAGTCATACAGCTGCGTTAAAATCAGACCTTAGAGGGATTGAAACCGACATCACCTTCTAAGCGAGAATACTACACAAGATGGTTAAAATCAGACCTTAGAGGGATTGAAACGTCGCACGGCGTGGTATGCTTGGTGGACTAATCAATGTTAAAATCAGACCTTAGAGGGATTGAAACGACGCTATCGAGCTTTACAAAGTTAATTTTGATAGTTAAAATCAGACCTTAGAGGGATTGAAACCGTATTGCGCAGAATCCGCCTTCGTTACAACAAACTGTTAAAATCAGACCTTAGAGGGATTGAAACCAAAACCCGTGGTCATTTCTACTTTTTATCCTTCTCGTTAAAATCAGACCTTAGAGGGATTGAAACACTTCTGAAAGTGCTTCTTTCTCTGCCTGAAATCTTTGTGTTAAAATCAGACCTTAGAGGGATTGAAACTTGAATGTGTTGGTGCAAAGGATACCGTAGACAGTATCGTTAAAATCAGACCTTAGAGGGATTGAAACAGTTCATAAACAATTTTCTTAGTTCTGTTAATATAGTTAAAATCAGACCTTAGAGGGATTGAAACCATTATCTTTATCTTTATCAAAATAAGTATTAAATTTGTTAAAATCAGACCTTAGAGGGATTGAAACGATATTGAGGACGATGTTACATATAGTTCAAAAATGTTAAAATCAGACCTTAGAGGGATTGAAACATAAAACACCAATTGTGCCCAGGACCGCTGGTGCTTTGAGTTAAAATCAGACCTTAGAGGGATTGAAACGAATATATCACACACCAAACGAGCCTCTTGAAATAGGTTAAAATCAGACCTTAGAGGGATTGAAACATGTATCCGGGTCCTGTACCTTCGCAGCCAATACCCATGTTAAAATCAGACCTTAGAGGGATTGAAACTGGGTACTGTTAGTGCTTTCAATACTTCTTTCTGTGGGTTAAAATCAGACCTTAGAGGGATTGAAACTACCATGAATGACCATTAGTTAATGACGTCATTGTGTTAAAATCAGACCTTAGAGGGATTGAAACGGAAAAAGTTCCACGCTATCACCGTCTAAGAGAAAAGTTAAAATCAGACCTTAGAGGGATTGAAACCTACAAAACAAAAGTTGTAGCTGGTGGAGCTGCAATGTTAAAATCAGACCCAAAAGGGATTGAAATATCTCTGAGCAGATTTTGTAGAAGTGATTGATACATCAAGATCAGGATTAACTGATAGTTGTAAGGAAACTGTTAATCTCTTCCTTCATTGCATTAATACTATCATATTCTTTGCTGATGATCCTTTTATCCCCAAGTATCATTGCAGAAACGTTTGAATCAGGTGTGTGCAGGCACAGTACCGGAATTTTCCTGTGCAATGCACTACAGATCTCATAACCAACTCCAATGGAAGGAGTGCTTACTTCTGCTATCATGCAGTGGCTTTTTTCCAGGAATTCCATGTCACGTATGTATATTTCTTCTTCGCTCAGCAGGGACTCTGTTTTTTTAAGTTCCGGGTCAGCCACATGCCAGCTAAGGACCTCATGTCCGCTCTGCTGAATATGCTTACACATCTCAATGTAAGTGGACAGCATATCTCTGCCCCCTCTGATTGATGCTGAAAGGAATACGTTCATAGTACTCCTCTGTGGTAATGTCCTCTTGTGTGGTATTCGCTGATATCACTGGATTCCCATGCCTGCCTTTTGTTTCCGCTGAAATAGGAATCAATCCCATCCCTGTAGGCACGTGTGGCTTTTTCAATATGCTCGTTATTCATGGTCCTGGCATCTATCCTGAGCCTTGAAACGCCTGCTTTGTTAAGCTGTGGTATTTCTTCCAGCAGGCAGAGCTCCCTTGAATTATAGATATGTGTTCTGCAATCAGAATCAGTTCTTACCAGGAACTCATAGCCTTTCTCATCAACTAACTCGAATTTGCCACTCTTACAATGAGAGCCACAATCGTCCTTCTCGCCCAGTATGCCACCTATAAGACAGTGCTCAGATTCCATTACCTGAATGCCACCGTGTACGATATATTCACAATTGCCGTATTTTGATATCTTTGTTATCTGTCCGAGATTCATTTCCACTGAAAGGGTAACTGTGTCTGCACCTTTCTTTGTCAGCAATTCAAGAGTATACCGGTTAAATACATTCATGGAACTATCAGTATGAATTTTCATGTCGGATGCAACTGATCCCAAAATCATTCTGAAAACTCCTGCATTTGCGACTACAATTCCACTAAAGCCGAGTTTTTTTGCCAGTTCTATCCTGTCCCTAAGTTTTCCCATTTCTCCATCTTTTACGATCACAGGGGTATGAAGGTATAATGGTATTCCTTTTTCTGTAGCAAGAGCGATGGCTGAGCTCCACTCTTCATTTTCAAGTATCTTTCCATCACTATCAATATATACGACGTCTGCTCCACCCTTGATTGCAGATTTCAGGGCTTTGGAATTGTTAACGCTGACAGAAAGCAGTGTTCTTTCTTCACTGCTCTTTTGTTCATGCTCTTCTTTTTTTTTCACTGCTGTGATTTCTCCCTTCTTATTTCATTACTTAGCAATGTGATATAATATTTAACTCTTTACGGTTAAAATAAATACTTTAAAAGGAGAGATTATCATGAAAAATACAAATCGTTTATTAGTCTTATGCTGGTAATTAAATAGCGGCTCTGTAGAAACCCTCACTCGAATGTATCATGAGATCGTATATGCTTGTCATGATTGCGGATTATCTAATTTAGGGAAAACATCACTGCTTTTAATTGCCGTATGCAGAAAAAGAGTTGAAAGCAACAGATTATCTTATTCATCTTTTCGGATTGTGCCGGCTTCGCCGGACCCTCCGGGATCTTTTAAGTATTCATGACTTCCAATTACTATAAATTATTATTCCCTGCAGCCTTATGTTTCTGAAAGCTCTACACAAAATCATTGATAAACAAAGACCAATGCCACCACCCGCCGCAGGCGGCACGTTCCTTCGCTCCCATCCCGAAGACTAATGGAATAATGCAGTTATTGAATACTACTGAGTTTAAAAATGGAATTTACAGGATTTCTACAGAGCCTAAAATAATTCTATCGCCTTTAGGAAATAGTGTAATTGCTCAATAAAACAAATGTCATGTACGGTAGATTTATGTGTATTGAAAAGAGAATGAATAAAGATGATTAAGAATAAAGATGATTAAGGTTAAGGAAAGAAATATTTTTTTAATCATTTGTATTACTTTAATTTCTATATTGGAACTTTATTACATATATACAATAAATATAGAATACAAAGGAATTTATGAAATTGGAATTTTTACTCTATTAATTATAGCTCAACCATTTGTATTTGGATTACTATTAATCAAAAAAAACACTATTTCTAAATTTGAAACACTGACTATAATCACAATATATCTATTTTTACCGGCAATAATTTACTTTACTCTACCTGAGTATACATATAATGACGGAAAAGAAATTGTTGAGCTGTCATTGCAACAGGATAGAACGTTTAGATTCTCTGATAGTTCTTCCGGAAAATATACTATTCCTGTAATGGATAATCCTGAACAGATATTTGTGAGTAACAGGGAATATTATTACATTGTTGATTTTGCTGATGAAACTAAATACTTCATTGTTAATCCTCTAACAGGAGAATTAAATGAATTGTCAAAAGATTATTGGTCAAATCCAGGTACAATAAAGCAAGCCGTATAATTTATAGTACTGTCTTTAGATAATTTCTAAACTATCTGTGGCAGGCTTGATATGTGGCTGCCTTCTGTACTTGTCTATTCTCAATTTTTCAAGTTCTGATAGTGCTTCAGTCCTTGCGTTGTTCAGTTCCTTTATAGGTATGAATGCGTCTTCAGGGATATCTATTTTGATATCGGCAGCTTCAAAGACTGTGTTTCCTGTCTTAGAAAGTTGTTTTTTCACATCTTCTACAGTTGTTGGCCTCTTATGGGATCTTTCAACTACATAATCGGAAATGAACTTTGAACTGTTAGCTTCATTATCAGAAACGAAGAGTTCCATTTTCTCTCCTATCTGTGCTTTCATACTGATAGACACGGGAATCTTGCGTATTGGTGAAGGCGAGCTGAATGAACTCTGTAGTTCTTTCATCAGGGAATCATCAAGTGTCTTGTAAACAGTTGTTCCGGTCTTAAGTGCTTCTTCAAAATTAGTGGAGATGACGTCACCCTTTCCTGCAGTCTTCACCGGCTCATTATCAACGAAGATCCCTCTGATTATAGTTCCTGACTCACGATAACCTTCAAAACCAATTCCGTCTCCGATTTCAAGTTCTTTGCTGAGCTCTATTAAGATGCTGCTGCGTTTTTGGTTGTATCCACTCACTTTTCCAACTATGATACCCTGGTTATGTGGTCTTTGGCGGCTCATAAGCTCAGTTGCAGGGTCGCCTTTAAAATAAGCTGTTGTGAATTCCCTGTTGAAGAGCTGCTCAAGTTCTGTGGATTCCTCTTGAGTTACGAAGTAATTGTTCGGCTCTGCTGCAAACCTGTCTATCAGGCGACGGTATATGCTCACAAGCCCGGCAACGTATTCGGGGCGTTTCATACGGCCTTCTATTTTGAAGGAATCAATTCTTGCATTTATGAGTTCAGGCAGTAACTCTGATGTGTTTAGATCCTTTGGACTTAAAAGATATTTTCCTTCTGTTTTTACTTCCAGTCCGTCCTTCAGTAATCTGTATTGTTTGCGGCATGCCTGGGCGCAGTAGCCACGGTTACCACTCCTGCCTCCTATCAAACTGCTCATGAGACACTGACCTGAGTAGCAGATACAGAGTGCTCCGTGTACAAAAACCTCAATTTCCATTCCTGTTTCTGCTTTGATGGTTTTTATCTCTTCAAGTGAGAGTTCCCTTGCAAGGACTGCTCTTTTAACACCCATTTCCTTTAGTAAAAGGACTCCCTCGCTGTTGTGAATGCTCATCTGGGTGCTTGCATGCACCGGTAGCGTGGGGACCATTTCTCTGGCAAGTGATAATAAGCCCATGTCCTGCACAATGATAGCATCAGTTCCCAGCTCATCAAGGGTGTACATGAGTTCAAGGGCCATTTTCATCTCGCTGTCCTTGATGAGTGTGTTCATGGTAACGTAAATCTTAACTCCCCGAAGGTGAGCGAAGCCAAGTGCCTCCTTGAATTCCTTTATGGTGAAATTACCTGCGTATGCCCTGGCGCTGAAATCCTTGATTCCAAGATATACTGCATCTGCACCGTTCTCTACGGCAGCTACGAGGGATTCCATGTTTCCGGCAGGGGCTAAAAGTTCAGGAGTTCTGGGCATGATATTTGCTCAGACGAGCTTAGAGTATATAAAAGATAGCCATAAAAACGGGTTAAAAAAGTGAGTTAAAAAACGAGTTAAAAAGCAAAAGGCGGAAAAGAATTTAATTCTTTTCCTTCTTCATAATGTATGCTTTGAGTATGTAAAGGCCAATAGCTATCACTGCCAGATTATAAAATGCTCTGACAAGGGGTACATATTGCGATTTGAACCACGTGTAGATAACATCATTCACTATAAAATAGAACTGGAATGATGCAATGGCAATGATAATTCCCACAAGTAAGAGCATTCCTCCCTTGAAGTACTCCTCTTGTGTTCTTTCTTTCTTCTTATTAGCCGAAGTAAATGTCATTTTTTCCTCATTTATTTTCTTAT
Organism: Methanolobus sp.; assembly: GCA_034008115.1. Lineage (GTDB taxonomy): Archaea > Halobacteriota > Methanosarcinia > Methanosarcinales > Methanosarcinaceae > Methanolobus. Next base: position 12,035 of record JAVEPM010000005.1, read on the forward strand.
CTTCCTTTACTTCGTTCATTGCAATCTCCTCCTTGCTATGTATACTGCTGAGATAAGTGCTATTGCTGCAAAACTTGCTGTAAAGCCCGGAGTTTCGGCATACCCGTCGGCTTCTTCTTCGTATTCCCTATTTAAGTCGTCCTCTACTACAAAGTCAGCTGTATTCATATTCTTGTTCTGTACCTGCTTGTCCCTGTCAATTATCTTTTCAGGGTTTAGTTGTACGTAATCCTCTCCGGTCATGACTACGGTGTTTGCGTCCCATATACTGACCTCGACAATGTAGTTGTAATTGTCAGGAACTGTGAGGTTGACACTTTTGATAATGGTGTTTTCAGGTTCTATTTCACCTGAACTAATCCATTTCTTGTCTGCAATGAGCCGCGCATCCATCTCTCTTGCTTTTACAAGTATGCGATAATCCTCTGTGGTATCTACACCTTCATTCTTCAGGTAGATGTCATTTTCAATTACAACACCTTTGAAACTTGTTTCCCTTACTATGAAATCAATTCCTTCTATCTGCATACCCGTTTCCTGCATATCAGTCGGCAGATTTTCCAGTCCTGAAAGGGTCATCCATCTGTCATATCCCATTTCCCCCCCATTGCTGATGCTTGCACTGATACGATAGCTGCCACTTTTTGGAAGGCGTATTTTTTGACTTATCATTTTGGTTTCGCCCTCTTTTATGGGCCCGATATCTTCTTCCTGTTTCAGCTCCAGCAAACCAGTTTGCTCGCTGAATACTTTGAGCATAACGGTTGAGTTTTCGTCGCTGTCAGCTCCCAGGTTTTCGATATATGTGCTCACATTGAACCATGCATAAGTACTTTTGACACTGTCTTTGGATATCTCGATGTCTGATATCATCAGTCTCGTTTCCTCATCGAACTCACGCAGGCATCCGCCGGATGCTGCGGAGAACAAAATAATGAGTAATATAAGGAAAAAACAGCTTGAATTTCTATGTATCATATTATCCCTCTTGATTAAAAGTGAGGATACTATTTATACATTATTAATTATTTTTTCAGAATCTTAATTTAATACTATACGTTAAAAAGGGGTGAGAGTTTTAACACACAAGCGTGAAGTAGTTCAATTTAGGCCTACAATGGATATTTTTGTGCAGGTAATGATTAAAGATTAGAGTATATATTAAAGGGCTTTCTAAAAGATAAAGTAACTACGAAAAGTTGCAAAAACTTAAATGTGACCCTAGCATAGTATCTTTACTACAAAAGGGCGCCTGTGAATATGCATAATGGAGATAGAAGAAGTAAAAATGCAGTAAAAGTGACCACAAATGGGATGGTCCTTAATGTCTTCCTTACTATTTTCAAGTTCATTGCTGGGATCTTAGGCAACAGTGCAGCAATGATCGCAGATGCTGTCCATTCATTTTCTGATTTTATTACTGATATTGTGGTGATTTTTGGACTAAAGGCTGCAGCGAAACCTGCAGACTGTGGTCATCACTATGGACACGGTAAGATTGAGACACTATCTGCGGCCTTTGTAGGTATTTCCCTCTTTATAATAGGGTTAGGGATATTTCTAAGCGGCATGGGCAAGATACTTCTTGTTATCAATGGTGATACTCTTGAACAACCTGGAACTATAGCACTTATTGCAGCAGTGGTCTCAATTCTTACAAAAGAATTGCTGTACAGATATACATTGAAAGCGGCCAGGTCAATAAAGAGCGATGCAATGATTGCAAATGCATGGCATCATCGTTCAGATGCTTTTTCTTCAGTAGGAACAATGATCGGTATTGGTGGGGCGATTGTTCTTGGGGGAAAATGGGTTATTCTTGATCCAATTGCAGCTGTTATACTGAGTTTTTTCATATTCAAGGTCGCATATGATATCTCTTACAGCAATATAAATGAACTTACGGAAGCAGCTCTTGAAAAGGAGACAGTTAAAGAAATCTGTAGTATTATTACGTCCACTGAAGGTGTCAGAAATTTCCACGAGCTTAAAACAAGAAAAATAGGGAGTAAATTCGCAATTGATGTGCATATTCAAGTGGATAGGAACCTCAGTCTTATCGAAGCTCATGACATATGTACCGAAGTAGAGAACCAGTTACGTGCAAAGCTTGGAATGGAAAGCATACTTTATATCCATTGTGAACCTGATATTTAGTCAAAGGAACATATAGTAATTCAGTCAGTGCAGATGCACGGATTCTTCTCACATGTTGGACACTTGTCGGGATATTTTTCTAAAAAAGCAGCTTCAATATCAATATCGTAGAGGTTTGCAAGTGCGGCTATCCATGCAAAACAGTCTGCTAGCTCTTCCCTGATATTATCCATGTCCTCCCTGCGGATGGCTTCTGCAAGCTCGCCGATCTCTTCCACAAGCCAGAGAGTGGTGGCTGCTGCACCTCTTCGTCTGTCGTTATGGGCGTAGAGATCGTACATTCTTTTCTGGAATTCTGAGATTTCCATTATTTTACCCCATTTATTACAGCTCAGAGCCTTACAGGGATGCCCTTTTCCCTGAGATATTTCTTAACATCGTTGACGGTGTATTCTCCAAAATGGAATATGCTTGCTGCAAGTGCCGCATCGGCTCTTCCTTTTGTGAAGCCTTCATACATGTGTTCGGGATTGCCTACGCCACCTGAGGCGATGATTGGTATCTCAAGATCATCTGACAGCTTTCTTGTGATGGGGATGTCAAAACCGTCATAGGTTCCGTCCCTGTCCATACTGGTTAGCAGTATCTCTCCTGCACCGAGTTCCTCTACCTTTTTAGCCCACTGCACAGCGTCTATTCCGGTTGCTTCCCTGCCGCCGTAGATGACCACTTCATACCATATAGGGGTGCCGTCTTCAAGCTCAAGGATTGTCTTGTCCGGATGCTCCTTAACGTTTGTATTCCTCTTGCAGTCAATGGCTGTGACGATGCACTGAGCACCAAAAATCTCGGATGCATCCTTTATAAGGTCAGGATTCTTTATGGCGGCGGTGTTCATAGATACCTTGTCCGCACCTGCTCTGAGTATCTGACGTATATCCTCGATGGAGTTTATCCCACCTCCAACGGTCAGTGGAATAAATACTTCATCGGCGGTCCTTTCGATAACCTTGACCATGGTTCCCCTTCCCTCATGGGAGGCGCTTATGTCAAGAAAAACAAGTTCATCGGCACCCTGTTCATTATATTGCTTGGCAAGTTCCACAGGATCTCCGGTTTTTTTCAGATCTACAAATTCTATTCCCTTGACTACGCTTGCGCCTTCTTCATCAAGCGTAACGTCAAGACATGGTATTATCCTTTTTGTGAGTGTCATTTTGTGAAGTTCCTTTTCCACTGCGTTTGGTTATTAGCATCTGCCAGTCTCATTGGCATATTCCTATTGAATAAGAAGATATCGATTTTTATTTAATACTTGTGTGTCCTTGCACAGACTTCCATATTAAATGCTCTTAAATGGGAGGTAACCTTTGATCTTCTGAATTACGTATTCATCATCCAGAATGAAAGCTATTTGCTAAGTGATTTAAGATGCACGTGCTTCTCTCTGATCAATCAAGGTTGGTATGCGAGTTTCAGCCAAAGCCACGCATTTTATGCATGTCACCGTGCCTGATTTGTGGGATTATTCAGCAAGTATTTATGTTTTGTTAAATTATTCTGGCATTTGGATTGAAGCTTGAGATTATTTTGCTTTGGATGTAGAATTAGGGAACTGAAGGAAGTGATGAATTTTATGTTTCTAACACAAATTTTACGGGCGGTCTATTAAATTCAAGGAGATGTATTATGAGTGATGTAAACGAGGAAATTGTGAGGCTATTTTTCGAAAATAACGACTTCTTAGTTAAAACAAATTACCCTTATAAACTAAACAATGTTGATAGTGATATTGATTTATTGGTTTTCAATTTATATCCTGCAGAAACAAAAAACAAAGACATAGAATTTGTAATTAAAGATACAAAAGACTTAGAAAGAATTACTAGAGCATCTATAGAAGTAAAAGGATGGCATGGGATGAACTTTACTCCTTCAGTGCTCAGAGAATTTGACCGTATATTTAATTTTGTTTGTGAAAATGCAATGAATGCGAGTAAAGGTTTTTGGAAAACTGATGATTTTAAGACAATTTTAGTATTATCTCACTTACCTGTTAAAGAGAGTGCATATAACGAAACCATAAAAATTTTAAAAGAACATAAAATTGATCATGTTATTGAGTTTAAAACAATAATCGATTTCATGGTGTCAAAAGTTGAAAAAAATAAAAACTATGGGGATTCTGAATTTCTCCAGACAATTAGAATTTTAAAAATTTATAATGAGCATTTTGAGTAAAATATCAAATATAATTATCGAACTAAACACCATGGAAATTTTCAGATATATCCTCTATTATCTTCTAAACCAACAACACCGCAATAACTCCAGCCAGGAACACACCGTCAAAAGTCCCTGCACCGCCGATACTCACAACCGGAGCTCCCAGTTTGGTAATTGCACGCATGTTCAGCAGGTCGGCACCTATCAGGGTGCCCAAGGTGCCGCTGGTGTAAGCTATGGCAAAGATGAGTTCGTGCTGGACATGGGTTGTGTAGACGATGATAATGGAACTCAGAGCTGCGGCTATCGGGGGGATTAGTGCAGGGGAAACTATTCCCACGCCTTTGACCGGTCTGGCAACAGCTTTTGTGATCAGGGCAACGAACAGGGTGGCGTAGAGGGCGTAAATCACGGCATTGGGAAATAGAGTTAGCAGGTAGAGGGAGACGATGCTTGGGATAAGTGCTCCACCTACGTTAACGGCTATGGTTGTCCTTGTGGTGTGTGTCTTTCTGAATGGGATGCGGTATGAGACTCCAAAGACCTTTATGTATCTCTGCTCCTCAATCGGGGTCTTAGACTCGAAAGTTTTCAGAGGTATATTGATATTGCTTCCAATAAGTGAGGCTAGAAGCAGGATAAGAGCATCTTCCCATGAGAAACCTATCTTTGCAAAGGCACTGCTCACAAAGCCGAAGAACAGAATGGATATGCTAAAAGCAAGGATTAAAGTGAGTATCAGCGTAAAAATAAGCGTAAAAGGATTATAAAATATCCGTTCCCTCATAGCATATTGTCTTTGTTAACAATATATATTTTTTTGGGTAAGGCGGGCCTAAACAAATCCCGAAATGACCTTAGAATCCTGAAATTCTTCCTTAGAGATGGAATCCTCATTAAAGACATCCTTGTTTATCATAATGGCTGCGCCATTTCTCAGGGCAATAGCAATACAATCACTTGGCCTTGCATCAAAATCCATGCTAACACCGTCCATTTTCAGCGTTATCCTGGCATAGTAGATATTATCTACCTTTTCGTCTATCAAAACCCTCTCAACTTCTGCACCCAGTCTTTCAAGTATGGACATGATAAGATCATGCGTCATAGGTCTTGGCATGGTCTCGTTCTTCATCGCTGAATTAATTGACAGCGCTTCTGGATGGCCTATGTGCATTGGCATAAGGAGCCCCTCTTCATCTTCAAGCATAAGGGCCGGAACGGTCTTCCCGAAGATGTTGATGATGAACACCCCTTTCACTGTTATTTTTTTTATATTATTCTCAGAGTTCATTGACACCGGCATTTTCCTTCTTTATTTTTAGTTTATAAGACGCACAGCTGCTTTATCAGTATCATTACTTAACTCTTTCTTTTTTATCAAACCCACCTGCTTCGGGGTTTTTCAGCACAAAAAGGTGCCATTATAGTATATCAACAAGAGCTCCTCCTCCGAGCTCATTATCTGATTATTACAAAATATGCTCTGCTAAATAAGCATAAAACATTAAAAATGTTTTTGCCATAAAAATGAATTATCTATGGCTCGGAAATAAATGTTAACTGTGATCAGCAACAAGTGGCACGAAAACCACTCTGCCTTTGTCTTCTTTTGTGATCTCACCATTCATGGATTTCCTGATAAGGTACAGATTCTGGTAGCTATCACCTTCAGGTAGGACCATGATACCGCCGGAGCTTAGCTGTTCCAAAAGAGCTTTTGGTGTTTCAGGTGCTGATGCGGTTACACATATCCTGTCATAGGGTGCATGCTCAGGATAGCCCAGCGAACCATCAGCCAGTATAACTTCCACATTGGAATATCCGGCTCTTTCCAGATTCTCCCTTGCAAACCTGGCTAGCGGTTCATGACGCTCAATAGAATAGACTTGTCCGTTTTTACCAACTATCTCCGCCATGACTGCAGCATTGTAACCTGAGCCTGCACCGATCTCAAGTATTGTCTGTCCTTCCTGAAGCTCAAGAAGGTCACACATTATGGCAACCATGTGGGGTGCTGATATTGTCTGTTTGTGTCCTATGGGCAATGGACTGTCAACATAGGCACTCGATACATGTGTAGAAGGTACAAAATGATGTCTTGCTACCTTCCCCATCGCTCTTAGAGTTCTTTCACTGGTTCCTCGTTCTTTGAGGGATTTTACCAGGAACGACCTTTCCCTTTCATACTCCATGCAGTTTTTCCTTCCCCCCAGTTCTTTCTCACAATTTCTTCTGCAAATATCCTTTTAATGAACTTTGCCTCAACTGCTGTGCCGGTGCGTGATTCAAGACTACCATCTCTTATTTTTATCTTCTTGATCCTCACTTTGGTCTTGTCAACGTTTTCCTCTTTACCGATAATGAATTCGTATCCCCCGGGAACTCTTTTTACAAGAGCTTCTGTGCTTTTTCCCCGGTGAATGGCGATTTTAACAGCAACTTCATCGATAGCCCTGCCCCATATCGTACTAATCTCTGCGGCATTTGCTTTTTTCAGTCTTTTATCTCCTGACTCGATGGCAGTTATCAGGACCGGGAATACTTCATCAGATTCTCCGTCATCGACAATTATCTCATCATCGATGTTGACATCTTCTTCGGATGTCATTTTGGTCATCTGTGTAAAAGATCTATCGCCTTTACTGATTATTACTTTTATGTTAAATGTCTTTGGTTTTTCAAATTTGCTTGGATGGACATTTCCGCATTCCTGGCACTGGACAAGCATATTCTGGCCGGATTTCAAAACATCATGCAGCACACTCATTTTAGGTGAGCATGATGGGCATACTACTTCAACTTCATCGTTCATATTCTCAATACTGACATTGTCTGGGATATGTAAATAATTAACTGCCTGTTATTAACACTCAGACTCCCATTCTGTCATGGAAGAGCTAGCTGAGCATTTGTGTTATAATTTGATAATTGTTCCAAGATCTTTTGTTTTTCAAAGATGTTTTCTCATGACAATAGCATCGCTATTATCGTCTTCAACAAAAAAACCGGGTATTCTCTGAATTTCCCTAAAACCATTCTTTCCATATATTTTCCTTGCAGCTCTCCAGTTAACAGAAACTATGAGGAGTATATGGGATATTTTGTATCTTCGGGTGATCTGTTTTGTAAACTCTAAGAGCAAGGTCGTACCATAGCCTTTCCCATGATATTCTTTCAGGACTCCAAGAGATGAGACATAAAGCTGTGAACCGTTGCTCCTATGAACATCATTGATGCTGTGATTCAGGTCCAGCTTACTGATGTCTATATTTTCAGAATATTCCCAAATCTCCGAGGAAATATAAGCAGCTATCTTTTCTTTGATCTTAAGTACCAGAAAACCTTGTGGAAATATCCTGAGCCTGTCCAGGAATACATCCCTGCTTTCTACGATATTCTCATGGAATGACTCCTGCTCTATGAGTATTATACCTTCGATATCATTCTTTTCTGCAGCTCTTATAGATATTTTACCCATGATCACCACTATTCTATTAAGTTTGAAAAGTTGCAAAATCAAATAGATAAAAGATTGGATATCTATCTCTCGCTTGCAGCGTGCGCTGCAATGAATTCCCTGAGCAACTTTGTCCCAAGCAGGGCACTTATTCCGTTATCATATTCAGGGGTTATCTCAACAACATCAAAACCAATTGATGCTGGTGCGAATGCACGTATTATCTCACGCACATCGATGTCTGTAAGTCCGAATGGTTCGGGAGTGCCAAGACCGGGTGCGTATGCAGGGTCAAGGGCGTCCATGTCCAGGGAAAGATAGATCTTTTTGCAACCGAGATATTCCTTCACTTCAGAAATGACCTGTTTTATCCCCATTTCCCTTACGCCATCTGAAGTATAGTATTTGATGCCGTTCTCTTTTGCAAATGTCCATTCTTCCTTTGGTCCGCTGCGAACTCCTATTGTTACATAGGTGTCTGTAATATCATCCAGTACATGTCTGGAAACGCATGCATGGCTGTTTTTGATGCCTCCGTATTCTTCCCGAAGGTCAAAGTGAGCATCCATTACAAGAAAACCGATATCTTCTCCGGCTTCCTCTGCGCATGCTTTCACGCATGGGTATGTAAGTGAGTGCTCGCCACCAAGCATGATGGGTATTTTTCGGTCCCTTGCAATTGGCTTAACAGCAAAGTAGAGATCTTCGAGTGTCTCATCAACGGATGAATATGGCTCAAGATTTCCTGCATCATGTATGAACAGGTCATCAAAATCAATATCATAATGATCGTTATATGTTTCAAAATTCGCTGAAGCTTTTCTCATGGCATCAGGGGCCCAGCGGCTTCCTGATCTGTATGAGGAAGTAGCATCAAAAGGAACACCAAATATCACATACCTTGCAGAATCATAATCTGACAGGGCATCCATCATATCAGGTTTGTAGAACATAGCTGTAACAACTGAAAAGAAGAAAAAAGGATCAGAGATATAATTATCTCAGATCGAACTTCATTTTACCCATTGCGGTCAGGTAGGATACTTCTTCGCCCTCAATTATCCTTTCCTTGTACTCATCAGGGATCGTCATCTCAAATGTTGAAAAATCACCCATGTCCATAAGCTGTACAACATCACCTGCAATGGAAAGTACCTGTGCGTTCTTTCTCTCTACTATTGGAACGTAGACCTTATCTGAAACAGGGCCTATGATCGATCTCTTTTGTTTGTCAAAAAGGCCTATGACGTCGATTCTTGCTTTTGCTGAACCGTGTTTTCCTGGCTTTGACTTGGTAATGCTTTTGATGGTACAGGGTTCATCGTCAACAATGACGTACTTACCCTCTTTAAGTTCTTTAATCTCGGCTTGTATTTTCAATTAAAATCCTCCGTAATTGTAATAATATTTATGAGCTTAAACAGTATATTGCTATAATTCTTAATGCTATATATGAACTTAACCTTTGATTCTGCACAAATTGAGGTTGAAAATGGCAAATACGTAAAAATATGAACGTATTTTATTCTCCTTTTCTTATCTACCTCTGACAATATTAAGTTCACTCAGTTTTTTCTCCTCCGGTATGCCAGCAGCATCCCATCCTCTGAAGTGATAGTAATCTGAGATAGACTCTTCAAATTCTTGCCGGTCTATTCCTTCTTCACCAAAGAATCTTTCAGGGAGTGTGTCATCCTTTGCAGAAAATCCTGCCTTCAGGCTGAACAGTCTTTCAAGGTTGTAGATCCTCTCTCCGGCAAGTAGCATTTCCTCCGCAGAATATTCTTTTCCGGTAACATGACTGAGCAATGCAGCAAGTTCAAGTTCTCCAATAGCAAGTATGGAGAAAGGACACATAACCAGTGAATCAATTGCTGCACTGAGGTTCTGAAAATACTGCACAAGAGCTGCCTTGCCATTAAATGAATTTCTGTCAAGCAACACCGGCTTTCCCATTATCTCGGGAGCTGCCATAAAAGCGCTAAGATGGGATCCTCCGGTGTTGGATGTTGCGTAGGCTATAGCCATGCCTGCCATTTTTCTGGGGTCGTATCCGGGAAGTTCAAGTCCTTTGACTGCAGTACTGTATTCCTCTTTTTCCACAGAACACAGATATGCTTGTGAGCCCTTGCAGACATCATGTCTTCCATTCCCTATTTCCAGTATGATACCTTTTAACTCATCCATTTTCATCCATGGATTTACTTCCATGTATGCTGCAATTGATGCAGCACAGGAAATCGGGTCAAGTCCGTAATCAAAACAGAGCCTGTCCATTTCTCTTATAATTTCCATATCATCGTTACCAATATTTGGTCCGAAAGCCCATATGGAATCAAAATCAGGAAACGCTTGACCATCCTCCAAAATTCTCCTGCAGCCAACAGGACATGCATAGCAGGGTGCCTGCTGTAATTTGTATTTTTTGTTGATGAGCTCGCCTGAGAGTTTCTCTGCACCGGAAAAATTCTTTTTCCCGAAATTGTGTGCGGGAAGAACTCCCATATAGTCAAAAAGCTCAGTGAATGCGGAATTGCCATGTTTTTTAAGTCCCTTGGAAACTGGTGGATTTGCCACAAGCAATTTATTTGTTTTTTCGACAGCTTCTTCAAAGGCAACAGGCTCTGCTATCTGGACAACGTTGCTTCCCTTCACAACTATTGCTTTGAGATTTTTTGAGCCTGCCACGGCACCATGCCCACCACGTCCACTGGAGTAGATGCGGTCGTTGATGATATTTGACATACTGACAAGTTTCTCTCCTGCTTTTCCTATGCATGCAACCTTACCTTTGATTTCAAGCAATGCAGTGGTCTCTGCAGTATTCTTTCCCCATAGATGCCCGGCCGGCAGAATTTCAACTTCCTCATCATAAATATTAATATAAACAGGTGTTTCGGCCTTTCCTTTTATTATAAGGGCATCAATACCTGCAAACTTTAACTCGGCGCCAAAGTGCCCGCCACAATTGGAGCTGAATATCGAGGATGTAAGGGGGGATTTGCATGTGACAGTGAAGTGTCCTGACATAGGACTTGAAGTCCCTGTAAGTGGCCCGGTAGTAAAAATAAGAGGATTCTCAGGGCTAAAAGGGTCAAGTTCAGCATCTGCAAACTCTTGCATCAACCTGCAACCGAGTCCACGTCCGCCGATGAACCGTTCAACATATGATTTCTTCGTCCTCGTTTCTGTGACCGAGTTGTTCCCCAGGTCCACGATTACTGTCCTTCCTGTCCATCCAAACATTTTCTTCACCTGATGCAATTTTATTCTATAATATTAATATAAACTATCTTTTTCTTTGTAATGTTCTTCCATCTTTAGCATCTTCTTCTTCAGCTCAACTTTTTCGCCGCTGGTCTCTCCACAAAAACCACCTATTCCTGAAGATGATACTACACGGTGACAGGGTATGACTATAGGATATGGGTTTTTGGCAACTGCAGCTCCAACAGCCCTGGCAGCACCTTCGTTTCCTATTCTGCAGGCAAGTTCCTGATAAGTTACTGTTTCGCTATAAGGTATCTTTCTTACTTCCTCCAGGACCTTGCGCTGGAATTCCGTAAGTTCGCACAGATCAAGCTCATAATCTGAGAAGTCGATATTTTCGCCAGCAAAATACCTTAATATCGCCTGGAATACAGTTTTATCTCTCATTTTTCTCATTGCTGAAAACTTCCTTCTCAAGCTCCTTTCTCTTTTTCTTGTAGTGAAACCATCCGGTTCCGTAGTATGAGACTACAAGAATGGCGATAATTATCAGGAGCAGAAGCAGAGGCCATGTGGAATTAAGTAGCAGAGGGTTGACATCCTGCTTGATGTCATAGGTGGGAAACATGATATCATCTCTATCATTACTGTGCCCAAGTCCAAGTGCGTGGCCCAGTTCATGTTTTGCTATATCTTTCATGGTCTTATCTCCGTATTGGGCCCATGAATATCCTTTGTAATTTCCGGTTTCCAGTACGATATCAGCACGCTTAAAATTACCATTCACCACATATGGTCTTGTAAAACCGGCAACACCATTCTCAACCCCAACATCCTTTTCAAGATTCTCTACCCACATTATCAGTATGTCTGCATTGTCAACATCAACGATCTCAAAAACAGGCTGGTAGCCCAGTTGTCCGTTCCCGCCACTTTCCCAGTACTCCAGTGCATCCTCCACTCCTGTCCTGTAACTTGGGCTGTAATGCTCAGGAACATTTTTGTCGTCAATATACACGGTGATTGGACTGTGATCCCAGGGCTCCGGGTTCAATATAGCTATCTCTATCTCTGAATTGTTAAAACTCTCTGAGACAAAAGCCAGTGCAATAAATATTATAAGGACAATTATTATCCGTTTCATCTTTGTCATGGCAGCTATACTGAAAATTGTTGCTGCTTGCATATTAGTCATTTGGCAGTTTTCCTATATGATCTGAAAGTCTATGGGCAAACGTATATTTGATAAATACAATCAGAATCTATGAAAAAACGTGTTGCTGTTGTCTTTGACAGTGCCGGGACACTGTTGCATATGTATCGTGTTGCAAAGGAAATGAGCACCGGTTCTATTCTTGAAGATATACAGACCACAGTTCTTGTGGCTGAGAAGGCAAACCAGGCACTTATCGTTATACGCACATGCTTTGATGATATAATCCGCTGTGACCCTTACATGGAGCTGCATGATTTTATTGAGCAATGTGATGTCGAGCTTGCTATAAGTTGCTCAAGCAGTCCTTTCAGGCTGGATGATGTCTACGGTATAATTAAGGAGAATCAAACAAAGCTAAGCGATCTTAGTGATGTGGTATCTCTTGTAAAAGGTCGTTGTCCAAATGTTTTTTACGTTGCATCAGGGCTTATTGTTAATTCCCAAGAAAAACAGGTACCTTATGTCCTTAGCACTGGTGGACAGATGTATCCCAAAACATCTGTAACAATAAAACTCTTAAAGGAACTTGGTACTGACATTTACATCGCTTCAGGGGATGGTGCGCAGAACCTCAAAGGGCTTGCCTCATCTCTGGACATTCCTATGAGGGATGTTTTTGCAGTTGCCACAACGCACGACAAAGAAAAAATTGTTAAAAATCTTAAGATGGACTATGATTTTGTAGTTATGGTAGGGGATGGAATGAACGATATTCTTGCCTTAAGGGCTGCTGATGTTGGTATTCTCTCATTCCAACAAGGGGACGAAAGGCCTCAGGTCCTTGTGGATGCAGCGGACGTTACTATAAATAATATAATCGATGTAGTAGATATTGTGAGAAATATAAATAATGATGTAATATTATGAAACCAACACCATGTTAGGGTTTTTGGAAGTTAACAGTGCAAAACAGATGCGTTATGTTTATGTATTGAGTTCAATAATCCAACAGTAATTCTTTAAAAAAGATCTGTAAAAACTTGCTATCGGGTCTGCATGGGTTTCAATTGATCTAGTTTTGTATGTAATCTACAAAACCGTTAAGTAATTTGAGTAGATATGCATATTATTATTAGTGTGACAAGACTCCTATACACCCATAGGCGGAGGTTATCAAATGGCATTACTCATTGAAGTTAAAAACCTGACACTTGAATTTGATGGTGTCAAAGTTCTCAAAAATATAAATCTGACCATAAATGAAGGAGAAGTTCTTGGAATTCTTGGAAGAAGTGGCTCAGGAAAAACAGTATTGATGCACGTCCTGCGTGGTGCCGAAGAATATGAAGGTATCAGTGGAGAGGTAATCTATCATCTGGCCAGATGCGAAAAATGTGGGTATATCGAACCACCGAGCAAGATTGGAAACAAGTGCCCTGACTGTGGCAAGGATACCCTCAAGCCGTTTGAAGCAGATTTCATAAAACTTTCAGTCCATGACTCTGAAAGACGTGAGATAACCAAAAGGATCGCTATTATGCTTCAGCGTACTTTTGCTCTTTATGGTGATGACAAGGTTATTGTTAATGTCATAAACTCTCTTACAGAAATAGGTGTCAATAGTGAAACCGCAATGTCTCGTGCTGTAGAACTCCTGGAAAAGGTACAGCTCTCACATCGTATGATGCATGTGGCCCGTGACTTAAGCGGTGGTGAGAAACAGAGAGTGGTACTTGCCCGCCAACTTGTAAGGAATCCAATGCTTCTTATTGCCGATGAGCCAACAGGCACGCTTGATCCCAAGACCGCAGATGTAGTGCATGATGTGATTTCAAAAGCCGTCAAAGAATATGATATGACAATGGTCATTACTTCACACTGGTCAGAGGTCGTAGAGAGCCTGGCTGATAAGGCTATTATTCTTGAGGATGGAGTAATTGTAAAGGAAGGTTCTCCTTCAGAGGTCGCAAAAGAGTTCATGCAGCTTGTCTGTTCTGTAGAAAAGAAATGTGATGTAGTTGTTGGTGATCCACTTATCAAGGTCGATAATCTTGTTAAGAAATATATATCAGTCACAAGAGGCGTTGTTTATGCTGTAAATGATGTTTCGTTTGATGTGAAAGAGGGAGAGATATTTGGTCTTGCAGGCACAAGTGGTGCAGGAAAGACCACTGTATCTGAAGTCCTCATGGGTATTGTGCAGCCTACAAGCGGTGAGGTGCAGGTACGTGTGGGAGATGAGTGGGTCGATATGAAAAAACCAGGGCCCGAATGCAGGGGACGCGCAGTTAAGTATATGGGTATATTGCATCAGGAGTATGGACTTTACACTCACAGGACGATAATTGATAATCTCACAGAATCAATAGGTATTGATCTTCCTTACGAACTTGCTGTAAGAAAAGCGATCAATACTCTGGTAGCAACCGGGTTCACGGATGAGAAGGCAAAATCTATATTATCAAAGATGCCAAATGAGATTAGTGAAGGTGAAAGTCACAGGGTTGCACTGGCTCAGATATTGATGAAAGAACCAAAGATCATCATTATGGACGAACCAACTGGTACAATGGATCCGTTCACAAAGAAAGAGGTCACAAAGTCGATTCTGGGAGCACGTGACAAGATGGGTGACACCTTTGTCATCGTTTCACATGATATGGACTTCCTGGAAGATATATGTGATCGTGTAGCTCTAATGAGAAATGGTAAGATCGTTAATATAGGGGAGCCAGCTGTTGTCCTTGCAGATCTTACTGAAGAAGAACGTATAGAAGCAGCTGAACCATAAGTACTAAACTTTAAAAATAATGGAGGAGTTTGACACGAGTGGCGAAATAACGGTAGAGATCAACGGACAGGAGCTTAAATTACCAGCAAGTTCAAATCTTGAAGATGCCATCAAGGTGTCAAACGCACCATATAAGAAAGGAACTGCAGTTGGGATACTTATTGAAAAAGAGGACTTAAGGTCACAGGTTTCCGTTGAATACCTTGTGAAGACATCTAAAGGTGAGTTCAAGATAGAACTCCTGGATGCTTCCTCTCTTTCTTCAAAAAGATGGGTATCTATTTTCAACGATTTTATTGACATACCTGTTCGCTGGACGAGCAAAGATGCTCTGGCATTCGGACCATTTAGTACGGACATGGAGCCTGCCCGTGGTGGTACTGATATGGAACGCTTCACTTTGCTTTTCGGTGCAGGCGGTGGTGACGCTGCAAATACTCATATCATTATTAGCAAGACCAGACACTCATCAGAATATGGTGCTCCTGAAGATGGTACATTTGCAAGGCTCATAAGTGGAAAACATGTTCTTTCTGATCTTGGCAGAGGTGACAGGATATTGTCAATAGAGCCTGTTGTCGAATGGGAGCAAGCAGGTGAACACATCAGTACCACGGACCTTTCAGTTAAACTAGAGAATGGCTCTAAAATATTCACATATGTTGAAATTGAGATAGACCCATTGGCACCCGAGGGGGCAGAGTTTTTTTTTGCTGTAACCCGGGACGGTACTTTCAACATAGATTTTGTATCAAGTTCCTTTATAACAGATCATCGTTTCCAGGGTGAACTTGTGACTTACGAAAATTTTGAATCCAGGTCAACTGGGTCTGTTTTTGTGAGAACCGTGGGGTATGGTGCAGGAAAGTTATACATTTCCACAGATGATCGAACATCCTCTATTATGCACTCTGTGATAGGTCATGTTACCAAGGGTATTGAATTTGTAAGGATGGCACAGAATGGTCAGAGAATAATGATAAACTCAATACCTGAGCCAATAATGTTGCTTGGTATGACCAATAAAACTGCTAAAGAAGAAATGACCTCTCGTGGAATTAAGATCTCTGTGGAAGGTTATACGGAAGATGATGGTTTTATTGTTAAACAAACACCTGCAACAACCATAGAGATAATGCAGGGTAAAGAGGTCACTGTACAGGGTGTTGATCCGGAGATGCTTGTGAGCGTCGAGCTTTATGATGATCTTGCTCCAAAAACACTTGACTTCTTCAGACACGCTGTGGGTCTTCAGTATAATCCGGTTGGTGTACTCCCTATAATGATGACGTATGAGAATACTTACATCTTCAAAGCCGAGAAGCCAGCTGAAAAATATAAGGAGATCTTCCCTGAGAACAGTCCTAAAAAAACCATTGCAGGTGAGATTGGTGTAACAAACCAGGTTGCTAAGCGAGCTGGTATGGTAGGCGTCAAAACTACAGATGATGATCTTTTTGGGCCTACGGGAGAGAGGTTTGCAAACACCAATATTATCGGAAAGATATTTGAAGTAGATAAACTCAAGCATTTCAAGGATGGGGACGTAATGTATGTTCTTGAACGCAGCAAGGAGGAATAAAATGGGTGAAGCTAATGAAGATATCATAACGAAACTTGTTGTTATGAGCTCAGACAATGTGCTGCCGATAGATGCTGCTATGCATATATACGAATCTAACACTGATATTATCATAAAAGAAACATGTTTTGGCACCATGGTCACAGGCCCCAGGGATGCTGTGGATAAAGTGGTGAAAGAGGTTGTGGACCTTGATAAGAATCATATCTTTGTAAAAGAGAGAGGGTTCCCTCCAGGGGATGAAAGGCGCTGCCGTGCTTCCCGTGGAGGTGGTGCAAGGCCTGGTTTTTATTTCCTGAAGGAAGAGTCAATGATGCTTCCAATGATTGGAAAAGCCCTGGATAAATATGACAAACATGTCCCTCTTAAAGAGACAGAGCACAAGAAAAAGTTTGAAGTGAAAGACCTTCAGGATATAATTAAATCCACCCAATGAGGTATTACAATGGCAAAAGTTATCATATACCCTACAAACAGCCTGATCCTTTCTGACCTGGTCCAGAGATTCGGTCACACACCTATTGCAATGATGGAAAAAATCAAGGAAAAAATATCAACTGTTGGTGTGGATTCACCTCCCCTGAACATCACTGCGGAAGAACCAAAAAAAGGTCTGAAATATGCGGCTGTAGAGGTTCCGGCAGGTGTCAGAGGAAGAATGGCTATTGTTGGACCTATGATAGAGCAGGCAGAGGCAGGTATCATTGTTAGCGAGTCTCCTATGGCATTTGGTTGTATGGGCTGTGCCCGTACAAATGAATTAACGAAATTCCTAATTAGGGATCGTGATATACCAATCCTTGAGCTTGATTTCCCGGAATCTGATGACGGGGGTCAAGAATTTGTGTACAAGATCGCTGAGTTCCTGAAGTCATTGCCTGAGAAAACCGAGGAGGCAACAGAATGAGTGAAGAAGACATCGTAAAGGTGGCACTTGTGTCATGTGGCTCTGAATATGCTGGTGTTCAAGGAGAACTTGATTCGGTTGCAGCAAGTGTCAATGCCAAACTGATATACCCTGAGATAGATGTCAATGTCCTTGACACTATTGGAAAGGACTTTGGGCTGGAGGCTGCAAGTCCTGACCTTCGTCTTTTAATGGCAAGGGCTAAGGCTATAGTAGAAGGTATCTCGGACGTGGATGGTGTATTCATAACTTCATGTTTCAGGTGTGCTGAGGCTGCTATAGTAAGAAACGAGGTTCGCCGTTACATTAACAAACATTCTGATCTTCCGGTTATCAGTTATTCTTTCACTGAGCGTACCACCGCAGCAACCCTGCTGACCCGTATGGAGGCTCTTACAACCATTGCAAGACGCAGACACCTTCTTGCAAGGGAAAAGCAAAGCGGACTTACTGCTGGTATTGACTCAGGTTCCACCACCACAAAGGCGGTTGTAATGAGGGACAACGAGATCATAGGCTCCGGATGGGTGCCCACTATAAAGGTTATTGACAGTGCAACGGAAGCTTTCAACCAGGCCCTGGAAGCTGCAGGTGTCAAACAGGAGGAAATCCAGGCCATGGGTACAACCGGATACGGTCGTTTTCTTGTTGGTGAGCACTTCAATGCCCAACTCATCCAGGAAGAGATCACTGTCAACTCAAAAGGTGCTGTTTATCTTGCCGACTCTCAGAAAGGTCATGCAACAGTTATCGATATTGGTGGAATGGACAACAAGGCAATATCCGTAGATGATGGTATTCCCGGAATGTTCACCATGGGTGGTATATGTGCAGGAGCATCAGGACGTTTCCTTGATATGACTGCAAAAAGACTGGGTATTGACATCACTGAACTTGGTGCACTTGCTGTAAAAGGTTCGGAAAAAAATGTGGACATGAACAGTTACTGTATTGTTTTCGGTATTCAGTCACTTGTGAATTCCCTTGCAAAAGGCTCAACTCCTGAAGATGTTGCTGCGGCTGCATGTCACAGTGTTGTAGAGCAGATATTCGAACAGCAGCTTCAGGAAGTTGATGTGAAGGAGCCATTGATTCTTGTAGGCGGTTCATCTCTTATTGAAGGAGTTCCAAAGGCTCTTGGCGAGTTGCTTAAGATCAATGTACTTGTTCCTCCCAATTCCCACATGATAGGTGCGGTTGGGTGTGCTTTGCTGGCATCAGGATATGTGGAGGATTAATTCTTATGGAAGCTCTTGAGACTTTTATTGTAGAGTCCACGGTCCCGGAAGAAGGTGATGCATACAAGAGCATAGTCGCTGATATCATTACTGAATTGGTGCTCGGAGGCGCTATTGGACGCATAAAGGTTCTTGTAAGGCCGGAAGAATCTCTTTACCTGATGGCCATTATTTTAAGAGGTGGGCAGCCCACTGTAAAATTATCTGATATTGCTAGTGTTGAGATTGGTGACCTGACAAAGAAAGAGGTAAGGATCTCTATCACAGAGGAAAAATATCTGCCCGAATTGCTTGAACTTCTTTGGGCAAGATATGGACGTGCAAAGGTTTTCCAGCCTGAGAGAAGGACATTGGTAATGAATGCTGAAGACACATCTGCAGAAATAGACTTCCTTAAGGACATGGTAGTCGCAGACCCCAAAAGGACCTTGCAGTCACGTCTGGTTGAAATGGCTATAAGGGCCACTCCTGAGGGATTCAGGGTGCGTTATCATTCAATGGATCCTCATAAGTTTGTTTTTGTAGCAAGTGAGGACATTATTAAACCAGAATGGATACAGGAAGCAAATGAGATGACCACAGAACTCATGGAGGAGAAATAATGGCAGCGATATTAGAGCCATACATTTACGAGGGCGGTGTACATAAGCACTCTTTGATCACTGAACTTCTGGAGGACCTTGGTGGCTATCTTATCCAGAAAGTCCCTGCAGCAACAGAGGTTACACTTGTTATGCTGATCCCCAGGGATGATGTGCATCTTATCGAAGAGCTTGGAAAAAAGCTTCTGGGTAAGCTCACCCGTGCACCACTTACCGGTACGGAGATTGCTGTTGTATCTCCCACGCTTGCGTCTCATCATCTTCCACACTCTGCATGTGATGTCGCAGAACATCTGCGCAGAAGCGGTGCAAATACAAATATGCTGGGTCTTGCAAGAGGAATGGGCAGGAGGGTTTCCCTCTCTGACAACTACGAAAGGAAACTTATCAATGAGCATGACCTCGCTGTATTTTCATTCGGTACTTTCAGAGATTGTATAATACACAAGAAACCTAAATTGCTTGAGGGTGTAACCGTTCCTAAAGTAGTCACCGGCGGACCCCTTGACATTAAGACCGAAGACATTGCAAATGCTGATATATATGCTGGAGGTATTGGCAGGGTTGCCCATCGTCTGAGAAAAAGTGGTGAACTTGACTCACTTGATGCTATGAGCGAAAAAGTTTTTGAAGTGGTGGAAAAGATGCGTGAGGACCTCGCAAAAGATCCCCTTGCCGTATTGCCTGCAAGGGTCATGAAAGAGATCCATGAGCAGATTCCTGAGATATTTGATGTACTTTCACCTGCCCCAGTCACTCTTCAGCTTGATGGCCTGCGTGTTAAACTTCCATACGAGCAGTTCCATGAAAAGGTGGAGAACCTTGAGTTCGATGAGGGAGTAAGACTGTCGGATATGGCTGCTATCACCTTGTCAAAGATGAAAGATTATATACTGGTCAAGATCAAGCGTAAATCCGAGGTAGGGTTTACTGCTTAAACTATTATCAATTCATGTGGTTAATATGGATTTGAAAAAGATAAAAGAAATTCTTGACAAAGAGCCTGAAGAGGCAGTCGAAGATATTCTGGAAGATGTCGAAAAACGCTACGGTGAGATTCCTTATATAATTAACTTCATGAAGGATATGCCGGAACTTTTCATATCACGCATGATTTACGAAAACAATATCATGCGTGAGTTCAAGCGTATGGATCCCAAAACAGTGGAGCTGATCTGCATAGCTGTAGCTTCTGCTTTGAGGTGTGAGCACTGTATGAATACTCACGTCAGGGTTGCCAAAAGACTCGGTGTCTCTAAGGAAGAGATATTTGATTCCATTTTGATAGCAAGCACCATTTCAACAGCTACTGTACTTGCAGAAGGTACACGCTCAGTAGATTCAGTGTTCAATGAATCCAACACAAAAATGGCTGATTCCAAGTGTACTATATGTGATATAAATTCTGAAACTCCTGAAGAATAATAAAAAAAGATTAATAGAAGGGTGACCCTGAAGCCAGTACTCCTATTATGTATCCAAGTATAACGCCACTGTTAAGGAATGGTAATCCTGCCTGTGGTTTTCCTTTCATTACCAGTATGCTTAACGCTACAAATCCTACAAATGTTCCTATCATTGCACCAAGTGCAGGGTAGGATATGAATCCAATGTAGTCCAGTGTTGCTTTCTGAGCCAGGAATACGTTTGCTGATACTACCAAGATGGTTGGCATTATGGCATCCCCAAGTCCCATGAAGAACGCTTCTCTCTCCTGACCTTCTTCTTTTTTCAATGAGTCATTGATGAATGAGTAGTTCAGGTGTTTCGGTATAATGAAAAGTATGGGCAGGCGAAGGTCCATTACTCCATCTGCAAGGTCTATCATGTGTTTTGTCTTGTAAACTGATATTGCATCATACACTGCAAGTAATATCAGAAGTACCAGTACGGGAAGGATGGATAACGAGATTCCAAAGATGGCGCTGGCTCCTGCTCCTATTATCAGTCCTATGGTGTTGATCACATACCATTCAGGGAACTTATAAAGCAGTATTGTAAGCACGGCTGCCAAGAGACCGGATACAATATTGTTTGTCATTATTGAGACATCTACAATGGATAGTAATGCGTAGAATACATAGAACATAGTAGCTCCCACTGCAAGCAGTATGGTGAGCTGTATTATCCACTCCATATTCCTTTTAATAGCCATCAATAGCAGAAATGTGAATACAAGGATTAGTACTATGTAGTAGATGGCGTTTGCAGTTGAATCCGGGTTCTCAAATGCCTGCATATCATTTGCACCCATGGGTGTGGCTAAAAGCAGTGCTGTAATCTGTACTACCAATATAATGCCTGCCATTACAAGCATTGGTATATAATCTTTTAAAACTGTCTTTTCAGAACTCAAATCCGCAACTCCAAATATATAAATACTCAAATAGTATTTAAACATAGTAAATGATTATTCAGTATTTAAGCTATTCTCTTTAATATCATAGAGTTGAATAGTATAAATAGTAACAAAGCACATACTTGTAGGAGGAATCTGAATGGAAATCAGGGAACTAATATTCTCAGTTGTGATGGTTTTATCTTCATTTGTATTAACATATGAATGGCTTGGAAGGTTTAAAGACAGTCCGGCAAATGCCTTGATCATACTTTCCGCTATGGTTATGGTAGGATCACTGGCTGGCATGATCTTATTGATCGGCATTCGTTTGCGCAAATTAAACAATATGCTTGAAGCAAAGGAACGCTCATTAAGAATAAATATCCAGAGTGTTGAAAATAACCTGGATTCCAGAGTCAATGAGGTTCTTATCAGGATGGATGATATAATAGCATCTATGGACAGGACCAGATATAGGTGATAATTATATTTAGCGACCCTTATATGTCCCGAAAACCATATTAACTAGGTTGTAGTAGGATGATGAGAAATATTTTCTATCTATAAGAGGTGCGTACATGCGCATTAATTTAGAACCAATAGGTATAATAAAAAAAGCCGGGAAATGTTCTGAGATTCTCATCTATTCTGACTTTGAGCAGTTAGTGAAGAACATGATGTCAAAGTTAAGCAAAAATGATGATGACCAGCACAGTCTTGTTATCATTCATAAAAATAAAGACCTCAACGACCTTCATCAGGTAAAGGTTACTAAGACACACTTTATTGACAGGGTAGGAAACATCCTAAAAGTAGGTAAAATAGACGCAAACGATGATACTGTTATTGATGTAAGGCTTGAATGCAATGGACGTATAGCAAGTGAAACCTGAATTAGGTTTTGCTGACTCAATTTTGATCTTACATGGGTGCTGATATAGGAGATCTCCTTAATAGGAGCACGATCGAATTATCTGAACTTTCTTTAGATACAATAGCTATAGACGCTTTTAACACACTTTACCAATTCTTAAGTATTATACGGCAGAGGGATGGTACTCCTCTTAAGGACTCACAGGGAAACGTCACGTCACATCTGTCCGGCATCCTTTACAGGATGACAAACATTATCGAAGCAGGAGTGAAACCTGTTTTTGTTTTTGATGGCAAGCCTCCTGAGTGGAAATCTTCTACCATCCAGAAGCGCACCGAAACCCGTGGGATTGCAAAGGTTAAATGGGCAGGAGCAAAGGAAAAAGGTCTTGCAGAAGAGGCATACAAGTATGCACAGGCATCTTCAAAGGTTGATGCCACTATTGTTGATGATTCCAAAAAACTCCTGAGTGCAATGGGTATTCCATTTGTGGATGCTCCTTCTGAGGGTGAGGCACAGGCTGCCTACATGGTTAAGAAAGGCGATGCGGATAAGATTGCATCACAAGATTATGATTCCTTGCTTTTTGGTTCTCCTCAGGTTCTCAGGAACCTTACTGTGTCCGGTAAAAGAAAACTGCCTAAAAAGAGCATCTACGTGGATGTGAAACCCGAAATCATCAAGCTAAAGGAAAATCTGGGTGAGCTTGGGATAACTCACTCCCAACTTATCGATATAGCTCTTTGCGTGGGCACTGACTACAATGAAGGACTTGAGGGAATTGGTCCCAAAACAGCTCTCAAACTCATCAGGGAGCATGAAAGCATAGAAAATATTCTCAAGGCAAAGGCTCTGGAGATTCCCAACCTTAAGGATATCAAGGAATTCTTCAAGTATCCTGATGTAACCGATGATTATTCTCTGAAATGGAATAAACCTGATCAAGAAGCAATGATCTCATTGCTATGTGATGATCATGATTTTTCAGAGGACAGAGTTAGAAAGGCTCTGGAACGTCTTGAAGCTTCATCCGGAAGCGGTCAGAGCACTCTTGATAAGTGGTTTTAGTTCTCTTAATCCAGTTTCTTAATGAGTGAGACACCTGTCATCTGTTTCGGCTTTTCTATGCCAAGTATATCCAGCATTGTGGGAGCTATGTCTGAAAGTTTTCCATCCTGTAATTTGATACCTTCTTCGCTGCTTACCAGAATGCACCTTACAGGGTTGGATGTATGTGCAGTATGTGGCTTTCCTGTGTTGTAATCTATCATCTTCTCAGCGTTGCCATGGTCAGCGGTTATGATGGTGGAACCACCTTTTTCCATAGTGGCATCTACAATTTTTCCTACACACTGGTCAACTGCTTCAATGGCTTTTATTGCTGCATCGACGATCCCTGTGTGTCCTACCATGTCCATGTTGGCAAGATTGAGGATGATAACATCATAATTGTCGTTGAGTATTTTATCCACAAGTTCATCGGTGACTTCAAAAGCACTCATTTCAGGCTTAAGGTCATAGGTGGCAACATGGGGTGATGGTATCAGGCATCTGTCTTCTCCCTGATTTCTCTTTTCCACGCCACCGTTGAAGAAAAAAGTCACATGGGCGTACTTTTCAGTTTCAGCTATACGAAGCTGTTTTTTTTTATGCATGCTCAAAACCTGCCCAAGCGTATTTTCAAAACTCTCAGGAGGGAATGCGATTGGGATATCAAGTTTCTCATCATACTCAGCCATGCATACATAATGCAGTTCAGGTTTCACTTTTCTCTCAAAGCAATCAAAATCCCTGTTGACAAGTGCGTATGTCATCTGCCTTGCCCTGTCAGGGCGGAAGTTGAAGAAAATAACAGCATCTTTATCCTTTATTGTTGCAACGGGTTTGCCTGCTTTGTCTATGATAACAGTTGGCTTGACAAATTCATCATTTTCTCCCCTCTGGTAAGCCTGAATAACTGCTGCTACGGCATCCTCTGCAAAGAGACCCTCTGCGTTTGTGAGTGCGTTGTATGCAAGTTCTGTGCGATCCCAGCGCCTGTCACGGTCCATTGCATAATATCTGCCGGAAACCGTTGCAGTCTTTGCTATAACGGAACTGTGACAGAACTGCTCATGGGCTTTCATATCCTTAAGCGCGGTCTGTGGGGGTACATCCCTTCCATCCAGGAATGCGTGTATATAGACTTCTTTAAGCCCTTTTTTTTTTGCCATTTCCACAAGAGCTCTCATGTGGTCCATGTGGCTGTGCACGCCTCCGTATGAGAAGAGTCCCATGAGATGCAATGCGGAATTATTTTTCTTTGCATGTTCCATGGCATTGAGAAAGACCTGGTTTTTGAAAAAAGAACCATCTTTTATGGCTTTGTTGATGCGTGTGAGGTCCTGATAAACTATTCTGCCTGCACCAATGTTAAGATGACCCACTTCTGAGTTACCCATCTGGCCTTCAGGAAGTCCTACACTTTCTCCCGAAGCCTCAATTAAACAGGAAGGATATCTCTCCAATAAAGAGTCAAGTACGGGAGTTCTTGCAGCCATAACCGCATTTCCGTACTCCTCAGTGCTATATCCCCATCCATCCAGTATCATTAGTAAAAGTAGTCCTTTCTCATGTGACATACGTTGAGAATTGTCCTGATGCTTTTTAAATGCGTTGTATTGTGAGTTCAGGATGAGGTGATATTCTCATCCATATTCGTCAATAAGTGTTCAAACTTTCCTGAGTGTATGTTGTTCTGATCTGTCTGAGCATAAGATTGAACAGAAGCAAAAGGTTGCTTTCAAAAAGGACGATGTCTGTATTTGTCCTATCTTTGCTACTTGCAGTAAGTAGTGTGAACTCAAGATCCTTCTCAGCTTCCATGCGTATTTTTGAAAAAGGGTCCTGAGTTTCGTTTCTTGCAATATATATGCTCTTTGCAACTGAAAAAGGGTCCAGGTATTTATTGACCCAGCAATTAAGTTCTCTGCTGTATCTTGAAGAAAGCCCCATATTTTTTATTCTCTTTAACGAACTTTGTTTGTTTTCCAGATGGTATATGATTAAATCCGACATGCTACTACCCCACAATTTAAGTTAAACTTTTAACTGTTCCAATCTTTCTATTTGTTAGCTCTTCAATATTAAATGTCTCTCAAACAATATTTATTTCAATTGATTTATATTTGTTATCAATCACAAGATTTACAAATTGTCTGCCAGCCACGTCATCTATTTATGCTAATATGGTCACTTTTTCACAGGGAGTTAAAAAGTGAAAGAATCTATAAAGAAATCAGATGAACAATGGAAAGAAACACTAACTAAGGAACAATTCATTGTATTGCGCCAAAAGGGAACTGAAGCGCCTTTTACTGGCAAGTATTATGCGAACAAGGAGAAAGGTGTCTACCTGTGTGCAGCGTGCGGCCAGAAGCTATTCACTTCGGACACAAAGTTTGATTCAGGAACCGGATGGCCCAGTTTCTTCAAACCGATATCTAAAGAGAAAGTAACACGCAAAGCAGATAATAGTAATTTTATGGAAAGGACCGAAGTTGTCTGTAGCAGATGTGGAAGTCATCTGGGTCACGTTTTCAATGATGGTCCCGCACCTACAGGTGAGCGCTTCTGTATGAATTCCATATCACTTGATTTTGAAAAAGAGGAATAAGGATATTCATTTAAATATTGATTTGAGGCGATAAGCCTCAAATTTATCTTACTGTAACACTAAGTGTCATGTCCGGAACATCTGTTACACTGAATGTGTAGGTGCCGCTTTCCGTGAATGTATAGGTATAGACGTCGTTGGAATCCATTTCCTGGTCATCAAAGAGGCCGTCATCACTGACAAGCACATATGTGTTCTGTGGTTTGTAGTTTCTCCATGCTATGGAGTCGCCCCTGTTTATTTCAAGTTCAGAGGGTTTCATCACACCATAGTATTCCATTCTTACAGCGAAATCTTGTGGCTCACCAACTATAGCTTCAGAGTCTTCAACAACATCTTCTGGCGCTTCTTCTGCTTCATCCACAACTGTATCTTCTGCATTGTCAGCACATCCGCTAACGAATACTCCTGCAAGCATTAATATTACAATCAATATCAGCCATTTTTTTGTCATATTTTACCACCCAGTTCTATTTTTTTAAACTAGATATTTCCATATTTGTTTTCCCGGCAAACAACTCATTTAATCCTGTAATTGCTTTCCGGGATACATTTATACGGCATATCGTGAAATAAAAGCTATGAACACATCCCTTATATTTTTTATGTATTTGCTGCTGGTAAATATAGTAGCATTTTCCCTGATGGGAATTGACAAAAGGAAAGCCAAAAAAAATAAAAACAGGATCTCTGAAAAAACTCTTTTCCTGTGGGCGATTGCCGGTGGAAGTGTCGGATCTATTGCAGGGATGTACTTTTTCCGCCACAAGACCAGGCATCCCAGTTTTCAGTTAGGGATGCCTTTGATCCTTCTGGTCCAGATATACGTTTTTATCCGTTTTCTGATCCCGCTTTACGTTCTGAGCTGATACGTGAGCTGGAGTTCAGAACTCCAGCCTTTCCATCTCTTCCAGTATCTTAGGTGTGAAATTAGTAAAATTCTGTATTCCGCTGGTCCATGCGGCCAGCATCATGACGTCCTTTATCTCCTGGGAACTTACATCGTATTTTTTCAATCTCTGAAGTATTTTCACTGCACTACTTATTTTCTGATTGGAGCAGGCAATGGCAAATACCATCAAATGCTTATCTTTCTTGGAAATACCACCTTCTTTTTCCTCCCATACTGAACTGTAGAATCCTGCCACAGCTTCTGAGAAGTCCTCGTCCAGTTTCTTTGCATAGACAACGGCCCTTGGCTGGAATCCTTTCACATTTTTTGCATTCTTTATTTCTTCTGCCATATTATCAATGAATATTTGGCAGGAAATGATTTAACGCTTTCTTTGTAAATTATTTTCGGTGTAGGACAGGGGTGATTTTCTTGGGTGCAATTATGGGTAATAGCTGCAAGAATTAGATTTAAAAAAACGGCATTGTTAATTAAACATATCTATCTCTTTATTCCTGTACTTCATTAAGAGAAGAATAGAATATTTTAACATTTCAAGACTCTTAGTATAACACTTTGACTTTCTTCTCAATCTTGCCAGAAAGTGTCTGAATATGCTGTTATACCCTTCAACAGTATATGTTTCAGCTTTTGATCGAGTATGAATCTTTTCTGGAAGAAACTCTGCATATGCCTTCCAGTGATCGGTCATCACTTCTCCAATTTCCTTATTCTTTAGCTTTTTCCAGAGCTTTTGTCCTGTTTTTGTTCCCCTGCTACCAAAAGAGCAGTCCATGAACTTTTTTCCATTTCTATCAACAGCAATCCAGATCCAACAATATTTTTTTTGTTTCCGATATAAGTATGCATCTCGTCTAATTCAACGATCGATATCTTATCTTCACTTTTTAATTCCTCTAGTTCCTGGCCGAATTTCTTTATCCAGTTATACACAGAAACGTGACTAACTCCTAAACAACGTCCGATTGAACGAAATCCTAATCCTTCAAGATAAAGTTGTAAAGCCTGCCTTTTGACGGACTCAGGAAATGCAGTTGATTTTAGCTCTACTGAATAGTTGTATCCGCAATCATGACATTTGTAACGTTGGCGACCAGCAGCCATACCATTCTTTTTATGACTGGAACTCTTACATTTGGGACAGTTCATAAAGAATATAGGTTCTTATCATGTATAACTACCATTTATTAACAATGCCAAAAAAACAAATTTTGTTGAAAATGTATGATGGTGACGTAAGTCAGCAACGAGATGTTTGTATTAGTATATCATTTATAGAAAAACATTTAATATACTAAACAAATATAGTATTTGCGACAATAACGACAGCTTTTTTAAGTAAAGAAACAGATGAGTAACTGGTAGAATGGGGAAAGAAACGAATTACTTATTGGAATTCACATTTGATACACTTTTGAACGTATTTAATTATGAACGTGTCCCCTTTATGAAAAAATATTATTTTTGTAAATTAATGAACTTAGTCGATACCAGATTATTAAAACAAGGAGTAGATATCGGGTATCCGGAGTTTTGGTATATGTATGGGCCTATTACAGACTTCGCAATAGTAGATGGGATTATCGATCATGGGTTTACAAATCGCTACTATCCTGACAATGAAAATGTAATTTATCCTGCTCAACATAGAAGAAATTATGACATTGATTTAAAAGACAGAAGGATTATTGAATCTACAATTCAAACAATATGGAGTAAGTACAGGTTTGAAACTGGGGATAACATAAAAGCTGAGAACTATAAACAAAATTCTCCTTATAAGTTTAATACAACTTTTCAAGATTTCATCCGGGTAGTTGACAACGACAATCAAACTTCCACTCCAAAAGAAGTACTTATATCTAATTTATTAGATAAACTTTTATCCGAATTTCCACAAAACGACTTATCAGAAATTGAAGATTTCTACTTAGAATGGGATGATACTATTAGACTTGTTCTTGATTTAAAGGATAGTAAACGAAAAATGGAACTCGTCAAAGTATTAAAGGGGAAATTCTGGTCAACGTTCTCAAAGGGTATTAGACTAAGAGTAAACAAAAATATACCCGATGAAAAACTGGCAATGTGGTCTGAAGAATATCAGAAAGCAATAACTCAACAATATAAAGATGTTGAGCGGATAAGAGAAGCAATTATCCTTGAGGATAGTGAAATTAATATTGAGCCAGATGAATATATTGTCAAGAGCTTAATGCAAACAGCATATCATATTGGTATTTAGGGCAGTG
The DNA here is from genome assembly GCA_034008115.1 of Methanolobus sp. Lineage (GTDB taxonomy): Archaea > Halobacteriota > Methanosarcinia > Methanosarcinales > Methanosarcinaceae > Methanolobus. The sequence continues at coordinate 41,339 of JAVEPM010000005.1, forward strand.
GTTAAAATTGAATCTTTTTCTTGATACAAACGTATTATTAGGATATACTTTTGAAACAGATCACTGGAATGGCAAATCTTTAGATGTCATTTCACATAGATATGTGAAACATTCAAGCGTTAATGTATCAACTGAGTTTGAGCATAATAGCCAGACAATGATTAGAAAAATCAAAGGGATGTTTAACCGTTTCAAGAGGGAAGCGAGGCTCTCAAAATCAAAAAAAGAGATTGAATCTTATCTGAAAATAGAAGATTTTGAAATCAAATGTATTCTCTTGGATCTTATTCAAAAAAGTGGCAGTTCTAACATCAATGACATAATTAACTACGTGAATCAATATCAAGTTGCTTTTGAGAAAAGATGCTTACTCAATGTAAATTATTTAAAAAGTATAATCACATTTCATAATAGAAAAACAGCTCATACAGATATATACGATTTGTGTGTATTGGATGGGTTTGTTAAAGAGGATCCGGCCGATGTAGAAATTGTTATAGATGCACATGATTTAGGCCAAAAGACAAATCCATTGTACTTTATTACGGGTGATTATGGACATATTGTATCTAGAAAAGAATTTATAGAAAATATTACTTCAATTGAAAAAGTAATTTATCTTAAACATTTTGATTTAACTAAGGTCCTAAAGAAACGTCATTAGATACTTGTTTCATAAAGTATCCGTAAATTACCTAGAAAGTTAACATTTTTGTTTTTTTATATTCGGTGGATTGCTAGCCATCCATAATCAGTTTAGGCTGTTCATCTTGCATTCGCTTTGCGCTAGGAATTCGACACAGCCCCTCATCGGCCCATAATTCTGTAACACTCGCAAGAATGAATGCGTAGGAGGGACGCCAAAAACTGCCGAATATTGTTAAATGTTGCATGTAGACTTTAATATTACGCATTTCACCCGAGTTCCCCCTTCATAATAGAAAACTTTTAATTCTGGTGCAGAGTAAGTTTCATCATGTCTCTTGAAAACTACGGGGTTTTAAAAGGAAAGCCAAAGGACTGCAAGTGTGGAAAGGATAATCAGTCTCATTATCAGATACGTGTGCATGATGGTAAACATGAGCATCGTGTTGCTGTCAATATCAGTTCCAAAGTATATCCATCTGAGCTACTGTATTTTGTAGATGACAACTTCAATCATCCAATCACTGAAAAACTTGAGAACCTTGGAATGGGATATAAAAGACTTGATAATACTTCAAGGGCCATACGTCTGGATTATATTCGTGACGGACTCTTTGATGTTTCAAAGATGCTGCCTTTAAAATGTGATATTCCAGGTCCTTCCAATAATCTTAATGAGCTCATACAGAAATACGTGGAACAAGCCATCAGCATGAACGGCAGCATGATCTATGCTTTCGGTGAAAGATGGGGACCTGAATCTTTTCTCCCTGACAGTTTCTTTGGTTTCAGGCCCGGCAGCGGTATTCACGATATACACATGAATCAGGGTAATTATCCTAAGTGGGCAGGTGATGATGCTCCTAATCAGGATGGGGCTCTGCTCATCCATTTGACGGAAGAAGATAGGTGGATTGCTATTTTCCTTGCATTCCAGTCCCAGTGTTTCAATACCGATGATTCTACAGGTCACTGTCTGCCTGATGGGAAAAGGATTCGCTCAGAACCATGTGAGGAATCCAAAAAAGAACCTGAAAATATAGTTCCTGCAGGCTCTGTCAAGATAATTGCTGCACTTGTCAATCCCATAGGTGTTGATGTGGGTAAAGAGGGCATAACTCTGTTCAATGCCTCTCCTGATGATATTGATCTTGAAGGCTGGTTCATCCAGGATGGTCCTGGAAGAAAATCCTTGCTCAAAGGCGATATCAATGCAGGCTCAGGCACACGTATACTTCTCTCCGGAAAAGGTGTCATTCTGGCTAATAGTGGAGGACGTATCAGCCTTTACGACAATAAGGGCACATTAATGGATGAGGTCAAATATACTGGCAGAGAAGCAAGGTCTGGCTGGACCATTGTCTTCTGATTCACCCTTCTTTTTTCCTGTTTTTACTGCTAAAGATTAGTTCTTTAATCTGTTCTCACGTTGTTAGTCTCTTATACAACAACGGCAGTGTCTCAGGCAACATCAATGCATCATCGATTACGGTGTATCCAAGATCGGAAAAGATATTATCGAGGTAATCTCCAGGATCTCTGTCGACAGTTATGCAGAAGAAGTGCATACCCTGGTTCTTTCCTTCACTGATGGCAACTCTTGTATCTTCCTGTGCGAAGTCACCCTGATACGAATCCTCTCCCTTTGACCTGTCATAGGGTTCACCATCCGAGAGCAATATCAGCAACTTTGTCCTTGCACCAGCCTGTTCCAGTTTTTTTATAGAATGGCGGATAGCAGGTCCCAGGCGTGTATTAGATTCAGGTTGCAGAAGGCTTATCCTGCGTGCCACATTGTCCGAAAGCTGTTCATCGAATTCCTTTATTATGAAATACTTCACATCCTCACGGCTCTTTCCGGAAAATGCGTAGATAGCATACTTGTCCCCGATGCTCTCAAGCGCCTGGCTCATGATTATAAGTGCATCCTTTTCAACATCCAGTATGCTCCTGCCATCAGCTCCAAGTATTTTGCGTGTTGAAGCACTGACATCCACAAGGAAGAGAGTTGCAACATCCCTTTCATGCTTATCCCACCTGATATACAGTCCATCATCGGGGTTGATGCCACACCTCTTTGCGATAAGTGAATCTATGAACGCATCGATGTCTATCTCGGTTCCATCATTCTGCTGTTTCATCCGGTGGAAAGCTTCAGGCTTCATTAAACTGAAACTGTGTTTAAGGAGTGCTATCTCGTTCCCGTAGCGTTCCATTGTTTTGACATAGTAAGATGTGGAGCCGCCTATGGGTTCTATTTCATTGACTGTACTCCACTCTGATCTGTAGTCATTGATTGATGGGTCCCATTCGTCGTATTTGTAACTCCCAAGCACTCTCCAATTCTTATTCAGAGCCTGCGTGGGTTTGTTGGTGGCCTGTTCTTTCGGTCTTTCTTCCTGGGCGCTCAGGTCTGCCTCAGTTTCAGGAATGAAATTCTTAATGACATTCTCACAGGATTTAGTCATCATCGGGTCCGCAGAACCAGTGGCACCGATATCCATCCCCCGGTAAGCGATGTTCTCCAGCATTTCATATTCCATTTGTCCAAGAGGTCCAAAGTATTCGTCAAGCAGGTCATAGATGTCCAAAGCAAGCTCAAGGGATGAGAATGTGCTTGAATCTTCCCTGAATATATTCTCTTCCAACTTTTTCCGGGTTATATTCAGGATCTCTCTGCTAAGCTCACTGATCTCAAATGCAGGTTCATGTCCGGTGGAAATCCACAGCAATGTCTCCATGAATTCTTCAAGTCCGCTCTTTGGGAGGTTTCTTATCATTAGCATCCTAAGGCGCAGATCTTCAAGGTCAGAACGCACTCCTTTAAAGTGGTCCATTATCATGTACTCGACACGTGCATCCTCCAGTATTCCCAATATGGTTGCAGCCAGTATCTGGTTGGGAAAAAGTGCGATTATGTCAATTATATCAGGGTGCTCGTTATTTTTCCTGTCCTGTGAAAGAGTATCTTTTTCATTTTCAAGTGAGTGCTTCCTCTTTATTTTCTGTGTCATTGCAGCGGCTTTTTCAAAAGGGATGTCCAGCGAACTGAAGCGGACGTGTCCCACCTCATGCATCACACTCAATTTGTATATCTTAAAATTATCTTCAATATCCTCATAAACTCCCATTTTAGGTGCGAGGTAGATTGTATTTCCTGCTATGATGGGGTTCATGCCCTGTGCATCTACCTGAAGTGGCAGTGTTGCCATGGAGCGTATTATGAAATTGCTGCCTGAAAGCCCAAGGGCATAGTATCTCAGCACGTTTGCCACGTTCTTAAGAGCGATTGCACCTGTAAGTTCCTCTACAAGTTCTCTGGAGCTTTTGGATTCCAGTGAGAAATAGGCTTTTCCAGCAGGGGCTTTTTCTTCAGCGGTTTCCAGACCTTTGAGTGTCCACTCTTCCAGATCGCCCATGTCAAGTTTTTCAAGGATTGAAGGCGAATGGGAAAAATAATCTAACGCCAGTTTCCTGTCCTTTTCATATACCTTCAGTCCGGTCTCTGCCCATTTATATGCATTCTCTGGTTTTGTTCTATCAACAAATGGGCCAAGATTTTCGAAAAAAGCACTGGCAAGAGCTCCATCTTTTGTAAGAAGCGTGTTTGCAATCCTGAATATCTCTTCATGCTGTTGCGGGGGTATTTTGCTTAATGCCTGTATGGATGATTTGAAATAATTCTTGGTAAGGTCAGGGTTCTGTATTGCGATTCCTTCTCCTGTTCCTGTCCATTCATCAAACAGCTCTTTACTTAGCAGCTTGTATGCCCCGGACGCATTATCGAAATAACTTTCAAGGCATTCAGATTGGATATCTGCCAGAAGGATACTTCTGTCTATGATTATTGACCTGATATCCCTGTCTGTATCTTCCAGGTGTTTTCCAAGTTCAAGGCTTGCTCTGATGAAATCCGTGAGTGTCTGTTTGTTACCCGAAAAGGATGATATGGCTTTGTTTTTCCATGCTTCTACCTCATTCAGTTCCAGTTTACCAAGGTAATTTGGGATAGTATTCAAAAAGGATTTAGCACTTTTATTATCTGTGGCAGCAAGGTCAATTGCGATGTTCAGGAGAAATGCAAACTCTTGATCATCAGCCTTTTGCATAATGCTTCCTGCATTCCTCAATAATGCCATTGCAGGGACTTCACCAAATTGCAGCATACGGTCCATGGAGGCAAGAAATTCTCTTCTTCTTTGTGGCTGAACCTTTGGAAACACCTTTTCTATCAGGTTTATGAGTTCTATGGCTGTGAGCCAGTGGCTCCTGACGATACGCTCTGTGATATGGCAGAATAAAGTAAAATTCTCTGCTGTGAGCAATAAGTGCAGGTGGATGAGCTGTTCAAAGTAAGTTTCTGCAACCTTTACGTTGAGATTTCCAAGTTTTTTTCCTTTTTCCACAAGCTCCTGAAATATTTCAGGCTTTGTGGATACAATTACCTGGCCACTATGTTTGAAATAGGCTATTGCTATCCATTTGTTCTGTTGGGAGAGATTAACTCCTGTGCTGGCCCAGTTTTCGAGAAGTTCAAGACCACCTTTTTCTATGATCGCCAGTGATGAGTCAAAGAATCCTTCACAACAGGAAACACTTAGTTTTGAGATTTCTCTTGCAAGGGAGAGCCAGTTCTCAAAATCATTTATTCCAAAGGATTTGTAAACATGGGGTGCAGCAGCAAGGTAAGCTATGAGCACTCTCCTGCCACGCCTGAGTGCGCCTTTTCCAGCATGGAGGACTGCTTCCAGCTCATCATCATCTAAGTTTTCAAACCCTGCTGCTAATCTGGAAATTTCAAAACTTTCAAGTTTTGGAAAATAGGATGCTATCAGTTCATTGATCTTTCCAGTAGTGGCAGGCTTTTGTGTATCTGTGCCTTCTGCCACGTATTCATTCACTCCATAATGGCAGCTATGATCTCATCAATACTTCTCTGCAGATCGGGGTTGTCTGTTATGGGTTTTGCCATGGCTATCCTGCAGGCTTCTTTGGATTCTATACCTTCACGGATCAGTTTGCCTGCATATATCAACAGACGGGTGCTCACTCCCTCTTCGAGTCCATGATGTTTGAAGTTCCTGATACTCTGGCCAATTTCCACAAGCAAACCTGCGGTCTTCTCATCGACCTTACTTTCATGTGCAACTATCTGCTTTTCAAGTTCTGCAGGAGGATAATCAAAATCAATAGCAACGAACCTTTGCCTTGTGCTCTGTTTCATGTCCTTGATAATGCTCTGGTAGCCGGGGTTGTACGAAACACAAAGCATAAACTCTTCCGGTGCTTTGACTATTATTCCGAGCTTGTCGATAGGTATTATGCGTCTGTCATCTGTGAGCGGGTGTATAACTACTATGGTATCCTTCCTGGCCTCCACCACTTCATCAAGATAGCATATCGCTCCACATTTCACAGCTTTTGTGAGAGGTCCGTCACTCCATTCTACGTTATCTCCTTTTATCAGAAAACGTCCCACAAGGTCTGTTGCAGTGAGGTCCTCATGGCAGGCAATTGTTATCAGAGGACGTTGTAATTTATAAGCCATATATTCCATGAACCGTGTTTTCCCACAACCAGTAGGTCCTTTCAGGTTGACCGGAAGCAGGTTCTTGTATGCGGCTGTGAATATCTCAACTTCGTTACCCACAGGTATATAGTAAGGTTCTTCTGTTATCAGATATTCATCAACAGGCAGCTCTTCGGATAAAGCACATTTTGTTGGCATCGTATTATTCCTCTTATGGTGGTATTCTTATCTTTTCTGCTTTATATCTGCTGTGCAGGTGTGAGGGGAAGCATCAGCATCTATCTTTTTTCAAGGAAGAACAAACCATGTCTTTTATTGTCATAAGCCATTCTGCATTTGTTCAATGGGGGATGACAGTATCACACGGAAGGTGTTTTCAGAATGCACAGTTTTCATCTCTAAAAAAAGTATACTTGATTTAATGACGCATAATCATAATATATATATGCTATTAGCACCATGTAGATAATAGGGATGAAGTGTAAACTCAAGTACACCTGTTAAATTCATGGGTTAATTTTGAACATTTCTTCTAAGAATAATAAATATATACAAATGCCTTCATCCCCATACCTCCAATTTTCTCAAAACAATAGATTCGTTTTTTTTCAATTAATGGGGAAGCAATATTCACATGAGATTCTTGTAATCATATTAGTGTGTTTGTCTTGTCTATATTTCATCAGTAACATGTGTGTGTCATCAAAATTGTTCTGTAGGTAGATAAAATCCTCAAAACGAGTTTATGATGTTGGTGGCGTATTTAGTTACTATTGTGGGATGTCTCAACTATCTAATAAGGATATCACAGAGACTTCTTGGAGATCCAGCAAAACAATATGAGAAAACTTCAAGTCAATTTGAAGCTTAAGAATAGATTATATAGCAACAGTTCCTAGTGTAATGTAAGGGATGAATACCTATGTATAATACAAGAAAAATACTGAGTTTACTTTTTATGTGTGTTTTAGTCACATCCGCCCTTTTTGTATCTGGCTGTACTGAAACAGCTGATGATTTGGAAGATGTGGACGGCGAAGAAATGGAAACAGAAAACATTTCCATAAATGATATGGCTGATATTAAATGGCAATGGTCCGAACTTATCGAGACCGAACCTGCCAGTCAATCGGCAGTTCCTGATCCAGAAAACTATACACTTGTGTTTAACATGGATGAAACATACTCTATTAAGGCAGACTGCAACGTTGGAAGTGGAGATTATACGCTGGAAGGAACTGATCTTACATTAGCACCAGGGCCAATAACACTTGCATACTGTGGCAATGACTCGTTGGATACTCTGTATCTTTCTCTATTGAGCAACGTGACAACTGTCTCAATGGACAATGGTCAGCTTGTCCTTGGTGTCGGAGTGAATGGTGACAGAATGCTATTTGATAAAGGGGAAATGTCCACAGAAAACAACGAAGGATCCGAACCTCTCAATGTTTTCAATGGGACTATATCTTCTTTCGAAGATGGAGATTCTTATCCAATGTTCCTGCTTGAAAGTGAGGAAATAAGCAGTTCAGGGTATGCAAACGGAATTAAATTTGTGATATCTGATAAAACTGAAATAGTGGATTCCAGCGGAGGCCTTTTTGATGCAGGCAATCTAAAAGAGGGAATGGAAGTTAGAGTTTCCTTTGGTCCGGCGTTGACAAAAAGCATTCCACCTATCGGGCAGGCTGAATTAATTCAGTTAATTTAATACCTGTTTTTAATATTTCCTTCATTTTCTTTTTTTTGACATATCTTTTTATATCCTCTTTATTTTAACTACAAATGAACCAATCTATATCATAAAAACAACACAAATAAACTTGATTTAATGACTGATATTCAAAAAATATATATGCTATCAGGACAATTATGATTGTGAGGATGATTTACTATTAACAAGTCTATCTGATTATACCTGGGACATGTTTGAGCATTTCTTCTGCACTGGAAATATTTCCAAAAACAATCATCCTCACGCCTCCAACATTTTTTGAAATTAACTGTTCTGTTTTTTTCAAATAGAGAAAACTGTAATATTCACGTGAAACTGGTACAACTATACTGGCGGAACTTTCGAGGCTAAATTCATTCGTTAGCATGTCTATCTATCATTCAAATTGTTCTGTGGGATGATTAAAATCTTAAAAAATGAGTATAAGTCAGTTGTATTTGATTTATTTAGGCAGTTTAGGTGGGCGATTGAACAAAAACCTGTAGTTATAAACTCTATTTATAATGTGATAACTGGCAATGTAAGTGCTGTACGTTTTTTTGAAACTGGTTTTTCAATGGCAAAGGAAAAAATAAAAAGCTTCTAAGATCATTGTTTAATGAGAATAAAAGACAGGTAAGGAATAAATTAGTTAAGGGTACAAGAGCTAATCAAAGCCACTTGTACCCCTGTTCACGTGTTATTATTTCGACTATGTACACAACGTCATCTTCAATGGAAAATATTGCTCTGTGATCTCCAATGCGCAGACGATACAAATCTTGCCTTCCTTTAGTGCCTTTCAGCTTTTTAACGTCGTGGCTTAATGGCTCGTTTTCAAGTTTTTTAAGCCCATTTATTAGCCTTGATTTTGTTTCGCTATCCAGTGCATTCAAAAATTTCCCGACATGTTTGTGTATACATATCTTGTAGTTCATATTAATCGCTCTTAAATTTCATTAAGCGAAACAAACTGATCCTTTTCTTCCAAACGTCTGTACATGCGGTCCATAAATTCTTCTTTATCTATCGTATCCATCATACGCATGAGGATATCACTATAGGTTTCCCCCTTTTGCCCATAACTTTTCAGTCTGTTTCTCACCACCTTTGTGGTTGGTATTGTTGTTGCCTCTGTTGTCATTTTTGATACCTCACTATGTCAAATAACACTATATTATAAGTGCTTATAAGTATTTATGTGTTATGATTTATAATTTATAACTATTTATAGTTCGATATTTCGACTTTGATTTAAATACCCCAACATCACCTGTTGTAAATGATGGATGTTTGATTGGCAACAATGGCCTATGGTATTGATCCCAACGGCTTGAAATAAAGAAGAATGAGATTTACAAGTTCATTGCTGGGGTGAACTAACCATGGAGGCGATTAGTTGTTGTAGACAAAGAGAGTTTAAACTCTGAATCATGGAGTCTTATTGAAAAGAAGTTAATACAGGTTGAATCTGAAATAACAGACTTAAAAAAGGATTTTTATAGTAAAGGATGTACTTCGCGTTTAGAATCATTAAAAGGAATTGGTAGTCCCGGCCGGATTCGAACCAGCGTCTTCGGCTCCAAAGGCCGGAAGGATTGACCACTACCCTACGGGACTACAATGATTAGCTGAATAAATACATAATGATACTTATTTGTTATGCAGGACAGCCAGTCTGGCTGTCACATTGCGATGATAAGTGTTAGTATATCCTTGTCATCAAGTACGTGTTCAAGGCCTGCTCTCTGGCCGGGGTGTTTTGCGGATGTGCCCCATACTTGTGAGTATCTGAACTTTCTTCTGAAATCACGGTGCAGGTGGTCACATATATCTCCTACTGTAGTTCCTTTACGTACAATTAAAGGTTCTTCCATGTCTGCGGGTCCGCCTTGGGGTTTGAGATAAATGCGGATGAAGTCCAGTGCCTCATATACCACATCTTTGACAGCCTCAAGGTTAAGTTCCTTGTCAGCCGAGATATATGTTGCATCAGGATACTCTTCCTTGCATTTTTCCAGCACATACTGGTCTGCCATATCCACCTTGTTTACAACAACAACGGCGGGGATGTAGACCCTGTTACCTATGATAACATCTATCAACTGGTCAACATCGATCTTTTCCCTGATAAGCACGTGAGCATTGTGTATCCTATATTCATTAAGTATTGCCTTGATAAGGTCTTCTGTAAGGTCTAGCTCCTTGGTACTGCTAATAGTGACGCCACCACGATCCTGTTTTTTGATAACAACATCAGGTGCTTTCTGGTTCAGACGTATACCTGCATCGTACAGTTCCTGGGTAAGGACGGTATGGTGATAATTCTGGAACACATCCAGTATAAAAACCACAAGGTCACAGTTCCTGACAACTGAGATTACTTCTCTTCCGCGGCCTCTTCCGCTGGCTGCTCCCTTGACCAGTCCGGGCACATCAAGTATCTGTATGGTTGCATTATTATGTTCAAGCACTCCCGGAATGACATCCAGAGTTGTAAACTCGTAGGCGCCAACCTCTGAATTAGCATCAGTGAGCTTGTTAAGTAAAGTGGATTTTCCCACAGATGGGAAACCTACAAGTGTGACTGTGGCATCTCCGGACTTTCTCACGGAGTATCCTTCGCCACCGCCTTTGCTTGCAGATTTTTTGACAACTTCATCACGCAGGCGTGCCAGCTTTGCCTTAAGCTTACCGACATGATGGGATGTTGCCTTATTATAAGGCGTCTTCTTGATTTCTTCTTCTACTTCCTGTATTTCCTCATTTATGCCCATTTGCGACCTACTATAACGTAAAAATAAGAAATATTTTCTGATTTTATAGACTGGATTAATGTTAAAAGAAGGATATTACCTTGCCGGTCATTTCATAAGTATTCATCCCGGGCGGAAGTCTCTTTGAAAATTCCTCGGAGCGAAGTGCACTGAGGAATATCTGTATTTCCTTTATTTCCAGAAGGTCTTTCTGTATCACAAAATCAAACTCGTCCTCTGTAACAGGTATGAATTCAAGTCCGGCTTCTTCCGCTGCAACCCTGATCCCAAAGCCAATATCTGCCTTTCCACTCTTTACAGCATCACAGACAGACCTGTGGGTCTTAGAGCCTGAATTGTAACCTTCTATGCCTTTGATAAGTTCACTCTTTGTTATTCCTTTTGCTTCTGCCAGTGTTCCAAGTTCCCTTTCAAGGATCGCTCTTGTCCCGGACCCCCGGTTCCTGTTAATAAGTTTGAGCTTGCTTATTTCCTCAAGTCCGTACACATGCTTGGCAGGGGCGAATATAAGCCCCAGCTCACGCCTGTATCCCTTGACAAGAGCTATGTTCTCAAGATTCATTTTTGATATGGTTGATGAATTGTAATTTCCCTCTGCATCCACCATATTCACACATGCAATGTCAGTAGTACCACTGGATATAGCTGTAAATCCAGCACTGGAACCCATATTCAATGTTCTGAATACAAGTCCTGTCATATCTTCAAGCAGGTCTATGCCCGGACACTGCCCGCCAACGAGCATTATGTCAGGACTTCTCACGTTACCGAACATGCTAACCACAACCTCTGATCCTGCTTCAATATATTCTGTATGCGCCCGGATCTCAATTGTCCCGTCAGCATCTGATAATGTGGTTATGGCTCCTGATGTCTTGTCTGCCGGGTACACCTTGCCCCGCACAACACCAACAGGGAACAGTTCTTCTCTTCCGCCTGAGCGGATGCCGGTTCCCATAACAGCAGTGAGCTTAGTCTTAAAAGATGGCTTAATGCCAAGTGAATTGTAGATTATCGGAGCTACAAACACATTGAAAATACTAAGTGCAGATGTTGGGTTCCCTGGCAGTCCGATGGTTGGCACATTTTTTATCATACCGATAACAACAGGTTTTCCGGGTTTGATTGCAATGCCGTGGGTGAGTGTTTCGCCCTTTTGCTCAATGATCTTATACATTATGTCGCCTGCACCGGCAGAAGTGCTCCCGGACGTAAGGACAATGTCGCACTCTTCAATCGCTTTTTCCAGAGCTTCCTCCATCAGCTGTTCGTCATCATGAACAATGCCATATATTCTTGGAGTTCCTCCGCATTCTTCAATTGCTGCTGCGATAGCATAGGAATTTGCATCATATATTTTGCAAAGTTCCAGTGCCTCTCCCGGTTTGATGAGTTCAGTTCCGGTTGAAATGATACCAACAAGCAATCTCTTGACAGGGACTTCATTCATGCCTATGGATGCAAGTACTCCGATTTCGCGGGAACTAATGCGTGTATTTTTCCTCAGAACCCTTTCACCTTTCATGATGTCGCTTCCTGCGCGCATGATATTCTCGCCGATGTGCACTGCCTGGTAAATAAGGACTGAATCCTCTGTTTGCTTTGTATTCTCCACCATTATCACAGCATCTGCACCATCGGGGATTGGTGCACCTGTGGATATCTCTATGACTTCTTCTTCATCAACAAAGAACTTGTCTGCACAACCTGCAGGAATGGACCCTATACATCTAAGTTTTCGGGGTTCCGGTTCACTTGCCTGGTAGGTTTCTTTTGCTCTGATGGCGTACCCATCCTTGATCGAACGGTTGAATGCAGGCACATCCACACCTGAAGGTATGTCATCTGCTATGATCTGTCCTACGGCTTTTTCAATAGCTAAAGTGATAGTCTCTGGCTGGACTTTAATCTGCTCGATAAGCTTCTTTGCATCCTCTACGGATATTAGTTCTCTAAATTCTTTGCGTTCCATCCTGGTCGCTCTACTTTTCGTCGAGGTACCCTATAAGCGTTTTGTTAAGTTTGAATACTCTTGAAGCAACATACCACAGTCCCAGTAAAAACACGATCCATGTTACAATTGACAACAACTGCAGATTAGGCGTATCATCAAGTGCTTCAAAGGTGATTACAAGTGTAACTGGCATTAGAAGTAATATTGCCATTACTGAGTCGTTCAGGTACTTCAGGTTCTCCATTATTATTTTTTCTTTTTCTCCCTCTATTTCCATTCTAAAACCTCATTTATTGTATTTTATTATATAATGCTATATGTATATAATAAATTGCCGGACTAATGCCTAATTAATTTTTTGAAGAAATGAAAAAAGAAGAAAAGATATGAAGAGTCAACTCTTCATTCTAAAGGAAAAATGGGTGTGCCTGTGCTTGTCGTTACTCTTTCAAATGCCTCAACCATTCTTTTTGTGATTGGTCCTGGTTTTCCATCACCAATCGGGCGCCCATCTACCTTCACAAGCGGTGCTGCCTCTGCTGCTGTTCCTGTGACAAATATCTCATCAGCAGTGTAGAGGTCGAACATTCCCAGATTCTCGACGTGAGTTTCAATTCCCATGTCTGCAAGCAGTTCGATGGCAGTTGCCCGTGTTATACCTTTGAGGTTGTTGATGGTCGGTGGGGTGTAAACCTTCTCTTTTTTGACAATGAATATATTGTCGCCTGATCCTTCTGACAGGTATCCATTGTTATCAAAGAAAATAGCCTCATCACCACCTTTTTCATTTGCCTCTATCTTGCCAAGGATGTTGTTAAGGTAGTTAAGTGACTTGATGTTTGGAGAAAGCGAATCCGCAGAATTCCTCCTGACTGAAACCGTAACACCGGTTAGCCCAACTTCGTAAAGGTCGCCATACATTGCATCCCATTTCTGGGTTATGATGAATATATTTGGTTTTGAACATTTCCTGGGGTCCAGTCCAAGGTCGCCGATACCCCTTGAAACAATAGGTCTGATATAGGCATCTGTCAGATTGTTTTTCCGGAGTGTCTCCAGGATAGCCTCTTCCATTTCCTCTTTGGCTAGTGGTATGTTAAGAGCAATTGCTTTTGCGGAGTCGTAGAGCCTGTCAACATGCTCACGTAATTTGAAGACACGTCCGTTGTAAGCCCTTATACCTTCAAAGACTCCATCTCCATACAAAAAACCATGATCATAGATAGAGGTCGTGGCTTCTGATTTCGGAACAAAGTCACCGTTGTAGTAAATCAATAGTTCACTCATGTGTAAAGCCTCAGCATTGTAATAGTTGATATTGTCTGATGTTAAACTATTATATATTTGTATTCACATTCACATTGTTTGCAACTTAGGAATGTTCCTGGGTTCTTACAAAAGGCTTTTATGCTAGAAAACCTATTTCAGTCTCCATTCAATCATAGCGGTCCCGTGGCTTAGCCAGGATATAGCATCGGGCTTCTAACCCGAGGGTCGTGGGTTCGAATCCCTCCGGGATCGCTCAATTTTTGTACTCATTTCTGTTTTTACTGAGTTATTCAAGCCGACCGCAAAAAATATATCCTATGAGTTATATAGTTAGTGTTGCTGAGTATGTAATGTCCAAAGTCTTCAAGGCTGCGACACTATGTTTCGGCTTTCGATTGGATCAATTCAGGGAAATACCCTGCAACGTGTATGTTTGCCGATCGGAAAATTTAAGACGTAAAGAGGGCGATAGGGTATTGTAGTCTTTTCTATTGCCCTCGCATTACTTCCTTTTTCTCATAATTTATAAATCCACAGTAGGTACATTTTTAAGTAACTATTCAGCCTGATAAAAACGCTATCTATAACAATCTTGACAAAAAGTTGAAATGAAAATTTCATTAGGAACATTTATTTTGATTGTTACTATTGATTGCTTTTTTGATTCTTAGATTGTTAGTGAGCAGATATCTCCATTTTGAAGAAATCAGTACCAATAGGCATATTGTGCTAGGCTGAATAGTTACAACAATTGATCTATTTAATCATTAAGCCCCAGAATATTCCTCTTTTCTTTCTTTTTTTCATCTTCCTTTTCATTTTTACTCATCTTTACGAATTCAGTGACTTCCTTCAATCTGTGGATATTTGCTTCATCATCACCCATGTTTTTCCTCCCTTCGTAGATTCAGGTATGCTCCTCATATTCTATCATTGCCTCACTCCCGAAAACATGCCTTAGATCTGAAAGAAGCACTGACTTTACTCTTTCCATTTCTTCTTCAAAGCTTTGCAGCTGTCTTCTTTCTAAGTCAATGTCATGGCTTGTAGAGCTTAACAGAATATGATGTTTTTCAATCTCTTTTTCAATCTCTTCTTTTTGCTGATGGATACTAAGGCCATTCAATTCCGCTTCCAGTTTCACTTTCTCTGAAAGATACTTTTTTCTTTGTTCAACAAGGGTTAATATTATTTTTTTATCGTCCAGAACTTCTATTTGTTTTAGGGTCTTGTCACACATCTGGTCTTTCAGGCCAAGCTCTCCACTTTCGATCCTGTCCTTGAGTTGTGACAGAAAAGGATCAAGGTCACGTTCAATTGCAATTGCAGGCTCTTCTTTAATGGTTCTGAGTATTTCCCTGTTCTCAGGAGAAAGTACACATCTCTCATTCTCATCCTGTTTTTCCATCCTGGAAATGGCTTTTGAAAGTGGTGTGAAAAGTCTTCTTGCTTCTGAACCTGTGTCTGCTATCTTTGTATCAAGGAGTCGAATCTCAGTTTCCAGTTGTTTTGCCCTTTCAAATTCGCTGCTATTCTCAAGTTCCGAAAGTCTGGACTCATCCGCAGAAAGTTTTTCTTTTGAAGATTCATACTTAGAATCCAGTTTAACTATTTTTTTTCTACTCTTTTTTATTTCTTTTTCGGTCCTGCTTATAGTATCTGCTTCAGTAGAGATCTTATGCAGTTTTTCTATTCTTTCATTTCCCTTTATTGTTGAGGAGTAGAGCTCATCAAGTGCATCTTCAAGCTCTGCCAGGCCCTGGTTTATTTTCTGGTGCTCTCTGGGGTAAAGTGCATTTATATACATCAGGCTTTTACGGGTATTATCTAAAACCGTCTTTAGGGTGGACTTTGAATCTTTATAGAATTCAGAAGCAGTTACAGGTGACGTATCTCTGGGAACTTTCAATTTATCATCAATGAGCTTTAAGTTATTGGCTACATTGTCCCTGTTTGAGTCGCCAAGTTTTTCTCCCCTTTTGCTTGCACCCTCAATAGGTTCTGCTTCAAGCAGTTCTTTCTTTAATTTTTCCAGTTCCCTGAGTGCCAATTTGATATCCTCATATTTTACCTTTACAACAGGTCGAAGTTCTTCTTCCTGCTTTTTAGATTCGTCTCTTACAATACCGGCAAGTTCCATGAACTTAAAAACAGCTGGCCGAGATTCTTCTTTTTGCTGCTTTTTTCCAAAAAGCCTTTCAATGAATTTCATCTCTGCTATAAAGTGATGTAATCTAACTTTAAAAGATTATTGGGTATAAATCCGTCCAATAATATAGTTAACAGCTTATTAAAAAGCGTTTCAGAAAATAACTATTTTACATTTAGCGTAGGGAAACATGCAAGATTAATTTCATATGTACTGTATTCAATAGCGTGTAATGATTTTTTACCAACAGTAATTAATATTTTTTCAAGCTAGGATTCTGTTGAATTAGTACAATCATTCAGTAAAAGCGTTAAATAGCAACATAGGTGGTAAAATGTCTGAGGTAATAGAATATATACCTGAATTGAAGGGAGTAGATGTCGAGATATTTGCAGAAAACCTTGATAAGGACATCACCTCTCATGAAGTGAAAGAAGTTCGTAAATGGGCATTGCGTACAACTTATACTTTCACTGACTAATTTTTTTATTTACAAATGTCTCTTAAAAAGTTTGACAAAAAGTTGCTTTCTAAAGATTGTTTGCACTTAGTTCAAAATTTTTATTGTAATTCTTTGGACGAGCCTGATTATGAAAAACTAAATCAGTTTTTGAAAGAAAAAGCATTAAATTATAATTTGGCTAATCTTTCAAGAACAACCGTTTTTTGTGACGAGGCTGTTTGTGTAGCTTATTATAGTTTATCAATGAATGCAATAAACGGACAAAAAATAGATGTTGAAGACAAATACCGTTTACTCAAAAGTTATCCTGCTATCTTTTTAACTCGTTTTGCCGTAGATAAACACTACCAAAAAACTGGGATTGGCAGAGCAATAATCAACGATATAATCTACAAAGCTCATCGAAATGAATCCGTAGCTGCACGTTTTTTGTTTATAGATGCAAATCCAAAATCAGTTTCTTGGTACTTAGGGAATCCACTTTTCACAATATTATATTCCGATTTGACGAACCGAATGGAACAATGTATTGAATCCCAGATCATTGATGAACTCAACCTCCGTTTGTTGAATGGTTGCGGTGTTAAATGTGATTTAGGTGACAACAATCAACCATCCTCTACAAAAAAGAATTGTGAAAAGCTTTTGAAGGCACATGTAGACGAAATTTACAATTGTATTCTGAGCAAAGTTACATTATTGAATGAATGCAATTCAAAAATACAGCTCACGTTTGATGGTACCATCCCTAAAATATCTCTTACCAATTTTAATATCCGGAATAACCATGATAGAATTCGCAATTGGCTAACCAAAAAAGAGAATGTATTAGAATTTGATATTACAATACCACTGTATCTTGATATGAATAAGCACTATGTAGCTCTTTATTCAAAATAATGTGTAATTGTATCAATGCAGTGATTTGTTTGAACTTAATTGATGAGTTCCCAGAACCACTATGATTATGGACCAATGCTAGCATTTATGGAGCTGTAATCATAGGGTTCATTGCACAACTTTTCATATCGCGGATGCGATATGAGTTCAATGAACTCAAGCATAAGTCTACGAAATTTATTACACATATCTGTATCAAAAAATAGCTTATTGAATTTGACAGTAACCGTAGATTTCATGAGAACCGGGTCAAAAAAGTACATTTATGCAAACTTTGATGTCATAAATACACAGATTTTAAGGCAAAAATGCACGAAATCGTAGTATTTAATATGAAATTGTTCAAACTGTCAAATAGGTTTTCCTGACAAAAAATGAAACATTGGGGGTCAAAGAGAAAACATTTTCTTCATCAAGGAGTGAAAACTGTCAAACTTGGGCTAAACCTTAGAACAACGTTTCAGAAAATGACGATCTTGTTTTTTTCGATCCTTGCAAAACAGTCATCCCCTACTTTAAGGTTCATATCCTCAAAGAACTGGTTTGCCAGCTCAGCAATCAGTATTTTTTCATGTTCTGCTATCTCAAGAGCCAGAACTTTACTTGCTCCCTTATTGACAATGCTCTTCACGCTGGCAGTAAATGTATTTTCCCCGCAATTCGTTCCATTGGTAAGAGGCAATACACGGAGATTCTCAGGCCTTATACCCCACGCCATCTGATCATTTACTTTACGATCTGGCCTATTTGCGATCACCTGCAAGTTTCCACATTCAAGTGTCAGTATTTTGGATGCTTCATCTTCATCTAAGACAACCGAATCCTCAAAGATGTTCGTTAATCCTACAAGTTCGGCAACATGTTTGTTTTTAGGTTTGTAGAATACTTCCTCCGGGCTTCCTATCTGCTGTACACTTCCTTCATGGAAAATGACTACTTTGTCTGCAACAGTGAAAGCTTCCACATGGTTGTGAGTGATAAAAAGTACAGGTATGCCGAGTTCCCTCTGGATTTCCTTGATCTTCTCCCGAAGTTTCATGCGAACAACCATATCCAGTGCAGAGAAAGGTTCGTCAAGCAACAGTATGTCAGGTTTAGGGGCAAGAGCACGTGCCAGTGCCACCCTTTGTTTCTGTCCTCCTGAAAGTTGTGAGGGATAACTGTTTTCCAGGTCTTCTATGTGTAGCAGTTGCAACATTTCCCGGACCCTTTTCCCTTTCTCTTCTTCGGTCCACCCTTTAAGTCCGTAAATGATGTTCTTTCTCACATCCATATGCGGGAACAGCGCATAGTTCTGGAATACATATCCGAGGCTTCGCTGCTGTACTGGAAGATTGATTCTTTTATGGCAATCAAAATATACCTTGTCATTAACAATTATCTTTCCGCCGTTTGGTTCCAGCAGCCCGGCTATGCATTGAAGCGTTGTTGTTTTTCCTGAGCCGGAACGTCCGAAAAGCACTACCAGTTCGTTTCCGACATCAAATTTTGTATCAAGTAGGAAGACAGAGTCTTTACCTTTCTTTTTATCACTCTTTTTATTGTAATACCGTTTTCTGATATCCACACTGATGCCCATTATACTACCTCATATCTTCCAGCTGTTGGCAAGTTTTGCAGTTATAGCCATGGATAGCAGGGACATTGTCACAAGTATGATCACCAGCATGTTGGCAAGTTCACCGTTTCCTGCCTGGAATGCACTGTATATTGAAATAGACATTGTGTTAGTTCGACCCGGGATATTTCCAGCAACCATGAGTGTTGCACCGAATTCCCCCACGGCTCTTGCAAAACTAAGTACAATACCTGCGAGAATTCCCTTTTTGGCAAGTGGAAGTGTTATCATAAGGGCTGTTTCAATCTCCTTTCTTCCAAGGGTAAATGCTGCGTATTCATATTCCCTGTCAACAGCTTCAATGGCAGCAGTAGTGGTTTTCACCATAAGTGGAAGCGACACGATAAAAGCCGCAATGACGGCTGCTTCCCATGTGAAAAGTATGGTCCATCCTGTGATCTTGTACAATATTTCCCCAACAGCTCCGTTCTTTCCCAGTAATACGACCAGAAGATATCCTGTTACCGTTGGTGGAAGTACCAGGGGTAAAGTGACAATAGCATCTGCGAGCCATTTTCCCCTGAAATCACGTCTTGCGAGCAAATAGGATATAACCACGCCTATAAGTGCTACCAGAAGAGTAGATATTATCGCTATTTTCAGCGTGATCAGAAGGGGAAACCCAATCTCGTCCAGCATTGTTTTTTATTCCTGTTCAGGCTGTGAATCCATATGATTCGAGTATTGCTTTTCCTTCATATGATGCTACAAAGTCTACAAATATTTGCGCTTCATTCTGGTGTTCTGATGTTGAAAGCACGGCTATGGGGTAACTTATCGGTGTTACTGTGGGCAATGTTGCCCTGATCTTAATAGTATCGGTTTTGGCGGTTGCTGCATCTGTACTGTAGACAAATCCTGCATCAACTTCACCTCTTTGCACATATACAAGTACTTGTTTCACATCGTCTGCAAGCAATGTCTTTGATTTAAGTTCATCCCATAAACCTCTGTTTTCAAGTGCTTCAACGGTGTACTTTCCCACAGGAGCAGTTTCGGGGTTACCTATGCATATTGTCTCCACTTCTTCTACAGTGAGGTCTTCAGGACCTGTTATGTCCAGTTCACTGTCAACGGGTGTTATTAGAACGACTGTATTTGCTGCAAAATCCTTTCTTGAATCTTCAACTATTAAGGATTGATCGCTTAACAGGTTCATGTGACTTTGTGATGCAGATGCGAATACATCAATAGGTGCACCGCCTTCAATTTGCATTCTCAGAGTTCCAGACCCTGCAAAGTTAAAATTGACATCGATCGCTGGATTCTCATCTTCGAACTGTTCTTCGATATCATTAAAAGCTTCAGTAAGACTGGCTGCAGCAGATACTGTAATTGGTATGACCTTATCCTGCTCTGTTTTTATACTGGTGTCAGTACCTGTGTCTGCACATCCGCTTACAAAGAGTACAACTGTCAGTATAGCTGCAATAGGCAGGATCAGTTTTTTGTTTGATTCCATGAGTATTACCTTTCTATGTTTTGTCAGTTGGACTTTTACATGAAGATTGATTTTGCATGCGTTATGTTCAACTACACATAACGCTCTTCTTCTGTCTTCTGCTATAAATATTTTTTCAGTTTAGCACGCAACGAGTGATTATACCTGGAATGTGTACTTCTTATGCAGGGAATCCGTACAAATAAAAATCATATGCTTAAAAACAGAAAGTAGCAGCATCAAAGATGCTGCAAAAAGAAGAAAATATTGAGTTATTCTTCCACAACAGTGAGCTTTTTCATTACATCTTTTCCTTTGATCTTATTGACGACATCCATGCCCTCAATTACCTGACCAAAGACAGTGTGTACACCGTCAAGGTGTGGCTGTGCTGAGTGTGTAATGAAGAACTGGCTTCCGCCTGTATCTTTTCCGGCATGTGCCATTGAAAGTGTGCCTTTGCCGTGTTTACGTGGATTATTTTTTGTTTCACACTTAATTGAATATCCGGGCCGCCTGTACCGGTTCCTGATGGGCATCCTCCCTGGATCATAAAGTTTGGAATTACTCTGTGGAATGTGAGTCCGTCATAGAATCCTTCTTTGATTAGCTTCTCGAAGTTTGCTACGGTCTTTGGTGCATCCTTCTCGAACAGTTCCAGAACAATGGTTCCTTTATCGGTTTCAATGATTGCTTTCTTCATTAATTTCACCTTAATGAGATTTGTTAATGAGTGTGCCGGATTTAAGGTTTTCGTAAATATTGATATAATTGGAACCAAATTATATTCCTTTTAATATACGAACTACTTTATATTGTTAATTATATAACTATTGCCCATATGTCATAATTTGGATAGGCACTAATCTTTCAATTATATAGTTAACTAATAGGGGCGACAACGAGGTACTTATATGGGACACTTTAAAAATATTATCTATTTTTTCTTGATATTTCTTATTTTTTCATTATCAGCTTTGGCACTGGATGTTGAATTTCTGACACAGAATATTCAAAGCAACGCTGGGGATCCTGCCAATATAAGTGTATCGGTTACGGATAATGATGGCAAACCTGTGAATAATACACAGGTGAATTTCACAACAGATCTGGGAAATCTTAGTCCCTCTTCTAAATACACTGATTCCTCAGGTTTTGCAGAAATATCCTTTAATTCTACTGTCTCAGGAACAGCACATATCAATGCAAGCACAGGCAGCGCTTATAATCAGACAAATATAACGGTCTTGCCACTGGAAACATCTTCTCTTATAGTTCAGGCTAACCACTCTGTCAATACTGCAGGTAATGTAACTAACATTACGTTCTATCCAAAAGATGTTTTTGGAAACCTTAATTCAAGTGACCCCATCAACATGAACATAGTTATTAATGATCAATTCGGCACTCAGGTGCACGATCTAGCCCTCTCCATTTCTCTGGGCAGTGCCGTATCTTTAGATGTGAACAAAACACATTCAAATGACTCTGATTCAAGTGGCCCATCAGATTGTGCTGTACTGCTCCTTAATTCGACAGTTGCAGGAGATATTTCAATTGATTCCTCTACTGGCCTGGCGTCAAACAACACATACCTTCAGATAGTTCCCGGTTCTGCGGGTTTAATGAGAATTTCATATAACGAGGATTATACTGTCAATACCAGCTCAAATGTCAATGTGTTTGTTTATGATCGATATTCAAACCATATCGATAATGCAAATGTCACATTCAATGTGACTTCTCCTAAAAATACAGATTACAACAGTCCGGTATCATATAATTCAGCTTCTGTAAAATATTATAGTGGGTTAACTGATGCCAATGGACAATTCAGCAATGTTTTTACAACTGATAAGAGATCAGGTAAGAACACAATAAGCATTAGTGTGGCTAACAGCTCACTGCAACGTAATATTACAATAACCGGCCGTGCTGATAATGTTGATCAGTTTTCCCTCATCAATAATCCGAAAAGCGCAATCGCAAATAATATAGACTACTACACATTGTCAGGCCGGCCTGTAGATCAGTTCCTTAATCCAATATTGCCACCTACAAGTAATATCAAGGAACAAGTCCGATTTACAACAGGCACCGGTTCAGTATTGGTTCCCCTGAATACCCTGGGGCGTGCAAACATTTTGCTGGGCCCTACCCCCTATGTGGAGTCTGTTTCGGTAACCGCAACTTACAGAAATGAATCCAGATATACCGGCTTCATGAACAGCACTGTACTGGATTTCACAGCAGATGTACTTGATTCGATCGATTTTTACGCTGTCCCAAATACTGTGCTGGATCAGACACAAAGTGGTAACCATAATTCAACGATTACGGTTGTTGCTCTGGATAAATGGGGTCATGCATTACCGGACATCCCTGTAACACTTAATAATACCAATACAACGACCGGAACATTAAGAATGGAAGGTAGTAGTTCCATTGACCATATCAATGCTACTACTGATTCAAATGGCAGGATATATGCTGTTTTTACAGGTAATGTTTCAGGAAACACGAGTATTGTAGCCACAAGTGGCAATTTCAGCAGCTCAAGTAATATTACTATTAAGTCCGAACCATTCATGAGCATAAACATTTCTGTAGCTCCCGTTAATATAACAAGTGGTTCTCTTGTAAATGTAACAACGTTAATCTCTATAGAAGGCGAGCTTCCGATTGTAAGACCCGCAGCAAGTGCCATGCTCGTTCTTGACCGTTCCGGGAGTATGGATCCCGATTATTATGCAGGAACTCCTCTTGATGTTGTTCTTGTTCTTGACCGTTCCGGAAGTATGAAGTTCTTAGGTATTTCTCCCGAGCAACCAATGACGGATGCAAAAACAGCCGCCAAGGAATTTGTCGATAATCTTGTTTCTAATTCGGAAGTAGGTGTGGTTTCATTTGCAGCTTCAAGTACTACAGACGTAGGACTTACTCATTTGAACTCATATACCAACATCAGTGTTGCACATAAAGCAATTGACTCACTGGCAGCCTCCGGTTCTACTGCAATGGGCGAGGGTATGGGGGATGCAAACGATTTACTCATCAACGATGGCCGTTCATTTGCCAAAAAAGCAATGGTCGTTCTAACAGATGGGAGAACCAATCAAGGTAAAGATCAACAGGGTGACAATGCCGTTGATGATGCTATAGCTAATGGCATTACAATCTATACAATAGGCCTTGGAAAAAACCTTGATGAATCCCTTTTGATGGATATCGCATTAGAAACCGGCGGCAAATATTACAATGCACCTAACAGTTCTGAATTAAAAGATATATACGCCAGTATTGCCCAGGAACTGAGTGATTATGATGCTACAGATGTTGAGTTTGGTGTGGACGGATTCACTCCTTATGACTATACGTTCCAGGGAACTCTGGAAATGGATGCTTCTCTGAGCAAAGAGAACGTGACACTCCAGTTTGAAGGATACGACTTTGACGTGGTTTTTAATGCAAGTCCCAATTACGGGGGGAAAACTGCCGGAGAAGTTCTTGTACAGCTCAACGGGGAGAACTTCACACTAATTCCTTCTTCAAATACAGGAATCAATGCACAATGGGAAGATTACCAGTACAACCTAAATGGCCTTTTAAATCCTGTTTCAAACAATGTATCATTTTATGACTATTATCATCTTCTTATGGGTTCTGGCTACGACGGTGCTGTAAGAAACATAGAGATAGTCTGGCAGGATTATGTACTGGCACAGAGCAGAAGCTCGGTTCAGTTAAGCAATATCTCATATGATTTTGCATGGGATATGCCTTATTTTGATGATTCATACAGTGAGACTTTTCTTATCAATGAAACAATCAATGATCTCAAGGTACAGCTTGACTGGGAGAACAGTGACAATGAACTCCATCTTAAACTCATAAGTCCTTCTGGGGATGTATACAGTATTGTCAACGATAGTCGCGGATACTATGTAAAAAGCAATACTTCCGAGTATATCTGGATACGCCCTGTATTTACTGTCTATCCTGATGATGATCTTGATACAGTTGAAATGGGTACATGGACAGTTGAAGTCATAGGCTTTGGTAATGGCTCAGAGGACTTTATAATCTCCACATATATAGACAAGAAAAGTGCAACCCAACTATCATCTCATGAATTCATGACAAGCTTCGATGAAAGCAGGGGTGACAAAGCAGGACTTGTCCTTTATAGTTTTGAAGATCTGGAATTAAGTAATACTCAAACAAGTTATGTTCTGGACAACAGTACCTGGGCAGGCTATTTCACAGTGCAGAGTGACGGGTACTATACATTTGATGTAAGCTGGGCTGATGATTCACTGATGGATATCGATCTCTATAGTGGCGCAGACATTGTAGCCTCATCAAGTGGAACTTCTTTATGTGAAGTTTCCAAGGTACTCAAAGCAGGGAAAACATATCACTTGGACATTGCCAAAGGAGACAATTCCTTTACAGATACACAATTCACAATAGAGGTTTCAACAACTGTGCTGGATAACATCATGGCTGCATATTATGATTCAAGTAGAGGCGGTTCCACTCCTAAGTTCCGTACATGGGAGGGAGACGATTCATGGTCAATGGAGAAAAGCGCCAATTATGTAGGTGGTTGGCCTTACTATCTGAAACTTGAGTCAAATCCTCTGAATTCCGAGCTAATTATGTGCAGTGCAGATAATTTCATGGACCTGAATGCACAGGTATGGGATGGTTCTTCATGGGGCAATGTAAAAGAGCTCTCTGACAACCTGGATCATTTTAATGTATCACAGGATTATTACACAAGAAGTTTTGACATCAAGTATGAACAGACTTCAGGAGATGCTGTGGTTGTTTATATGAATATGAATGTAAGCAATTCCACTCCTCTTTACAGTACATGGAATGGTTCTTCATGGAATAATGCCACTGCAGTAGAAGGCTTCAGTCCCTCAGGAAATGGTAGTATCGAATGGATCCAGCTTGCAGAGGATCCGGGGTCTGATGATATGGTTCTTGTAACACTTGATGATGCAGGAGATATTCATGGAAGTGTATGGGATGGCTCCTCATGGGGCAAGTTTGTAGAACTGGCAACAAATGCAAGTCAGGATGGCTACCAGTGTTTTGATGTGGTGTATGGGATAGATGAAGACGATGAAGAACCCGGGGGAGCAATGGTCTCATGGTACGATCAGTCTGGCTATGTGAAATATCGCATATGGGACGGCGAAGAAAAAGAATGGGATGATGAAGAAATCCTGTATAATTCTAATAAACACGTCTACTGGATAAAGATGGCAGCTAATCCCAATTCCGAGGAAATACTTCTGGCTACACAGAATGAAGATAAAAACGTCCACGTAAGCGTATGGGACGGTTCAGAATGGAAAGGGCCACTTAAAGTTGAAAATAGAGTCTATGAAGTCAACAGACGATCAATAGATGTTGCTTTTGAAGCTTCCAGTGGTGAAGGTATGGTTGTATGGGGTGACTCAAGCAGATTGCCCAAGTATAAGACATGGGACGGCTCTGAATGGAGTTCTAAGTCCTCAGCAATTGATCATGGAGAAGGGTACACGCGCTGGGTACAGCTAACACCCGTGCCTGAAACCGATGATGTATTTCTCATGACATCTGATGGTAATCATGACATTAATATACAGAAATGGAATGGTTCTTCATGGACCTATATCAATGAAATGGAAACATCGTCCACAAGGTTGTTCGAATGTTTTGACATGGTGGTGGATGATATGAAAAATATTGTTGAGGATACACCTGTCCAGTGGAGCCAGTGGACAGCCAGTGCAGCCTCTAGATTTGAAAATAATACACTCAGCCATCTTGTAAATGTAATTGATACGATGACCGCAGACGGTTTGACTGCAATTGATGAAGGTCTGTTCGTTGCCAATAATGAGCTTGCCAACAATGACCCTTCCTTAACTGAAGAAAACTCCACAATAATCATCATGTCAGATGGAATGGACAATGCTGGTTACCGTTCCCTTCTGGAAGAGGCGTACAGAGCAAAAGATAATGGTTCCATCATTTACACAGTCGGGTTCGGCAATAGCGAGTCTGAAGTAGATCCCATGCTGGAAGAAATTGCGAATATAACAGGTGGAGAATATTACTTTGCACCTAATTCCAGTGTCCTGAAGGATATCTTCAGGGGAATTGCAGCGGATATCACTAATTTCTCGGCAAGTGGTACTGCAATGAATATCGATGTGCCTTACGATTATACTACACAATTGTCTGCTGCAAAAGTTACTTATGTTCCAGGGAGCAGCAATGATACACGTGGCAATGCGACTGTATTCCAGATACCTAAACCACCTTCAACAGGCAATGCTGAACCTGTTGTCACAACAGCAAGTGATAAAAGGACACTTAAATGGTATTTACCAAATATGGACTCCGGCGAAAAATGGGGTCTATGGTATCAGATGCAGGTCGAGGGTGAAGGATACATACGGGTTATCCTTCCAAGTTCCTCAGTAACATACACAGATCTGAGTTCTGAAATAGTCTCTGTTAACATAACCAATGTAGTTGGTACAAATGTTGTAAGTAGTGGGGATACTGTAGGTTTTCAAGATTCACTGGTATCTCTGGATCTTGTTCCAGACGAGAATATACTACTGGTCGGCAATTCGACAAATATCCGTTTAACAGTAAAAGACTCGGAAGGCAATCCTGCCATAGGCCATGTATATCTTTATAGTAACATCGGTTATTTCGGGAATTTTGAGAACCCTGTTATTGTACCTGTTTCTGGTTCAAATCATACTAATTTCACAAGCGCAATTGCTGGCAAAGCTTACATAACTGCATATGTTTACAACGATAGCAGCAAGCTCGTAGACACTGATGTAGTGTTTGTCAGGCCAAAGGGAATGATAAGCATCAGTTAAAACAGATGCTTCGGACATTGTTCGAAGCATAGTCTTTTTTTATTTTTTAGAAATAGATGTTCTTTTTTCTTTAATGCTGATGTTTTTTCGTAACTATTCAGCCTGATAAAAACGCTATCAATATCAATCTTAACAAAAAGTTGAAATGTAAAATTCATTAGGAAAATTTATTTTGATTGTTACTATTGATTGCTTTTTTGATTCTTAGATTATTAGTGAGCAGATATCTCCATTTCGATGAAATCAGTACCAATAGGCAGATTGTGCTAGGCTGAATAGT
>JAVEPM010000078.1:0-13740 GCA_034008115.1 Methanolobus sp.
AGGAAAAGCTTGTTTTGGTTGCATTCTTATTGAACAAGCAGAACATATTTTCCAGAGCATATAATCAAAATCATTACCAAGCAAAATGATGAACTTTTATTGTCGACCTGCGGAATGTGAGATAATAGATAGCAAGTGGAAACTAGTTTCTCTTGCGGCAATTTTTTTCATGTCAGTTCTGTTTGTGTATATACTTTTTCCTCTGGCCGATGGTATCGTTCTTGGTCTTGTATTTGCTTATATTGCTCGTCCGATCTTCCTGAAGATGAAAAGATTCAGAAAAACTGCAGCTCTTTTAGCAACGATGTTTATAGTTGTTCCAGTTGTTTTCATAATAGGGTCCGGGATCGTGGAAATACTTCGTCAGGTAATATGGATAATTGAGAACCAGGCGGATGTCATCAACACAACATTTGATCTTTTCAGGTCCATAGATATACCAGAAAAGTACGGTGTCGATGTACAACAAATGGTATGGAATATTTCCAGTTCATTCTTCCCCCTGCTTAGTAAGCTCGGAATTTTAGCTTATGCCCAAAATCTGGTGATGTTCGCTTTAAATCTGCTTGTTGCAATATTCCTCTGCTATTTTTTACTTGCAGATGGCAAAAGTCTTTATAATTCCGTATTGCGGGTGGTTCCAAGCGAGCATAAGTCTACAGTGACCCGATATCTATTCCACCTTGATGTTATACTGCAGGGTGTTTTCATAGGCAATGCATCAGCTGGATTGATTGCCAGTATACTTTCTATAATAGTATTCTATGCATTCGGTTTTTCTCATATTCTGGCTTTGTCCACTCTTATATTCATAGCATCTGTTGTTCCCCTCTTTGCCGGTTATATGGTTTTGCTTGCTTTGTGCGTTCATCGTTATCTGGCTCTGGGGCTTGAAAGTGCAATTATGTTTTTCGTAGTTTCATCCATAGTTATCTATGCTCCTCCTGAACTCTTTCTGCGTCCTTACATTTCAAGTATAAAATCTCAAGTACATCCTTTCCTTCTTTTTCTTTCATTTTTAGGTGGTGCATTTGTAGGGGGTATTGCAGGTTTCTTCATAGCTCCTATAGTGCTGGGTTCAATAATTGCAGCATATCGGGTTCATACCGGTTATGGTGAACCGGGACCTATACAAGAAGATACTCCAGTCTGTGAAAAAAAACTTGCAGATTGAAAGCTTTAAAGAACCTCATTTTCTGTTAATGGGCCTGTGTTTGTTTTTCACTGCCTTGAAAAAGGTTATTAACGATTGGTCTAATTAAGGTAGCAGATATCACAAAGGTGTATTTATGCAATTATTACTGATCCATTCTGATTATATTGAATATGAAGTGAAAAAGAGCACTCCGGTTGCTGAAAAAATAGAAGAGTCCTTTAAAAAAGGCAGACTCGAGGAAGCTCTTACTGCGTTCATTGCAGTGGAAAGGATCGATGAGTCAAACGTTGAAAGTGCTATCTCAAAAGCTGTAGACGAGATAAAAAATGCGGCTTTACAGGTTAAAGCTGAAAGCATAATGGTCTATCCGTATGCTCACCTGAGCTCAGACCTTTCATCTCCAAAGGCTGGTGTTGCTGTCCTTAAAGGAATAGAAGAAGCACTTTCCGGGGATTTCACTGTAAAAAGGGCTCCATTTGGATGGTATAAGTCTTTCAAGATAAGTTGCAAAGGCCACCCTCTTTCTGAACTTTCACGCTCCATCGTTCCGGATGAAGCGGCACCAGAGTCTGAAACATCCTCCTGTGTTGCATCTTTGAAGGAAGAAGTAGTTTCCGAAGCTCTTAAAGCTGAGAGTACTGCGAAATCATACTGGCACATCCTTACACCGGATGGCACTCTGCACGACGCAACTAACTTTGATTTTTCAGGGCATGAGAATCTCGGGAAGTTTGTGGATTATGAGATATCCAAGAAGAGAGCTGTTGAAAAGGCACCTCCACATGTTGAGCTGATGCGCAGGCTGGAGCTGGCAGATTATGAGCCAGGCTCAGATTCTGGTAATATGCGCTATTATCCAAAGGGCCGTCTGATGAAATCACTGCTTGAGAACTATGTGCTTGAGGAGTCCTCAAAGGTTGGGGCAATGGAGGTTGAAACGCCTCTTATGTATGATATGAATCATCCAACCCTGAAGAAATACCTTGATAGGTTCCCTGCACGTCAGTATTCCATTGAATCTGACAAAAGGCAGCTTTTCCTCAGGTTCGCCGCATGTTTCGGTCAGTTCCTCATGAATCATGATATGACCATCTCCTACAAGAACCTGCCACTGAAAATGGTAGAGATGACCAGGTACAGCTTCAGGAAGGAGCAGCGTGGGGAACTTGTGGGTCTAAGACGTCTGCGCGCTTTCACAATGCCGGACATGCATAGCCTGTGTACTGATATGGAGCAGGCAATATCCCAGTTTGATGAGCAGTACAATATGTGCATCTCTGTTCTCGATAAAATTGGTATCAAGGTGGATGACTTTGAAGTTGCGATCAGGTTTACCAGGGATTTCTACAAAGAGAATAAGGATTTCATAACCAATCTTGCAAAGACTGTTGATAAGCCGGTGCTTATTGAAATGTGGGATACTCGTTTCTTTTATTTCGTACTTAAATTCGAGTTCAATTTCGTCGATGCTCTTGCAAAGGCAAGTGCGCTTTCAACTGTACAGATTGATGTTGAGAATGCTGAAAGATATGATATCAACTATATCGATTCCAATGGAAATGCCAACAAGCCTGTGATCCTTCACTGCTCCCCAAGTGGTGCAATTGAGCGATGTATCTACGGGCTGCTTGAAAAAGAGGCAATGCAGGCTGAAAAGGGTGGAGTTCCAATTCTACCTTTATGGCTTTCTCCAACACAGGTCAGGGTTATACCAATAGCAGAAAAGCACATTGATTACGCTCTAAAGGTATCTGAAGAGCTCAATTGCCGTGTTGATATTGATGACAGGGATGACACAGTAGGTAAGAAGATACGTGAGGCTGGTCGCGAATGGATTCCTTATGTTGTGGTTGTTGGCGACAGTGAAGTGGAAAATGGCACTATCAATGTGACCATCCGTGCAGAATCACAACCTAAGAAGCCGGTAAAGGTAGAGATGGCTCCTGAAGAACTTAATTCCAGAATCTCTTCTGAAATTGAAGGGATGCCATATAAAGGACTCTGTCTTGCAAAAATGCTTAGTCAGAGGCCAAAATTCATATAAGTCTTTCATACAAATATATGAGTATGCAGAACGACACATCCTACGCAGAGGAACTTTCCTCTGCAACTATAATTGTTAAAGGAAAGGTGCAGGGTGTTTATTTTAGAAAATTCACTCTGGAAAATGCCAAAAAACTGGAGCTTGCGGGTTTTGCACAGAATCTGCCAGATGGCAGGGTCAAGGTTTTTGCCGAAGGTAAAAAGTCTTCAATCCTACAACTGGTCGATTATTTGAATATAGGTCCGGCTTTAGCCAGAGTTGATGATCTGGACATATCATGGTCTTCTTTCTCTTCAGAATATTTGGATTTCAACATCAAACGATAAAGTAGACCTTCTGTATTCTTATTTTGAGATGACTTTCTCCGATTAACTTTAATAGTCTTGTTACTGATTTCTTGTTAATGGGAAACATAATCATTGTAAGGTATGGTGAACTTGCCTTAAAGAGTACAGGTGTTCGTAACTGCTATGAGAAGACTTTGGTGAACAATATCTCAGCAATGCTGGAACATCGTGGTATCCCGTATTCCCGCATAATGCGTGAATGGGGGAGAATTTTCATTGAAACTGATGATATGCGAGCTGCAAAAGCTGCAGCGGATGTTTTTGGAGTGGTTTCTACCTCTTTCGCACAGGTGACTGATGCTAACATTGAGTCTGCAGCTGCATTGTGTGCAAAACTTGCTGATGGTTTTATTCTTGAAGGCCAGTCATTTGCAATCAGGGCCAGACGTACGGGTAACCATAATTTTTCGTCACGTCATATTGGAATGGGATGTGGCGACGCAGTATGGGGTATGCTTGAATCAAAAGGGTTCACACCTTCTGTGGATCTATCAAATCCTGACAGGGAAATTTTCGTTGAAATGCGTCAGAGCAAAGCATATGTTTTCACAGAAGCTGTGAAAGGTGTGGGTGGACTTCCCATGGGAACTCAGGGCAAAATGGTCTCTCTGATCTCAGGAGGCATTGATTCTCCCGTTTCCACCTGGCTTTTAATGAAAAGGGGTGTGGAGATAGTGCATATTTATTGTAATAATTCTCCCTACAATGAAGACCCTGCTCATAAGCGCACAATGGATTGCATAAAAGCGCTTCAGGAATGGTGTCCAAGTCATCCATTCAAGGTATATGAGGTTCCAAACGGTTCTAATCTCGGGATTTTTATAGACAAGTGTTCCAGGAACAAAACATGTCTTCTATGTAAGAGGACCATGTACAGGATAGCCGCTGAAATAATGAAAAAAGAAGCTGCTTCAGGTATAGTTACCGGTTCATCTCTTGGCCAGGTGGCTTCCCAGACTGCGGCTAATATGCATGCTGAAATTCACGGACTTTGTCTTCCTATATATCATCCGTTGATAGGTCTTGACAAAAATGAGATCATTGATATTGCAAGGAAGATTGGTACTTTTGATATATCTATCCAACCTGCAGGAAGCTGTGCAGCAATTCCAATGTACCCTGAGGTAAAAGCCGGTTTTGATTCTCTTCTTATGGAAGAGGAAAAAATCAATATTGATGAACTTGTTAGAAGATCCGTTGAAAATGCCAGAGTTACGAATTTAGAAATTTGACACGGTTTTGACCTTTATCTGTATGATATTAATTTGTATATTTATACATTTAAAAAATTATATTTTTATTAGATCTTATCTATGTTCTGCAGTGGATGATATCGGTTTAATCGTGCTTTAGGATTATATTATTCGTTTCACCACATACAAAAACTTTATATAGCATTATCCTCAATGCACATATGAGGCGCACAAACCCAAAGTAAATTGAATTTTAAGCATAAATTTCATTCTTCATCTTTCGTCTATTCCCTCAACTTTTCTTGTGCGCCTAAACTCTTTTCTTATTGGGTCAAAGAGTTACATCTTAATAATATTATTTATGTCAAGAGCAACTCTTATATAAATATCAAACATATAATATTCGTGAGATTATAATAATAGTTTTTGATCAATAGTTGGTTTATATGAGTGAACTTCCCTGGGAGAATAAAAAAATAGCAGAGATAATGTCGTCTGTGGATGATGAGGTAGATACATCAGCAGATATTTCTGAGAAGAAAAATAGCTCAACTCCGCCAATTCCTGATATATTAGCAAGTGCTTTTGCTGATATTCCAATGGAAGAAGCAAAAATCGAGATTCCTGAGCCTAGTTCTGATGCAGGTGCAGGTTTGATTCCAGAGGCAAGCACTCCATTTGGAGATCTGCCCGATCTATCTGCTTTGGACCAAATTAAGAGTGAGGACACAAAATCGAATTCAGAAAATATTTCTTTACCCTCTGCTATACCTCCATTCATGAACTGTCCCGATATTTCTGTAATATCAGATGATAAAGGAAAAATTGCTCCTGATCTTTCTCAATCGTTGTTTAATCCTGATCTTTCCGGCATGAATCGGGATCCTCCTGTGGCTAATGCTGCTAATTCACGTAATTCTGATAACAAGCGCTCTCCTCCCCCACTATTTGAGCTATTTAATCCTGAAACTGCCGGCACAGAGCATTTAGAGGATCTTGAGACACCGGTGCCAAATTTACAGGAGTCTGAACAAAATGCTCCTTCTTCTTTGGGTGATGCTCTTGCTAATGGTGCTAATCCAGCAGTTGCTTCCAATCCATTCGAACCTGGTCCAGTTGCTGCCTCTCCTCCTTTTGCTGCTGATCCTGGCGCTGTTCCCAATCCATTTGAACCTGGCCCGGCTTCTGCTTCTCCTCCCTTTGATGTTAATCCTGGTGCTGCTTCCAATCCATTTGAACCTGGCCCGGCTTCTGCTTCTCCTCCCTTTGATGTTAATCCTGGTGCTGCTTCCAATCCATTCGATGCTGGCCATGTAGCTAGTGTTAATCCATTTGAATCTACTTCTACTGCTGAAGCTAATCCATTTGCTGGCAGTCCTGCTCCAGGGGCCAATCCATTTGGAGAAGCTTTACACAGTAATGAACAGATTTCTCCAAATGATAGTTCTAGCACGAAGGAATCAAGCAAATCCTCTGTTAATGTAGCTGCATTTAAGAAAAACATGGAAGGGATATCTGTACTTGCCAGAGGGTTTATTAAAAACCTGACAAAAGGGAAGAGTCTTATTGAAAGAGTGGAAGACATGAAGGGAGATACAATATCGGATGAGTCTTCCTATAATAGTTCTGGTGATTCATCATCAGCTCAGTCGTCATTTGAAAATGAATCGGGCAGTTCCGTCAATCCTGCCAATTCTTCTTTTGTTAATCATTTCTCCTCACCTGGAGAAACTTTAGAGAAAGCAACGAACAATGCGCAGCTAAATCCTTTTGAGGTTGAAATGGGATCTGCACCGGTTGAGGATATCAGGAAAGTAACTCCCATAGATGATCCGATCATGGAGCTGGATGAAAAATATTCCATTGCTGATCTTGTTTCCTCTGATAGTGTTCTAAACACTGCTTCAGCTGTTAATCCTGATGTTTTAAGTGCTGATCCCGAACTTGTGAAAATCACACCGGTTGATGATTCCGTAGTTAATGCTGTGGATAATGCTATGGATAATGCTATGGATAATAATATTTCTCCTGATTCTGTGCTGCCGGATAGTAAGCCTGATATGGGTATGGCAGGTGAAGGAAATGCTGAGATAGAAAACGATATCAACATTTTAAAAGACAATATTGGAGGAATGGGTTTACAAGTTAGCTCTGTCCGTGCTGAAGTAGATACCCTTTCAAGTAAATTTTCAGATATGGATATGACCTTATCTTCTCTTGTAAAAGCTAATGAAGAGCTACTGTCACAGGACAAAGTAAAAGTCGCTGAAATTGAAACAAATATAGGTATAGTTGCACAGAAGCTTAGTGATTTTGAATCAAATCTTCTTGCAATAGAATCTGGCAATTCTTCTGTTAGTTCTGATCTGTCCCGGATGGAGGATGACATTTCCGGACTTGTGAATTCTTATACTGCACTTCTTGCCCAGTTGCATGAATCTTTACAGGAAAAAAAATCAAAATTTTCCCAGGTCGATGAAATTTCAGCTAAACTGGATCTACTTGCTTCAAATATAGTTTCCATAGAAAAATCCAATGAAGATGCAAGATCAACTTCAATGGAATTTTCAAGGTCGATATCTTCATTGATTGATAATATGGGTAATCTCTCATCTGAGTTCCAGGATTTCAGGCAGAGATCCAAGCAGAAGGATGTTGCAATGCTTGAAAAGATCACTTCTTCCACAGAATATGTGGAAAGTGAATTGAAAAAACTTGGGGCAAGGAGTTACAAAGGATTCGGGCAAAATGTCCACCTTTCTAACATAGTCAAAAATTCAGGCAATATGAAACTCTGTATGGAGTGGCTTGAGTTTTTGATGGAACTTGTCGGTCGTAATAATCTTCCGGATATACTCTCATACTACGAGGAGCTTGGATGGATCACTGATAAAGTGAGAATGGAATTGCTCCACTATGCCGAAGGAATTGATTTTTACATGGAAAAACCTGACTGGAAGCTCACACCCGATGACCACGTTAAGTCTATCTGGTTCATCGAGAGCCTTGCCGGTATGAAAGTTGATAAGAACAGGCTTTCTGTCATCGAACGAGACATTGAGAAGGTTAAAAAAGGATCTGAAATATACGGGATATGACCAGCAGGGTCGTATTATAATTACTGATATTTTAAAAAAATGCTGTAAACAGATGTTTACAGCCTTCATATTAATTTCTCTTCTATTTTTGCTTTTATTTTCCAGCAAGTTCAAATGTTGCGCTTGCAAGAAATACTGCAGTTATTGGTCCTGTTATCAGCACACCGATACCAAAAAGTAGCGCACCTATCATGTTAAGAACAAAAATTATCGCATAGACAACTATGCTTTCCACCGGAGAGGTCTTAATAATCTCAATACTCTCTTTTATTCCTTCAATGCCATCATATCCTTTTATGACAAGTAGTGGCATTGTGAACATGACAAATATTGCTACTATTGTTGAGAGTATAGATGATATCTGCCCCAGCATTGCGGCAAATACTATGTATATCAGCATGAATGTCCAGCTTCTGATGAAATCATTCTTGTTAAAACCTGCAAATACGTCATTGATCTCTATTGTTTCTCCCCTTGCTCCTTTTACTGCCATGTAGGTAAATCCATAGGCAAGAGGTGCAATGGTAATTATCAATATTGAGCCTACCACGGCTATCAATAAACCCACTATAAAAGTTACAATGTTGTTTTTAACAACATTCCAGGAATTCTTTAAAGCCATTTCATAATCCAACATACCCACCTCCAGAATATAATTATTAATAAGGAAGTTGTGTATCTGGAAAGTATATATATTTATCTAAAATAGGCTTTGTAGAGACCCTGTAATTTCATTTTAAACTTGTAGTATTCAATAAATGCATTATTCAATAATATGCAGGATGGGTACAAGGAAGGATGCTGCATGCTGTGGAGGATCATTTTATTTTTAGGCATTGGTAACTAAAGGGTGTTCCCTATCATGAAAGTCTAACTTTATACATGAACTACCCAGGATGTAAGTCAAACTATTATACTAAGAGTCTTGAAATGCTGAAATACTCTGTTTTGCTCTTGATGAAATACAGAAATAATGAGCTAGCTATGTTTGAGTAACAATGCCAAAATAAGAATGAGTTCAAAGGAATAAGTGCAGATTGCAAATATGGACATGATCAAAGAGAAGATTATGAATCATATATAAACAAGCTGTGAAAAATACTATTTGTAAGGAGATATCTGCGGAAGGTGAGATTCAACAACAGATATCTTATTTTCGCTTTTTTATCTACTGATTTTTGACTAACATTATTTACTTAGTTGTACACAGAAATGTGATTAGCTCCTAAATATCGGTCAATTGAACGAAATCCTAATCCTTCAAAATAAAGTTGTAAAGCCTGCAGTTTAGCCGAATCGGGACTGGCAGTTGATTTTAGCTGCACTGAATAGTTATACCCACAATCATGGCATTTGTAGCGTTGGCGTCCACCAGTCATACCATTCTTTTTATGACTGGAACTCTTACATTTTGGACGGTTCATGTAAAAAGAAAGTATGGACGAGGTAAACATAACTATTGATGAACTTGAAGCATTGCGATTAAGTTATCTTGAAAAAATGAAACAGGATGAAGCAGCTCAGAAGATGGAAGTACATCAGTCTACTTTTCAAAGGACGCTACACAGAACACTGAGAAAATATCAGACGCTCTGGTGAATGGAAAATCAATTCGAGTAGAAGGAGGAAACTATACTATGCCAGGAAAAGATGGAACATGACCGAGAGGACAAGGACTAGTTGGAGGTCAAGGAAGAAGGACTAAGAGGACAGGGACAAAATCTGGGACAAAGAGGACAGCGCAATGGCAATGGACCAGTACCTGCCACACCAGGAGGACAATGTAAATGTCCTGGCTGTGGCTATGAACAAGCCCATCAGCCAGGAACCCCCCTGTGCCCAGATCAATTGTCCTAAATGTGGAAAGCCCATGATCAAGAACTGATCTAAATGAAAACAAGGATCGTCTACGGACCAATTCTTTCAAGACGACTTGGAAGGTCACTTGGAATAGATATTATCAGGAAAGGTGAATTCAAGAAAAACTGTAATTTCGACTGTGTCTACTGTCAGCTTGGACATGTAGATCATAAAATATCAGATTCTTCAGAAGTTACAGGTTTTGTGAGAACTGAAGAAGTAATTGATGCCATAACCAATTATCACAAAAAAGTAGATGACCTTGATTTCATTACATTTTCAGGGACATGTGAACCTACATTGAACCTGGATATAGGTGAGATGATCGAGGAGATAAGGAAGATCAGTGATGTTCCAATTTGCGTTATCACGAACTCATCACTTGTGACTAGGGAGGATGTCAGAAACAATCTGTCAAAAGCAGATATTGTGGTTGCTACATTAGTCTCAGGAAATGAAGATACTTTCCAGTCCATCAACAGACCTGCAAACGGAATTGAAGTTAAGGATATCATCGAAGGACTCAAAGAATTACAGAAAATGAAAGGGGCAAAACTCGCTATAGAAGTCATGTTACTCGACTCAAATAATGGCTACCTTACAAATTCAAGCGATCAAGAGATCAATAAACTCATCGAAGTTCTCAGGTCTATCGATCCGGATGAGATCGAGCTACTGACCACAAGTCGACCTCCTGCTGAAGATTTTATCATCCCTGTAACGGAAAAAAGACTCAAGGAAATCGCACAGACGTTCGATGAGGAACTAGGCAGGAAAAGGATCAAGCTCGTACTAAAAGGTCTGAAAAGAAATAGATCTAACATCAAACATGAAAACCTTACAAATGAAGTCTATGACCTCATACTCCGAAGACCATGCACATTTGATCAAATAGTCCAATCTCTTGATATTGATAAAAATGATCTGTTGCCAATAATTGAAAATCTGCTCAGTGAGAAAAAGATAATAGAAATTGGATCTGGAAAAGACTGTTATTATAGAGCAACATGATTCTTTTCGAATCTCATTCCAGCAGTTGGAGAATCTGTTACCGAACATGCTTCCGCATATTATGCTGCTGCTGACACCGAAGATGAGCCAGTACATCAAGGACAATTGAGATTGAACATAAGGGTATTAGCGGGAAAAGTATGACACTTCTTTAAAGTAGTGTTATATCTATTTTCATCTCAATGTATTTCATAAAATGTGATAACAATATTTTTAAATGTCAATTGCCTTGAAGCAAGGCATGAATTTACAAAACTTGTTAAAGCTGACAAGAGAAAAAAGATACTGTTTTGTTGTTTTGCTAGTTGGTTTAAGTTTACCAAATGTTGCTAATTTCTTTCTTACGATTTTTGTAGCAAGAACCTTTGGAACAGAAAAATATGTCGAATATTTAACGTTTAGAACTAGTGTCCCGTCACACCTCTATCGTCGGATAAAGTCTTTTTAGTTTAACTCTTGCATCTGATGTTGTGAATTGCCAATTTATTTTACTGTTCAGATTATTTCTATAAGATTCCCAGGCTTTAATTTCATCGATAAGGATTTGTTTATCGCCGATTCTACGATTTAAACATTGTTTGTTAAAGACGTTTAACTCGATCTCTGCCATATTAAGCCAACTTCCATGTTTCCGAGTAAAGATCAATTCGAATCTATCAAGAAGTTTTTTAGCTTTTTCAGGAGGAAAAACCTCATAAAATTATCCATGTGTATGGGTATTATAGTTGTCCATAACCAGAGTAATCCTTTTTGCAGAATCATAGAGTATCGCAATCTTTTCTATAAACTTAGCCCAATCCTTTTTTGTTTTGCGTTCAGTTATTTCTACCATTCTTTTTCCTGTTAAGGATTCACAAGCCATGAATATGTTACAAACACCAACCCGGCGATATTCATAATCGTACTTGACAACTTTTCCAGAAGATGCAGGGATATTAGTTCTGGTTTCAGATATCAGTTGCTTAGGGGATTCATCCATACAAATAACAGGATTAGAAGCAGAATAGTTACGTTTGTAGACATCTAATACCATTTCCATCTGAGCTACAAAAGAGCTGTTTTGTTCTGGAGGGATTACCCAACCAATTTTTTTCCACGGCTTAAGTTCGTTTTTTTAAAACGCGTCTTATTGATTCATAGGAAATGCTGTCGATGTATTCTAATTCTACTGCTTTGTCAGCTAATAATCGCAATGACCACTGACTATGACCTTTTGATGGATCAGAACAGCTAAGTGCAATAATATGTGCTTCAAGATCACCATCAATTTCTTTTCATAGACCCTTTCACTTTCTATTCCATTTAATGTGATTTCGAGTCCATCTTCAACAAACCTCTTTTTCACATGGTCAATTTTTCTCATGCTAATATTAAGAATACCTGATATTATTTCATTGGTATATTTCTTTTTTTTGTATTCACTTTCATCACAGTTTAACAAAATCAAGGCATTCTGGTACTTTTGTGATTTGTGCTTACCTTTAGAAGTTATTGACTCTAATTCATTTCTTTCATCTGTGCTAAGTGTAATAATGTATTTCCTTTGTATATAACTCACATTCCGCAGGTCGACAATAAAAGTTCATCATTTTGCTTGGTAATGATTTTGATTATATGCTCTGGAAAATATGTTCTGCTTGTTCAATAAGAATGCAACCAAAACAAGCTTTTCCTGAATATATAAAAATAAGATTGATATTAATTATGTTTGAAAAACGCTATCATGCAAAATTGTTCAAAATGGAATTATACCTGCGGAATGTGAGATATAAGAAAATAAAGTGTTATTGGTAATAAATATCACGTCATATTAAGTGTGATGCAACACTAGCAATGTCCCATTTATCCTAACTACGATTGTAGTTTCTTGTTTATGGGTTTATTTGCTGGTTGCCATTATTGTAAATATTTGTGAAAAAAGTACTTGCGAGAATTCCGATTAGTTGTTATAGTAGGAAGAAATCTTCCTTCACCTTTGCAGGCTTACAGTAAAACCGAGATGGTTTTTAAAAAATGGCGTTTTTCAAAATGCTGTTGGAAGTTTTTCTTTTATTTGGAGGTTTCGGTTTATAAATTGCGGCTCTGTAGAAATCCTCAAATGATGTAAGGGGGCTAAGATTAAATAGAATATTTATTGTATATCATGTGATTACAGGAATTTAACATCTGAAGCAGAAGTCCCCTTCCTCGAATGCTGAAAGCAGGCAGGGAGGAGTAGTTCACTAAGTTAGAATATTTATACAAATGAAAGGTGGTGCTTTGTTTTGAAAATTGGAATAATTCGATGTAGACAAACAGAAGATATGTGTCCTGGAACTATGGATTTTAAAATAATAAGAGAAAAGAAATGTGCTTTTGAAGGCATTAAAGAAAACATTGAAATAATAGGCATGGTTTCTTGTGGAGGTTGTCCTGGCAAAAAAGTTGTAACCAGAGCCAAAGAAATGGTTAAAAGAGGTGCCGATACTATAGTACTTGCGTCCTGTATCACTAGAGGAAACCCTATTGGTTTTCCTTGTCCACATGCAGTAATAATTGAGGAATCCATAAAAAATAAACTTGGTGAAAATGTTCAAATAATTAATTACACTCATTGAATTTTATTAAAATGAAGGATTTCTACAGAGCCATTATTTCATCAAAAGTTCTCACAACTGAATTGGCATCATCGATAAAACATTTAACCAAAAACGTTAAAATAAAATAAAGTAATAGTGCTACAGATGCTAAATATCAAAAAATATGTTGATTGTGATATTTATTTTGGCATTGTTAATAAATGGTAGTTATATATGATAAGCACGTATATTCTTTATGAACTGCCCAAAATGTAAGAGTTCCAGTCACAAAAAGAATGGTATGGCTGCTGGCCGCCAGCGCTACAAATGTCATGATTGCGGATATAACTATTCAGTGCAGCTAAAATCAACTGCCAGCCCCGATTCTGTTAAACGACAGGCTTTACAACTTTATCTTGAAGGACTAGGATTTCGTTCAATTGGCCGTTATTTAGGAGTTAGTCATGTTTCTG
>JAVEPM010000079.1:0-13357 GCA_034008115.1 Methanolobus sp.
AGGTGTGAAAGTGATGTAGTTGTTATTTCCATGCAGTTGGTTCATCCCCTCAAATGATCTTACTGATGAAATGGAAGAAGTATGTTAAAAAGGTTTAGATTTAAGATGTACCTGCGGAAAGTGAGCTTTATAGTCTTCCGGGAAATTTACCATCCCCAGAGTAGTCCTGGCTTTAAAGGCAGGTGCATCATCACCGATCAATGGCATTCCAGGCTCTTTGCATGATTCTTCTTCCACATAAGTTCCCCCTTTTGTATAATGATTTTATAGTAATACACTTTAAGTAAATAAACACTTAAAGTTTATCAAAGTAAAAAAAGGAGCAGGAATGAAAGTTCATTCCTTTAACTGATGCTCGCAGTCAGAGGCATCAAGTTCCATCTCTGAAGAATCCATATCAAAGACTATCATTCCAGTCTTGAGTTGTTCAGAATCTTCGGGAGAAAGTGCGTAGGATTTAGCCTTATCGGAAATAATAGCACTATTGCCGAAAGGATCCTCCATTATTACAGTAAGGGTTCTTTTACCCTCAATTGTCTCTTCAAGTGCCTTTTGGAGTTCAAGTCCACGAGAGTACTTCTCCTCATCATCCACTGACCATTTGGTAGCAGTGATTACTACATTGTAGATCTTGTCAAGAACTCCTTCAATGTTTGTGATGTAAGAATCTGAGATAGAACCAGGCTCCACATCAATTCCAAGTTCAGGTATACGAATGGTACCTGAAGTGGAACGTATTACCCTGCTGTTAAGATCCTCAAGACCCTCTACCTTTAACACATACCTCATTGGCTCTTTCTGTGAAAGGATCATGGTATCAGCAAATCTAAAACTGCATTTACATAATGCAGTAATATACATCACCTCACCAAAATAA
Organism: Methanolobus sp.; assembly: GCA_034008115.1. Classification (GTDB taxonomy): domain Archaea; phylum Halobacteriota; class Methanosarcinia; order Methanosarcinales; family Methanosarcinaceae; genus Methanolobus. Next base: position 878 of record JAVEPM010000079.1, read on the forward strand.
GGAATATTATCACCCTGCCACTTAATCACCAGATCTTCATGGCAAAGAGGGCATGAGGTTCTTGTTTCAAAGCTCTGGCAGGAGTCTCTTGAGTTCAATATCTGCCACCAGTTAACTTTGACCTGTCGATCTTGATACCCATTGGGGTCACCAGAACCTGGTCATCCTTGATGCCGGCAATGTCGCCATGAACATCCATTACAACCTCCTTGAGGTCCTTCAACGCACGGTCAAGCAATAATTTGTCCACTTTGATGTTGGATATATCGATCATTACGATATTACCGTCATATATTTCCTTTTTGAGTGAGCTAAGCTCATTGAGGTTTGTGAGCTCTGCCACCCTTATATAGGTCTCTGCAGGTTCATCATCCATTACCTCTTCATACTTAGTGAGGTCAAGTTCTGTATATTCATCTTCAGTGGTTGAGCTTTTGTTGCTACTACCAAATAATTTGTTCACGATATTTGCCATAATTCGCCCTCATGTATTGAAAAACATTGTTATATAATATTATCACTACTACTTAATATGTTGCCGGACTATTAATATAAACTCTTGCTGCCATTTATATTAAAACTCATCCTATTTTAATGATTTCTCTCATATGTCCAGATTCCAGAGCTTGTCACCCACGTAATGTATGGACTTTACAGCTTTGCCCTTATTCCCTGGCATATCAGCACCTGGCATCAAAGCTGTACCAATGGCCAATGGTTTGCCATGAGCCTCTTCAATTATGATAACAGGATCCTTCTCATCGATATCCGGATCAGCAGCAACAATTCCCGGACACATTATGTCAGCACCATTTACAACAAAACGAACAGCACCGGAATCAACTTTTACCACATTTTTGGTCAGACCAAGATTCAGGACTCCTTTTACAGTAGGGAAGTAAAAGCCATTTATCTGGAACAAGAGCGGCTCCCCATCAACAAGTACAAGTGACTGATCATCTATGTGTGCCATTTCAAATTTGCTCTTTTCAAGCTGCTTTACCGCGTCACCAAAGATAGAAGTGATATCGCTTAAAAGTTGATTCTTTGCTGATTTTCGTAGCTGTACCCTGGATTTTATTTTCAACTGATCACCTGTCAAGCAGACAAATATTATGTAAATGTTATTATGCAACCGTTAATATGCAACCATTATTATACTCACGAACAACATTGTAAAATAGGTAATGGATGCTTTTAAAGTTTATGCGGGCATTGCTCACATTCACATCCATAGAAAGCTCATCTCACAATAACTACAGGAACCCCGCTGATATCAAGAACATCAACTGCCCTTCCGGCTGAGACAACTTCTTTCTCTATCTCAACACATTCAGGTTCAAGTTCAAGCATGTCACCGTTAACTTTTACAGTTATCATTCCTTTTTCAATTTCATCAGCGATCTTTTTTGGATTTTCTTCAATTAGTGCACTGATTATATCCTTTGCCTGTCCCCTGAATTTAGGACCTATCACACCCATATTAGCTTTGACATTCACAGGAACATGTTCAAAATCAGGTTCACCTGCAATGAGCTCTACTGGAGAATTCGTAGCGCCCAGAACATCAGTGATGTCTGCAAGACTGCCATAAATCTCTATTTTTGCAAGAGGAGCATTGAGTGCCATACCGTGTTCGGATTTGTATCTCCTTACACTGCTTGCAACATCCTTTATGAATTCACCAGACTGCTCAATCTCAGCATCTATCAGGGATTCACAGGCTTTAGGCCAAGCCATAACATGCACACTGCCATCGCCTATGTGAGAGAACATTTCCTCTGCAAAGAACGGAGCAAATGGTGCAAGTAAACGGGAGAGCGCATCAATTGCAGTATATAATGTATATCTTGCAGCCTGTTTTCCAGATTCATCATCACCATAAAGACGTGCTTTTACAAGCTCTATGTAATTGTCTGCAAGGATATCCCATGTAAAAGCTCTGACAGCTTTGAATGCCTCATCAAACTGATAGGCATCCATAGATCTTGTAACTGACATAATAAGTCTGTTGAGATTACTCAGAAGCCATTTGTCAACTATCTTAAGCTTTGAAACATCAATATCGCTGTGCTCATAATCCTCAAGGTGAGACATGCTGAACCTGTAGATACTCCACATCTTTGTGAAGAACCTTGATGCTGAAACAACATCTTTCCAGCGGAACATCACATCAGATCCAGGAGATCCACCAATTGCAGCCCATTGCCTGAATGAATCAGCGCTATAATCAGTGATCACTTCTTCAGGAGCTATGACATTACCAAGTGACTTGCTCATCTTGTGGCCGTCTTCACCAAGCACCATACCGTTAACCAGGATAGCATCCCATGGTTTTTTGCCTGTGATTGCCATGGAACGTAATATGGAATAGAATGCCCAGGTTCTGATAATATCGTGGCCCTGTGGACGAAGTTGTGCAGGCAGTCTCATTTCATGGTCTGTGAGCCAGCCACAAACATGAAGTGCTGTGATAGATGAATCCATCCACGTATCCAGAACATCCTCTTCTGCCTCAAACTCCGTGCTGCCACATTTACAGGCTTCTGGTGGTTGTTGTTGCGTAGGATCAATAGGCATCCATTCTTCCTTTGCAACCATTACCTCATTACAATGCTTGCAGTACCATACAGGTATTGGTGTTGCGAAGAGTCTCTGGCGGGATATACACCAGTCCCACTCCATTGTGTTTGTCCAGTTATCAAGCCTGACCTTCATATATTCAGGCAGCCACTCAATTTCATTTGATGCCTTTGACACCTCATCATTATCTATCTTAATGAACCACTGGCGTTCGGAAAGGATCTCAATAGGAGTGCTGCATCTCCAGCACATGCCGACATTCTGCTCAAGTGGCTTCTGCTCAAAGAGATAATCTTCTTTTTCAAGGTCTTCAATGATGGCTTTCTTACATTCAGGAATAGACATGCCCTTGTACTTGCCGGCAATCTCGGTCATAAGACCACCCTTGTCAATGGCCTTGCGTAGTGGAAGACTGTGCTCCAGCCACCATCTGACATCCTGCTTATCGCCGAAGGTACAGATCATAACTGCACCGGTACCAAATTCAGGGTCTACATCCTTGTCACCGATTACCTTGACCTCATGACCGAAAAGGGGTACTTTTACAGTTGAGTCGAGATGGTCTTTATAGCGCTCGTCTTCAGGATTGATGGCAACCGCAACGCATGCTGCGAGCAATTCCGGTCTGCTGGTTGCGATCTCAAGATTATCAAAATGCAGATAATTGAGCTTCGTTTCCCGGGACTCGTATTCTACTTCTGCAAGAGCGATTGCCGTCTCACATCTTGGACACCAGTTTACAGGATGTTCAGACTGGTAGAGACGGCCCATATCATACATCTTCCTGAAAGACACCTGGGTCTTGGAATAGTATTCAGGCTCCATTGTCACAAACTCATTGCTCCAGTCAGTTGAGAAACCAAGGTTTAGCATTGTGCTTCTCATTTTCTCGATGTTTCCAAGTGTTAGTTCACGGCACATGTTCCTGAACTCTTTTCTTGAAATCTCGTTCTTTGTGATACCATGGATCTCTTCAACTTTCACTTCAGTAGGAAGACCGTGGCAGTCCCATCCCTGAGGGAACATTACATTATATCCGCACATTCGTTTGTATCTTGCAACAAAATCGATATAACACCAGTTAAGGGAATTACCTATATGGAAATTTCCCGTCGGATATGGTGGTGGCGTATCAATTATGAACTGGGGCCTGCTTTCATCTTTCCAGTCAAAATGATACATGGACATATTCCATGAATCACGCCATTTGGGCTCTATAATATGTGGGTCATATTCTTTTGGAATGGTCATTGTGACTCTCCGATAAATATAATCAATTAATGTATTGTTTGTGTTTTTTATCCTAAGTGGCTTTAGATTATTTAAATTGTCTGGTAAAGGTCACAGATATAAGGAAGAAAACGAGAAGAACAAGCATTTAAAGTATGAAAAATGAATAATATATGTAAGGTATTTAAAAAGAGACATCCACTGAACTATTGAACTCTTTTTTTGTATTTTAAAAATAGGAGCAGATTGCAAAAAAGTAACTGTATTAACAGTTTAGTTAATGGTCACAAACTATTTATACCCAACAAAACACACTAATGTATTGTACTCATTTGAGCATCAAATTTTTGAGTGAGGGAAATAAGTGAAAACAAAAAATACAATATTTTGTTTGTATTTGCTAGTATTTTTGATGACATTTTTAGTTCTGAATGCTGCAGGATCAACTGAAAACGATAAGTCAGCTATTATCGAAATGAATTATGTTTCAATGAATGATGCCTACAAACACGCTAAAGTTATGCTAAACAATTTCATCGCAGCTGGTTTTCCTGGGCCCGATGGAACTAATTGGACAAGTGCAACTTTAAATGAAAATCCTTTAACAATCTATGACATCAATGATAAGAAACTGTTTTATCAGTTTTCTGTTGAAAAAGATTGGGGTGTGTATAGGTACAATTAGAGCAAGTGCCAGCAAGGTTCTAAGTAGTCAAATTTGTGCCATAGGATTAAAAGCCCCGGTATGGAATTTTAAAATACTCCAAGACGAGTCCAGCACAATAGTAAAATCTCAATATCCAAATCATAAAATTGATTCTGCTAAGATTGTATGTTATAGCTACCCAAAAATAGGAATGAAACTACAACTACAAAATACAAAAAGTGGTGAAGTTAAAAATGTTTTTATAGATGCAGTTGATTACTCAATTGTTTCTACCAAAGAGAGTGAAAGCCGATACATGGTCTGTATATGATCAAATTTCAGTAAAAGAAATGAAAGAAAATATACAGAAATGGGATGATAATGGAGAGGTTCTTGAACTCTCAAGTAAAGCTGTGTCATCAAAAAAATTGAGTAGGTTCAGTTTGTTTGGACAAGAAAATAAGGATTACTGCGCTCCTGCAGTTGGTCAGATGATAGCTGATTACTACAATGTTGATCATACTCAGAACTATATTGCTGGGATAATGGGCAACGACCCAGGAGTTGATCTGGCAGGGCAAATGTACTATTATTTCAATGAGTTAGATAAAACAGATTCAGAGGCATTTCAATTTTATTGGACCTCAGGACAATGGCAGTATGTAAAAGATACTATCAATTCAAAAAAACCATTTGTTAGCGCAGTCGTTAATGATTATGCTGAAGGTCATGCCAGAGCATGTGCCGGATGGGGAGAGTTCGGAGATAGATATTTATATATTTATGACCCATCGCCGATAAATGAAGGAGACATCTATTGGGAGGCTGAATGGTGTAGACTGCCTATGTATAATATATATGTAAAATAAGTGTAACTATTCAGCCTACCACAATATGTCTATTGATCTTGTTTTTGCTGAAAAGGATCTCTTTGTCCGCTGATACTCTAAAAATAAAAAACGCACGCAATAGCAACAGTCACAAAAAAACAATTTAAAAGAAATTTACTCAACTGATATTTATGATGGTGGCGGATGATTGTGTTATTGTCAGGCTGAATAGTTACAAATAAGTGAATACTAATATTCACTTTTCTTTTTGGATATTTATGTAAAATGATGGTGTTAAAAATGAAAATGAAAAATATATTATTATCACTCGGGATAATTATTTTTATTTTTATTCTTTTTTTCCTGTATGTCAATTATCCAGAAACCAATGAGCCTTCAATTTCTCATTACAATTTGCCTCTAGCAAGTTCCAGTATTTCAAACATCGATATTTTTCCTGAAATTGTTGATTTGAATGAGCAATCTATAAGGATACTTGAAAATAACGGATTTGTTGTAGTAAGCAATCCTTTCAACAGCAAGGAAGATTCAGTGATCAGAACTTATTCTACCATTGATAATAATGGACTGCCTGTATTCATAACCACTGATTCCATGCTACATATGTATCATCTTCAATATGTTGAGACCCTCAAGACCGTTGAAGAAGAACAATTATATCGTGCACTGTGGGAGACTGATAAAAAGTTATTGGAGTATTCAATTGAAGATTATGAAAGCTCTTCAGGACTCATGAAGGAAGCAGCCAGAAAAAACGTGGCTTATTTTTCCGTGGCTCTTGCTATGCTTGAACCGAATGAAGAACAGATATTCAGGGGAAACGATTACAATAATAACAACAAAGATAGTGATGAAGTCAGGGAACATTCTACCCCAATAGATAAAATGCATCTTTTCACAACCTCCCAGGCTTCAAACTATTCATTTGAGATTCCCGAATTTGTAGCTGAAGACGTTGAAGCTGAACTTGTAAAGATCAATGACAAACAGATATCCATGTCTGCCATTTTCAACTATAATGAAGATTATTCTCAGTATATACCAAGGGGTCATTACGTAAGATCCGAGCACCTGATAAATTATTTCAAGGCAATGACATGGCATGGACGCATGAAAATGCTGCTTAAAAGTGATTTGATAGAATGCGATGACCCTGAAACAGAAGCAAAAATCCAGACACTAAGTGCAGCCCTGATCTCTTCACACATGGCAAATGATGATCAACTGATGACGGAATGGGAGAGGATCAATGGTGTCATTTCTTTTATGGTGGGCACATCTGCTGACCTTGGTATATATGAATATATCAATGCGTTGAACGCTTCGCTGGATGAAGGTGAAACCTTAGAAGATCTGGATACAAATGAACTAAAAATGGAACTAAGAGCTTACAGGAATGAAGGATTGTCAGGTAAACTGGTGAAAAGTGCTTCAGACATTGTTCCAAGTGAAAGTATCTCTTCGACTGCTGGCTTCCGGCTATTAGGGCAATGTCATGTAGTTGATTCCTTTATCCTGCAAAGTCTGGTCTACCCTGAAGTTCCAGACCGCCATATGCCTACTGCTCTGGATGTAATGGCAGTTATGGGTTCAGAGAGAGCATATGAACATCTTGCTTCACAAGGCGAACTTACAGATTCTGTGTATAAGGAGCGTCTTTCTGAACTAAAACATGAAATGAATAACTATAATGCATCTAAGTGGAATGATAATCTCTATCTTTCATGGCTGAATTCCCTACGCTACCTGTTAAATGATCATGATCCTAGGTACCCAGTTTTTATGCAGACTGAAGCATGGAAAGATAAAGAGCTCAATACTGCGCTGTTCTCATGGACCCAGTTGAAACATGATACTATGTTGTATGCAAAGCAAAGTTCTACTGTCACCGGTATGCATGAGCAAGAAAAAAGGGAGCTTCTCCCTGGATATGTGGAACCTGTACCTGAGTTTTACAGGCAGTTGTCAACAATGACACGGAATACGTCGGCCCATCTTGATGAGATGGGTTGCCTTGATAAGTATTCAAAGAAAAGGCTAGATAATCTGGATCATATTTTAGGGACGCTTGAAACAATATCAAATAAAGAATTGAACAACGAGGAACTGAGCTCAGAAGAATACAGCTTTATTGCGAACTTCGACCAGAAATTACGTTCTACAGTAATTTATTCAGATTACTTTTTAGATCCATCCATCAAGAAAACAACGCTGGTTGCAGATGTACATACGGATTACATTAATGGTTTGGTACTCGAAGAAGGCACAGGTTATGTGGACATTATACTGGTCGCATATGAGTTGCCATCCGGAGAAATAGTGCTGGGTGCAGGTCCTGTTATACAGCATTATGAGTTTACACGTCCAGCTTCAGGAAGGTTGACAGATGAGGAATGGAGAACTATGCTGGAAACAGAACCGCCTGAAAGACCAAACTGGTCTTCTTCTTTTTCCTTTCTGCAATAAAATGAAACAATATCAAAACTACTGCTATTACTTCTTTGCATATTAAGCTGATAACCGTCCTAATCGTTTCTGGAAAGGCAGATGACAGACAATACTTTGTTTAAATCATAGAAAACACCGAGGTAAAAGCTATTGTATCAGGAAACCGAAAGCACTTTATACAAATCTATCCATTCATAAAGGGGATAAGCGGGGAATTTACATATGGGAATAAGCAAATGGAATTATCAGATGAGGTGAACCTATGAGCAAAAAGGTAGCTATTTTTGCATTTAATGGGGATGAAATGTGTTTTGTTCATGCCCTGATGAATGCACTTGATATGAAAGAGAAGGGATATGACGTTAAATTGATAATCGAAGGTTCTGCAACCCGGCTTGTTAAAGAGGCAGAGGCTGAGAAAAAGCCTTTTACAAGCATGTATGAAAAAGTAAAGGATGCAGGTCTTATAGACTGTGTGTGCAGAGCTTGTGCCTCTAAAACAGAAAGCCTTGAAAGCGCAAAGAAGCAGGAGCTTCCGTTATGTGATGAAATGTTTGGACATCCAAGCATGGCACGATATATGGATGACGGATATGAGCTCATTGTATTCTGATGATCTAAATTTAATAATGGAGAGAAATAAATGTTAAGCGAAAAGATGACAGAAGCCCTTAACGGGCAGATCAATAAGGAAATGTACTCTGCATATCTTTATATGGACATGTCAGCACACTGCACCTATACAGGACTTAATGGTTTTGCCAACTGGTTCATGGTCCAGTATCAGGAAGAGATGAGTCATGCCATGAAGATATATGATTACATAAACGAGCAGGGTGGAAAAGTCGTCCTCAATGGCATTGAGAAACCACCGGGCAAGTTTGGAACTCCATTGGAAATGTTCGAGGCAACTCTTGGGCATGAACAGTTCATCACAAAGTCGATATATGGACTTGTAGACCTTGCAAATAAGGAAAAGGACTATGCAACCCAGATATTTTTACAGTGGTTCGTCACAGAACAGGTAGAGGAAGAAGCAAACGACAATGAACTGATAGCAAAGCTCAAACTTGTGGGTAATGAAGGAAATGGTCTTTTCATGATCGACAAGGAACTTGAAACAAGAGTGTTCAATCCGCCTGCAAACGAAAAATGATCAATAATACATAATATAATAGGAAAGGTGAAATATATGAAATTTGGAGAAATATTACAAGGAAGAGAAGTTGAAGGTAAAGAAAAACATGTTCCTGAAATAGAGATAATCAGGGGGCATGGAGAAGCAAAAGCGAATTTTGTACGCGTAATCGTGGGAAAGGAAGTACCACATCCAAACACTGTAGAGCACCACATAGAATGGGTGGAACTCTTTGGTATTACAAAGGATGGAAAGACAATCAATCTTGGAAGAGCAAACTTCGAACCTGTCCATACAGATCCGGTCGCTTCTTTCCACGTGAACACACTCGATGATTTCAAAGCATTCTGTGCTCTTGAATACTGTAATATCCACGGTGTCTGGGAGAACTGTATTGAGGTCTGAAGATATTAATTAAAAAATAAATTATCTGTGGCAAACTTTTGCCACATCTTTTTTATACGTGTTCATCTCCAAACTTACGTGGAAGTATCTTTCAAAGTTAAGAGGTGACAGTACGCTTGTAAAACTTATATCTAAATTTTAGGTAACTATTCAGCCTAGTTCTCTAGCATCAATTCTCTAATTCAGGAACAAATGATTTCTCATCGAATCAAGCATTTCTTCCAGATGCTTGACACGTTCTTCAAGTTGTGCAATTTGAAGAGATTGTTGTTCAATTATTCCAAGTAATCGAGTTACAAGTTCCACTACTGCTTCTGGACCAGCTTCATAAACTGCAAGTATTTCTTTCCGCTCTATTTTAATCCCCTCAGATTATCAGAATCTTTTGTCTGAATGTTAGAATGAAGTCATAATATATTGATTTTTGTTTTTTTTGAGACTTATGGCTGAATAGTTACTAAAAGAGAAACTAAATGATTTTTCCATAAAGTATGAGGTAATATCGGCCAATGATGTGCCTTCAAAGCTTGGCCAGACTGATGAGTTTTTAGTTGTCCTTAATATCCTGGAGTTTGCACTGGATGCTGATCCCTCTCTTCTTAAGAAAAAAGTCTACATGGCCATTGAGGAAATGGGGATATATTTGATGGCATCCTCGTTTATTATGGTCTTTGCGGCAACGTTCTTGGGTCACTTGAATCTGACTTTGCTTATCTTGAGGTGCCGGTGAGGATTCTTAAAGATGCTCAGGGTAATATTGTAGATGATTGTATCTGTGCTCTGCATTTGGAGACAGGAGTGCCTATGTGGCAGCTATGGGAGGCTGAACAAAGAGGTGAGGGGATATACTTCCTCACTCCAATGCAGGCAGGCACCTGGAAAGAAATGCTTGTCCTTGCAAAATTGACTCCTGACCCCGATAATATCGAAATGACGAAAATGGTCTTTGATAACTCTGGCTACAAGCACGTTGGAAAGGTGGATACGGGGCTATATTACGAAAAAAAGTTTGACGAGACAGTTGATGAATTTGCCTCTCTCTTTGATTTTGAAAAAGCTATTTGCAGGTTCCACGAAAGTAGCAGATGAATGTTATTATTCTATCAAAAAAGAGATTACTAACGGATCATCAATAGAAAGTGTAGATAAATAAGGACTATGCAGAATTTGCATGATTTTGATTTTAATCAACCTGTGAAATTATAGGATTATATTTCATGTTCTGCAGTATTTCTGTGCGCACACGCACATCTATATTTCTGTATATATATATACTCAAATATAGGACGCATTGTTTATAAAATAATATCTATATTTAATAACCTAATTTTAGGTTTTTTATGCATATATATTAAAGAGTAGGTATTTGAAAATGCAGGCAAAATTATTTTAAGATTTTTTTCAGTAATCTTATATACCTTGAAGAATCACATTAGTGTACTCATGAAAATTATTAGTTTTAAGAATATTAATTTTCTAATTATGAATATATAAACTAAATATAAGCGGTGGTTGTTTGAAAAAAATATTATTCTTTGTTCTGTTGATGTGCGTTCTCTTTGTCTGTGGTTGTACTGAATCTGACGATTCTCCAGTAGTTGAAGTTGGAGATAACGTTTCTGTTAATTATACTGGTAGTCTTGAAGATGGAACAGTGTTCGATACTTCCAAAACAGACATTGCTATGGCAGAAAATATCTACAATCCTTCCAAGAGCTATGAACCATGGTCCTTTATAGCTGGTTCAGGTCAGATGATCAAAGGATTTGACGATGCTGTAATGGGAATGGCAGTTGGTGAAGAAAAAACTGTTACAATTCCTCCGGAAGATGCTTATGGTGTGCATAATCCTCAACTTCTGGTACCTGTGCCCGTGGATGAATTCCAGTCTGCAAACATAACGCCTGTTATAGGTCAGAAAGTAAGTATCCAGAATCGGCCTGTGACAATTGTCGACATATCAGAGGAAAACGTTACTCTTGACTTAAATCATGATCTTGCAGGTAAAACCCTGATCTTCGATATTGAGCTAGTCTCAATAGAGAAAGCTTAAGTGAGGTGTTTTGCCATGGAAAAAGAAGAGAGAATCGTTGTGGTCCTTCTATGCATGGTTTTCCTGTCTTTGATAATAGCTTATGCCACCTTTTTTTCAGGTGATGCTGACGCTAGTGTGGGAAGCTTTAGTCCTTCTTCAGTACCCGGTGAAAAAGTTCGACTTGAAGGAGATATACTTTCAAAACGCTTTACTTACTCAGGTGGCCATCTTTTAATGAACGTTGATCATGGTTTAGGTGTAATCAAAGTCTTTGTACCTTCATCGAATGGTGCAAATGATGTTGACTCACGAACAAGTGAAAACGAGCATGTGTTAATAGTTGGTATTGTAAAGGAGTATCAAGGTGAATTGGAAGTAGTGGTTCAAAATAGTGGTGATGTTACTCTTTTAAAGTAAATCGTAACTATTCAGCCTAGTTCTCTATCATCATTTCTCTAATTCAGGAACAAATGATTTCCCATCGAATATTGCACTAATTGCATCGATAACAGATATCGAATTCTTGCTAATAGTAGAAACGTATCCCCTTATCCTGCAGAAATTTCTAGCACCCTGTTCACTACGGAAAGTACCTGAAATCTTCTGCTGTACTTTTGTCATTCTGATATCTCTTTCGGCCAGATTATTATCAAACGAAACGTTTAGGTCGTACATAAACCGCAAGATATCTTTCTTGTACCCTATAAACCGATCCAGCAAATTCCTTGCTATCGTTTGCTTCTTATGTCCTCGTTTTTTAGACCGTACATTTGATTCCGGATCAGGAGCATTTTCGTTCATTCCAAAACAGGTGATGTGATCATAATCCTCGCTAAACCTTTGAATTAGCTTAGTATCTAAAAAATCATTATCCACATGATGTTTAATGCACATTAACAGATCACCCATCATCTTTGGCCACTGTTGATCACTATTTTGTGAAACTCCAGTTAACTCTCGTAATAAATGTGCATTACACAACGAATGCTGACAATCATATTTGTTGTACGGTTTCCAAAAATCATGTGTTGCAACACCAGTATAACCTGGTAATATGCCCATAGCATCCATTGCTTCTGACCCTCTTTTTTTGTGTGCAAAATAATAGGTTAGTTTGCCTACCTGCTACATGAAGCCAATTACG
>JAVEPM010000080.1:0-13336 GCA_034008115.1 Methanolobus sp.
CAACAATATTTTTTTTGTTTCCGATATAAGTGTGCATTTCGTCTAATTCAACGATCGATATCTTATTTTCGCTCTTTAAATCCTCTAATTCCTGGCCGAATTTCTTTATCCAGTTATACACAGAAACGTGACTAACTCCTAAATAACGGCCAATTGAACGAAATCCTAGTCCTTCAAGATAAAGTTGTAAAGCCTGCCTTTTGACGGACTCAGGAAATGCAGTTGATTTTAGCTCTACTGAATAGTTATATCCGCAATCATGACATTTGTAGCGCTGAAGGCCAGCAGTCATACCGTTCTTTTTGTGACTGGAGCTCTTACATCTTGGGCAGTTCATAAAGAATATAGGTTCTTATCATATATAACTACCATTTATTAACAACGCCATATTTTATTTTAAATATTCCCACAGAGTAATGAGTGACAGGGATGTTGTATTGATGTCTCCTTCTCCTTTTCCCCATGAACCATTGTCATTCATGTGTGACAATATCCATTTGACAGGCACAACTGTTTCATCCTTATGCCCGGCAAGAAGAAGTGATTGAATTACAAGGTTGCTTGTTGCCAGTGTTTTCCAGGCAGCCTCACTTTTCCTTTGTGAGATTATCCACCTGGCACGTTCCTCTATGAAGTTACTGAAGCCATCTTCACCTTCAAGTTTTTCATGTTTTAAGAGGGCAGTGATTATGAGAGCAGTGGTTCCGGGATGTTCCCATTCTGGTCCGTAGTTATCAACAAGCCACTGACATCCTTCCTGATTATATGATCCCATATCTGCAAGTGATATCAGTGCGTATACAGAGTCATATACATCATCATTCCACGATCTATCGGATTGTTTTAAGAGCATCCATTTTTCAACATCCGGAAAAATGATGCCTGTAAGTGCAAGAACAGAAGCTGCACGTGCGGTATCCCGCAGGTCGCAGTTCCATGAGTCTCCGGTTTTAGAGCTTACAAGTTTGTCCTTGTAGTCATTTTCCTCATTCCAGAGATAACTTGCCTGAACGATGCGTGCAAGATATTTTACTTTTGATATCTTCTGTGAATACAGCCATTTGAATGACGTTTCACTCTTAAAATCCATATAGTTCCTGATGGCCTGGGCGTTTATTTATCTTTCTGCCTGCAATCCATCCTGTATTTGTGAACAGTCTGAAGAAGGAAATGATGAAGTAAAAAAAAAGACAAAAATGGAAGAGAAGTTCTCTTCCTTGTATAGGTCTTTTAAATCACTTTTTGAATTGTTCTATGGAATCAACAATTGCAGCAAAATTCTTGCCCCAGAGTATCTTTTCGTTGATGTCTGTGTAAACTTTTCCATTGTCCTCTATCTCTGCAATTTTCGGGTCCATAGGGAGTTCGCCAAGAACAGGTACATTAAAGTCAGATGCTGCTTTCTTGACGCCACCTTTACCGAATAGGTCTATCATCTCGTCACAGTGGGGGCAAACGATACCGCTCATATTCTCAACAATGCCTATTACAGGTACTTTGAGTATCTCTGCGAATTTGATAGATTTCCTTACGCTGACAAGCGCAACATCCTGGGGAGTTGTCACAATAACAGCACCTTCCATTTTCTCTATCAACTGTGCAATACTGAGTGGTTCATCACCAGTGCCAGGTGGCAGGTCTATGATAAGATAGTCAAGTTTTCCCCATGAAACATCTTCAAGGAACTGCTTGATAGCTGCCATCTTTGCCGGACCTCTCCATATCACAGGTGCGTCCTTATCCTCAAGAAGAAGTGCTATTGACATCACAGTAAGATTTTCTGCGACACTGATGGGTACAATACCATTCTCATCAACAGTAGGTCTCTCATCTTCAATACCAAACATTTTTGGGATGCTTGGACCGTGGATATCTGCATCCAGAAGTCCTACCTTATGTCCACGTTCTGCAAGTCTTGCAGCCAAGTTTGCTGCCACTGTGCTTTTGCCGACTCCACCTTTGCCGCTCATAACCATTATTTTCTTTTTGATGGCTCTCATGTTCTTAACGAGCTTTGGTTCTTCTGGCTTTTTTAAAAGGTCTTCTGCACTCTGGATATTTTGTGTCATGTTGTTTCGCCTTTAGCATTATTCTTTTTGAGCAATTTTATTGAACTATGTACTGTAACAATTATCCTATATCTTTTGGATTATTGCCAACAATTTCTATGGCTTTGCCTTCAATAAGGGCAGAAGCCACTTTTTTCCTTGCATTTTGAAGATCCTGCCAGAAAGCCCTTCTTGAAATACCCATGCTAATTGCAGCCTCTTCCTGTTGTAATCCTTCAAGGTCTGCCAGTCGCAGAGCTTCAAGTTCTTCTATTTGGAGGGCTACTGTTTCAAGGTCATGAAGTGGTATTCCCCGTGGTTTAAAATACAATGCCCCTGGCGAGCACTTGACTCTTCTGGGTGATTTAGGCCTTCCTCTGCAAGTCATTGTTACACACTCATTAAATGATGTAGTATTTATACGTTTTTAGAAACCGTTATGTATTTATTCTCATGTGTGGCAAAATCCGTATCAAAATTATACAAAATACGCCAGTATGCTGAGGATTCCAAGAGCAATGCAGAATTTTGAAAAATCAAATTTCTTTGCTGCTTTAATGAAAAGATCGATGGTGATTATCCCAAATAAGAATGCAAAGAACAATCCCAGTAATGCATTTAGGTTAAAGCTTATCATTCCCATTGCAGCCATTCCCAGATCAGCAGCAATGATTGCAGGTATGCTCATTAGAAAACTGAGTCTTAGGGCTTGTGAAGCTTCAATGTCCCGCAGGAGCAGTATTGATACGGTTATACCTGATCTGCTTATTCCCGGAAGTGCGGCAAATCCCTGTGCAATTCCTGTAATAATAGAATCCATGATGACCGGTTGTTCTCTCTTCTTTGTTCTCTTTGATGCGGATATCTGTAACAGGCCTGTGATTATGAGAAGTAATCCGATAAAAGCAGTTGCAAGTTTTCCGGAGAAATCTTCCAATCCAGTTGCAAAGAGGATAAGTGGCAATCCAATTATTCCGGTTATGGCTGTTGCTATTAACAGGAACGTTATTATGCTGTCCTTTTTTTCCTGATTATCCCTATTTTTAATATAATGTGGTATTTCTCTTAGTATTTCTTTGACATCAGTCCTGAAATAGACGAGGGCTGAAAGAAGGGTTCCTGTGTGTAGCCATATGGCTATGGGCAGGGCATCTGCAAGTGTTCTGTTAAAAACGTTGATCATAACCAGGGTTGTCATTCCCTCACTGCTTATTGGTAGCCATTCTGCCACTCCCTGGACTATTCCAAGTATAATTGCCTCATAAATTGTTAACATTTAGTGCCACTTTGTCTTTTTTATATATATAAGGGCTGGTCATTTTCTGTTTTGTTCTCCAGTGAGAGTAAATATATAATGTTTATCAGTCATCTTTATATATTTGCACTTGTATGTCTATATACGCGTTTAAATATATGGGAGAATATCAATGAAAATATGTGTAACAGCAAACGATTCTGGTTTAGAAGCATCAGTTTCCCCTCATTTTGGCAGATGCAAATACTTCGTGATAGTTGATCCTGACTCCATGGAATCTGAATCTATTGAGAATGGAAACAGCTCTGCTACCGGTGGAGCAGGTGTTCAGGCAGCACAACAGGTGATCAGCAAAGGTATAGACACATTGATCACAGGTAGTGTTGGTCCTAATGCTTTCTCATTACTGTCATCTGAGAATGTTGAAATGAAAACATTTTCTTCCGGGTCCGTTCTTGAAGCTATTAATTCCTATAAAGCAGGTTCATTGGATAGCATCGAAACCGCAGGCTCTCCTAATAAGGGAAAATAAATTCTAACTTCGGTGTGTGCTATGTGTGTGCTATAATATAAATAGCACCAGTTTAAAGCTAATAAAGCTAATAATATCAGAGGTATAAAATATGAAATTATGCATTCCATCAATGGGAACCAATGGAATTGAAGAGACAGTTGGCCAACACTTTGGAAAAGTGCCTTTTTACACATTGTACGACACAGAAACAAAAGAAACTTCAGTTATTCCAAACACAAGTGAGCATAATGGTGGCACAGGTCTGCCTCCAGAACTCATGGCAAAGGAAGGCGTAGACATTATGCTTTGTGGCAGTCTTGGTAAAAAAGCTGTGGATATGTTTGAACAGGTTGGTATTGATGTATTCTGTGGTGCCACTGGCACAGTTCAGGATGCCATTGATGCCTGGGAATCTTCTAAGCTTTCAAAAGCCACACGGGATAATTCATGTAGTGGCCATGGCCACGATGATGACCACGAGCACTGTCATTGATTTTATTATAGGTGTATAATACATGAAAATAGCTATCGCAAGTGGTAAAGGCGGGACTGGAAAAACGACGGTGGCCGTCAATCTCGCGCTTTCTCTTGGGAATACACAATTGCTGGATTGTGATGTGGAAGAACCCAATTGCAATCTCTTTCTTGGATTTGATCTTGAAAAGCAGGAAGATGTTACTACAACAGTTCCTCTGGTAGATTCAGAAAAGTGTTCCCTTTGCGGTAAATGTGCAGAGTTCTGCCAGTACAATGCGATAGCTAAACTATCTGATAGTATCATGCTTTTTCCGAAATTGTGCCATGGCTGTGGTGGCTGTGTCCTTGTTTGTCCTGAAAAAGCCATTACGGAGAAAAAGCGTTCAATAGGTATTATTGAAAAAGGTACGAACGAGCAGTTTAACATTGAACTTTTGCAAGCTACTCTTAATATTGGTGAAGTCATGGCCTCACCTGTTATCAGACAATTGCAAACACACATGGATGAAAGCACGCTTGCAGTTATTGACTCTCCTCCGGGGACAGCCTGTTCTTTCATAGCATCTGTTGCAGACATGGATTATTGTATGCTTGTAACAGAGCCAACACCCTTTGGTCTTAATGACCTTGTCCTTGCAGTTGATGTTATCAGGCAATTGGACATTCCCTTTGGGGTCATCATAAACAGACATGGTATAGGGGATAACAAAGTCGAGGAATACTGTCGTGTTGAAAATATACCGATCCTGATGAAGATTCCTTACATTCGGGAAATAGCTGTTCTCTACTCAAAAGGCATTCCTTTTGTGGAACATATGCCAGCCTGGAAAGAGAATTTCAGAGAAATGTACCGGGATATATGTGAAAGGGGGTCGTATCAATGCTAAAACAGCTCACGGTTATCAGTGGTAAAGGTGGCACAGGTAAGACCACCATAACATCTTCTTTCGCTGCACTCGCTGAAAATGCGATAATTGCAGATTGTGACGTTGATGCTGCAGACATGCACCTGATTTTACAGCCTGAAATATTTGAAACAACTGATTTTTATGGGCTGAAACTTGTACAGATCAATAAAGAATTATGCACTGATTGTGGTATGTGTGCCAGTTCATGCAGGTTTGATGCAATTGATGAGTTTAATGTTATTGACGCATTCAAATGTGAAGGCTGTGCAGTCTGTGAATTTGTTTGTCCTGAAAATGCTATAAGCATGGTTGAGAAAAAAGCTGGTGAATACTACTGTTCCAACACACGTTTCGGTCCACTGGTTCATGCAAAGCTCGGAGCCGGAGAGGAAGCCAGTGGCAAATTAGTCTCAGATGTGAGGCGAAGAGCCTCAGAGCTTGCATTGGAATATGGGAAGGATACTGTCATCATCGATGGTCCACCGGGAACCGGATGCGCTGTGATCGCTGCAATAACAGGTGCTGATCTTGTTCTTGTTGTTACGGAGCCAACGGTATCGGGGATACATGATCTTGAAAGAGTTGTTCAGGTAGCACAGCATTTCAGAATTCCTGTTATGGTCTGTATCAATAAATGTGATATTAATGTAGATTTATCACAGGCGATCTCTGTTTACTGTAAAGAGAATGGAATAATTGTTGCAGGGATACTTCCCTATGATAAAAGTCCTGTTGATGCAATGATCGATGGAAAATCTGTTGTAGAGTGTTTTGATAATGATTTTTCCACTAAGGTCAGGTCTTTGTGGACAGAAGTCAATTCAAGGCTGTCAGAGTGAATATCACATTCAAAACAAAGCTCAGTAGAGTAATCTATTTTATTTTATTTTATTTTATTTTATTTTATTTTATTTTATTTTTTATAAATTAATGACGCCTTCTTATTATAATAAATAATCATTAACAATAACAGATATGTTTTTATACATAGCAGCAGATTTCTATTTGGGTGATATTATGGTTCATGTTACAAATGGAAATGTGGGCATATTTGCTCATATACTACAGTCCTTGCCGGATTACACAGAGTTGCTCATAGCACTATTGGTACTGGCTTTGCTGCTTGCTTCAACGGATGAAATTGTAGACTTCCTCTACATGGTCAGGGAACTTTTCACTTTCTGGAATGTGCCTTTCATTTAGTTTTACTTATTACTGAAAGGTGCCCAGGGAAGAACACATATGGGACATTCATGCCCAAATCCTGCAGCTGCATATCCAGTCATACCGCCTGCAGCATTTTGTACTTCAGTGAATCCATTTTGTAGAAGGATGCTACATCCCATGCTCGATCTTCTACCTGAGCCGCATATAAGAATAGTTTCAGCATCATCGTTGATCTCTGTATGCCGCTCTTTCAATTCGTGTACCGGTATATTTACAGCTCCCTTAATGTGGAACTTATCATATTCAGAGGCAGTTCTTACGTCCAGCAGGGTCATCATTTCTCCGTTATTTATTTGGCTATGCAATTCAGGAGAAGAGATCTGTGGAACATGTTTTGTAGGTAGTCCATCTGTTACCCATCCATACATGCCATTTTCAAGGTAGCCTGCTATCTTGTCCAGTCCTACTCTCTGTAGCTGAATGCATGCATCAAATACTTCTGAATAATTGTCTGAAACTATCAGTATGTCTTTTTCAGGGGGTAGTAACCATCCGGAATAAGTGGGGAAATTTGCTTTGCTGTCTATATTATAAGCCTGTGATATATGCTGTCCGCCAAAGGATTCAAAAATACGCACATCAAGAATGTTCGCATCTTTCATTTTTTCCATGAATTGTATATTGTTCAATGCTTTTGGGGCAGGAAGTTCTTTCACTCTTTCAGGCCCTTTACGATTTACATTTGTGCATCGATTGAAATGGTCTGGTGCATCAGGCATGTTATTTGTAAGTGATTTTATAAAGTCTGCCCTTTCATTGATATTTAGTGCATAATTATATTTCTTTTCATAGCCAATGGTACTGCTTCTCTTGGCTGCCATGGCTCTTCCACAAAGGGACCCTGCACCGTGTGCCGGATATATTTCACAGAAATCGGGCAATTTAAGAAGCTTCTCATGCAAAGTATCATACAATTTTGACGCAAGTTCCTCTGCTCTTCCTGGGAAGATGTCCGGTCTGCCAATGTCCCCTACAAAGATGGTATCTCCACAGAAAAGTGCAATTGGCTCTTCACCTCTTGAACTGTCAGTGACTACGTAGGATATATGCTCAGGTGTGTGCCCGGGTGTCTCCAGAATATCCAGCCTAATGCTCTCTATGGAAAAAGAATCTCCTTCTAAGAGGGCTATATATTCAAAATCATAATCTGCTGCAAATGGTGCATAAATAGTAGCTCCTGTTCTCTGTGCAAGGTCCACGTGGCCCGAAATAAAATCGGCATGTAAATGAGTTTCAAGGATATGTGTGATCTTGACTCCAAGTTCTCTTGCCATTTCCAGATATATCTCAATGTCTCTTCTTGGATCGATGATTGCACAGGTTTTATCTCCTGCCAATATGTAAGAACTATGAGCAATTTTCTCAGTGAATATCTGTTGTATTATCATTTTTAATCCCCTGATTACATCTTGATCATGCGTACAAATATTTTTCTGACTACTTCTCTATTTTGTTTGTGGGTATTGGCTGCAACTTACTGGTGAAAAAGTTTAATCTTTGGATACATACCACAAATAACGCTAAAAGTTGACTGGTATTCAAAAAGAATATATACTTTCTCTCTTTATTATGATGTATCATGCAGGAAATCACAGGGCTGGAGCTATCTCCTAAAAAAGTGGAGTATCTGAAACTCCTATTGAAAAAAGGTGATCTTGTAAAGACCACTGATATTTCCAGAGAGCTTAATGTCGATCCATCCACATCTACGAAGACTATAAATGATCTTTCTGAATCGGGTTATGTTGATCATGTTCCTTACCGTGGGGTGCGACTGACTGAAAAAGGCAGGTTGCATGCTGAGTTCTTCGTTAACAGGCACAACATACTAAGCCTGATGTTTACTCATTATGGTCTCTCTTCGGAGGAATCCTGTGCTGAGGTATCTCGGTTTGAATCATTAATCTCCAAAGCTGCGATTGATAAGGTGTGCGATGCTATGGGTCATCCTACTGTGGGTGTTTGCGGGCGAATTAAACACATTTCCTGTGGTTCTGCTGCTAATCTTTGATTTGATTTTTTACGATTAATTATTGGGTGGATACCAAACAATTTGCATATACTACAAATTAATACGGTGTATAATATGAAGAAAAATACGATAGCTCTGATGATGCTCTTTTCTATTTGTATAATTTTGACTGCAGGATGCGTTGACAATCAAAACTCCTCTGATGGGGTGGGGAATATGTCAGGTGACATGATCGTTGCTGTAACTGTACTTCCACAGGCAGAATTCGTGGAAAAAATAGCAGGGGATAATGTAGAAGTAATTGTTATGGTTCCACCAGGTGCCGATCTCCACTCTTATGAGCCTAGTCCCGGACAGCTTAGGGATCTGAGTAACGCAAAACTGTATGCAATGATGGGTTCAGGAATAAGCATTGAAGATAGTATGATTGCTAAGATCGCAGACTTGAATCCTGACATGCTGATCATTGACTGTTCACAAGGCATCATTATGAGTGAAATGGAGGCTCATGAGGGTGAAGATGAGCATGCTGTTACGGATGGGCATGAGGGTGAAACCAGTATGGACCCTCATATATGGACATCTCCTGCAAACGTTAAGTTAATGGTCGAAACAATCTATGAAGGGCTTGTAGAGCTTGATCCTGAAAATGAAACAACTTATCTTGAGAATAAGAATGCATATCTTGCAGAGCTCGATGCATTGGACGAACAGATAAAGGCCACTCTTTCAGGCAAGGAAGGAAGCAGCTTTATGGTCTATCATCCTGCATGGGGATATTTTGCAAAACAATACGGTCTTATTCAGGTTTCTGTTGAGATAGAAGGTAAAGAGCCAAGTGTGAGGGATATGCAGAACATTATAGACGAAGCAAATGAGAAAAATATAAAGGTTATTTTTGTTCAGACCGGCTTTAGTACTGTAAGCGCATCTGCTATTGCAAATGAGATAGGCGGTGAGGTCGTGGAAGTTGATCCCCTTGCAAAGGATTATATAGAAAACCTTGCAAAAGTAGCAGAAGCATTTGAAAAAGGACTGGCTTGAAATGGAAGACGTGATCAATCTTAAGGATGTTTGGGTAAGTTATGATAGTGTTCGTGTTCTTGAATCTGTCACTCTTACTGTCAAGGACAAGGATTTCCTGGCTATCATAGGCCCAAACGGGGGAGGAAAAAGCACTCTTCTGAAAGTAATTCTGGGATTGATCAAGCCTGATAGGGGCACAGTAAAACTTCTGGGTGGAGATCCTAAAAAGATGAGGAAGTATGTGGGATATGTTCCCCAATACCA
Organism: Methanolobus sp.; assembly: GCA_034008115.1. GTDB lineage: Archaea > Halobacteriota > Methanosarcinia > Methanosarcinales > Methanosarcinaceae > Methanolobus. Next base: position 9,692 of record JAVEPM010000080.1, read on the forward strand.
TTCCTCAAACCTTGATTTTCCAATCACAGTGTTTGATGTTGTGCTTATGGGTCGTCTCAGTCAGAAAGGTCCTTTTCAGAGGTATAATGCAGAAGATTATAAAGCAGCAAATGAGGCTCTTGAAACAGTTGGAATGCTTGAATTCAAGGAGCGTCAGATAGGTGAACTTTCTGGAGGTCAGAAACAGAGGATTTTCATTGCCCGCTCACTTGTTACAAAGCCTAAACTGCTAATACTGGACGAGCCATCCACGGGTATAGATTCCAGGATGCAGAAAGAGTTCTACGAACTTCTCAACCGGCTCAAAGCCGAGATCGCCATTATAATGGTCACTCATGACATAGGTGCTGTTTCAGTGTATGTCGATAAGATCGGCTGCCTTAACCGAAAGTTCCACTATCATGATTCTAAAGAACTAAATCTGCATGATCTGGAAGTATCATATCAGTGTCCGATCGAGCTAATCGCCCACGGTGTCCCACACAGGGTATTAAAAGAGCATTAAGGGTGAACAATATGCTTGAAATACTCCAGTATGATTTTATGAGGAATGCTATTCTTGCCGCCATCCTGGCCAGTGTTGCATGTGGTATAATTGGCGTCTATGTAGTTGTGAAAAAGATAGTTTTCATAAGTGGTGGTATTTCTCACGCATCTTTTGGTGGTATTGGTCTTGGATACTATCTTGGGATCAATCCATTATATGGTCTTATTCCTTTCAGTCTCCTTTCCGCACTTGTCATGGGTCTTGTCAGCAAACGTTCAAAAGTGGCTGAGGATACTGCCATAGGTATACTCTGGTCTCTGGGGATGGCAATAGGTATTATTCTGATATACTGGACCCCTGGTTATGCGCCTGATCTTATGACCTATCTTTTTGGTAATATCCTGACAGTACCAATGTCTGATATTTACATTATGCTGGCTCTTGATCTTGTTATTATCATTGTTGTATACGCTTTCTATAAACAATTCATGGCACTTTGTTTTGACGAAGAGTTTGCAACAGTTGCAGGCCTATCTGTGGAAAAACTTTATTTGCTCCTGCTTTGCATGATAGCACTAACAATAGTACTGTTGATAAAAGTAGTAGGTATTATTCTTATTATTGCACTGCTTACTATGCCAGCATCCCTGGGCAGACATTATACCAATAATCTGGGGAAGATGATGTACCTTGCAACATTCTTCGGTATAAGTTTCAGCATTATAGGGTTGTTACTATCATATTTGTTCGATGCTCCATCAGGTGCGACAATCATCCTGGTGATGTCTTCTGTCTATATACTGCACTTCTTATATGACGGGTTAAAACCAAAAATAGCAGCTTAACTATTCTGTTAAGATCTGTTTTATTTTTTCAAGAACAAGGAGTGCATCTTCTCTTTTTAGATCACATTCGTTCTCTGTGCAGAATTTAAGGAGCTTACTTGCTTTATCCTCGGGAATAATTCCTTCCCTTGAAGCTTGCTTTGTAATCCCAAAGTAACTTCTTTCCGTATAATGCGTACTTTTGGCAAGTTCGCTTATGCGCCTGAATTCATCATTGTTGATAATATTGGAATTAAAGGCTGCCTTAAAAGTTTCCCGTATATTTACCATGGGGTTTGATACTGGTTTGAATGTATCAGGATTAGTAGCAACAGCTACTTCATCATCATCCTCAATGACCCCATCTCTGTACCATTCATATATTTGCCCCACACCGCTCATTCCATGTACGTCAAGCTCTGAGGCTCGAAGGGCTCCCATACTGCATCCCCCAATAACGATTATCCCTTCCTTCATCGCTCTGATTATTTCCTTGTGGGCCACAGCTGCTCTGCTAAAAAAAATGCCATCAATGATGCCAATAACGGTGTATCCCTGCTTCATAGCCTTCTCGATATCACCTCTTGATATAGGTGGCCAGTATGTTGCATCAAGGAGCTCTACAGCATCCTCATGACTGATGGTTGTGCCTGCAAATACGAGGACTTTGGAGTGAGTTCTTGTTTTGTCACTCATTTCCTGCGTCCGCTTCTCCATGGCCTGTCCTTTGCTGCCAGTCTCTTCCTTTTTCCTGACTTTGCCCTTTTGCCCACGCGCTCTCTGTCAAGTGTGTACATCTCAAAACCAGGGATGATCACTCTGACAACTGGAACTGTTATGCTTTCTCTTGACATATCTACAACTATGGCATATTCTACAATGTCCTTCAATTGCTCCAGTACTATATCGATGCTTTCAGCAGGTGTGTTCCCTGAAAGGTCTTTAAGATTATGCATGGATGTTTGTTCTTCATCTTCATACCAGTATTTGTTCATGCGTTTTATTCTGTCATATCCTATTTCCCTGACAAACTTCTCACGTTCGGTATCCTCTCTGGCACCGTGTATTTGCACAACTCTTGATTGGGCGGCTTCTGTTAATGCTCTTTTGACTGCAATTTCCGGATTGAGGTGTGCTCCTGCTCCCATCACAAGTAGTGCTGCATCTTTAAGCCTTATATCATCGGTAACTGCAACAACCGTTGTTATTTTTGTGTCGTGGGGTAATACCCATAATTTAACATCAACTTCATTGTCAGTGAACTTGCGTAGGAGCTCGTAGTTTTCACCATCACTTTCTGTAAGCATTATCTCTTTTCCAGGATTGCGATTGAATTCTGCTATACTAAGAGCATCCCTTTCGATGACTTCCAGCAATCCATGGAATATTGCTTCCTCTATGCTGTTTCCTGCTGCAAGTCCGTTAGTATTGCTTCTAAATAATTTCAATGCTCTGCCTGGGGCATCATATGGGTGGTACACTGCATTGGCAGGAACAAAGGTCTCTTCATTTTTGAAAAGATCCCATCCACTTATCCATTCTACCAATTCCTGGGAGCTGTAGCTTTCAGCCAGAAGCAGGAGTTCAGGGTTAATTGTGCGCTGGTTTTCTTCCATTGTTACAAAGCTCTCAATGATGTGCTGGGCTTTGATATCTTCTGCCACATCGCTGTTTAGTCCCTTCCTTTCTGCCAGGCATCGTTCAAAACTCTCCATAATTGCGGATATTCTTGCCTGATTCTCTGTGTTGCCTTTTCCTGAATAGACTGATATAGCTCCTTCCGCAGCACTGGGCCGGATAGTTGAAATGACGGGAATGCCAATCCTGTCAAGGTCAGTGATGCTGGCAACCCTTGTAACTCCTATTTGTTTGGAATTATCGTTTACTTTCTCAAGAGTACTTTTTTCATCAAGAACTCGCTGAGTTCCTTCGATGTATCTAAGTGTTCTGTTAATGTTTAGCTCTGGCATGATTAGCGAAAGTCTCCTGCATATATTATATTTCTTACGACAAAGGTTCTCTGTGTTTAAAAAAACTAGCCAGAAATCCCATACTCTTTAGAGTATGGGCTGAATGGCGCTTATTATGAATACATGGGAATCAAAAAACCGACACAAATACTTACTACAATATCACCTAATCCTTGTATGTAAGTATCGAAAAAAATTATTAAATGAACCAATAAGAACTGATATCATAAAACTATTTGAAGATATCTGCAAAAAACAGCATACAATTATCAAAACTATAAACACTGATAATGATCATATACATTATCTACTGGAAACTGGGCCTACTGTTACAGTATCCAAACTAATAAGTACATTAAAATCA
>JAVEPM010000081.1:0-13170 GCA_034008115.1 Methanolobus sp.
GCCGTTATTTAGGAGTTAGTCATGTTTCTGTGTATAACTGGATAAAGAAATTCGGCCAGGAATTAGAGGATTTAAAGAGCGAAAATAAGATATCGATCGTTGAATTAGACGAAATGCACACTTATATTGGAAACAAAAAAAATATTGTTGGATCTGGATTGCTGTTGATAGAGATGGAAAAAGGTTCATCGACTGCTCTTTTGGTAGTAGGGGAACGCAAACAGGACAAAAGCTCTGGAAAAAGTTAAAGAACAAGGATATTGGAGAAGTGATGACCGATCACTGGAAGGCATATGCAGAGTTTGTACCCAGAAAAATTCATACTCGATCAAAAGCTGAAACATATACTGTTGAAGGGTACAACAGCATATTCAGGCACTTTCTGGCAAGGTTAAGAAGAAAGACAAAGTGTTATACCAAAAGTCTTGAAATGTTAAAATACTCTGTTCTTCTATTAATGAAGTACCGGAATAAAGAAATCGATATGTTTAATTAACAATGCCGTAAATTTATGTAAATTTAAAGGACACTTGAAACATTTCAACTATTATTTTTATTTTTGTAAGTTTAAATCTCTCTAAATATAAAATATCATAATGATGATGTTCATAACATATTTGAGTGTAGATATATTTATATAGTTTGTTTTAATACTTAAAATTGTAGTCATAGAATCTGAAGGTTCAGTGTCTGCAGAATAATTGGTAGTACGGTATACTCTACCGGAACGCCGAATTAAAAACGGATTTAAATTAACAGAACGTGGGCAGATTCCCTACAACATCTCTCCCCAAAAAACGCTTTATTTTTCCCACGTTCTGTATTCCCCCCTCTAATTATTTATAAAGATTCGGTATTTTTGCCGAATGCTAAGTAAAAGAGAAAAGAATAATTATTTAATCTTGATCCGTACTCTTTTCACTTTCGGAAAGATACTCCTCATTGAACATCTTTGCCATAAGGATTACGTATGATATTAACAGAGGACCAATCACAATTCCCAGTAGTCCGAATAGGTTAAGTCCGATTATCACTCCTATAATAGACTCAAGGGGGTGAATACACCCTACTTTTTTCTGTATCATTGGCCTGAGGAAATTATCAATAGAACTGAGGAATACTCCTCCTATCAAAATGCCCAGAGCAGCAAAATAATCCTGTTGGATCAATTGTATTATTACTGCGGGTATCCATATGAGCGGTGCACCGACTACTGGCAGGAAGGAAAGAAAAATTGTGACAAAACCCCAGAGGAATGCACCCTCAACTCCAAGTAGAAGAAATGTCACAGTGAGTATTGTTCCCTGTACAATGGCAATAATTCCCGAGCTGATAAGTGTTGCATTAACAATGGCCTTGAATTCATTATTGAGAATTTCCGTATTCTTTGCGTTGAATGGTATTACTTTTTGAAGTTTAATTGAGTATGTGGACCCAACTCCTGTAAGCAGGTAGTACAGGAGGAAATACATTATCACAAATTCAATAAGCCTTTGTCCCAGGCTTTGAATTGCATTTAAGAGCAGAATACTAAAGAAATTAGTAGCTGATGCAATAACTTCTGTAACTTTATCTCGTATGTTAATCTCTACGGGTAAGCTTTCAAAAGACAGTTGACTGATATAGAGGCTTAATGAATCTATATATGCAAAAATAGTATCCGTGTCAGAAAGCATGTTTTGCATTTGGAGGACCACTATTGTTATAAGTATGTATAGTGGGATCAGTATTAAAATAATTGTCAGGACTATAATAGTATAAGCTGCTATGCTTTTGTTTAAGCTCTTTTTCTTTGTAATGTATACATATAGTGGTTTGAATATCACATACAGTATGAATGCCCCAAAAAATGCATTGATATACGGGTAAATGGCGTAAATAAGTACGGCTGCCAGTACACTGAGTATCAGGAGTGCCTGTGGCATCTTGCCTGACTGTTTCATTATTTCTTTCATTATCGCCCCTGATATTTAAGATAAACATCCATATATAGTTGTTATCTGATAACAACTATATCCTATTGGATCATTATATTAGCCGATGCTATCAAAATATGTCGGTCTGTTCAGTAGAACTCTGGATGAGTGGAAAGAAGATGATGGTAGCACAAATAGTGCAGCTCTTTCTTTCCATATAATAATAGGTCTGCCTGCCCTTCTTCTCTTCACTCTGTTTTTGGGTAGTATTTTCCTCAAAGAGCAGATAATTGAGGCAGCCATTATTACAGATGTATCATTACTTGCAGATGACGTTTCTATAAAAGCATTGAATACTCTTTTCACACAGCTTTCTGTGAGCAATTCTCTGGGTGTTAGTGCTGTTGTCAGTTTTTTAGTCTATCTATGGAGTGCAGGCAATATTTTCCTTCAGCTTCAAAAGATGATCAATAAAATGTGGGGTACAGGAGCTTCTAACAAAAACTGGTTTCACCATTTTCTCCGTAAAAGGTTATCAGCTCTTGTTGCAGCTTTTGCCTTTGGGTTGCTTGTGGCCATGAGTACAATATTTGAGCTGATATTCTTTATCATTTCTGATAATCTGGAGGCAACCCTTTCAATTTCTACAGGCACTGTTCAATATGTAAGTTTTTTAATCAATTTTGCTACACTGACCATTCTTTTCATGTACCTTTTTAGAATACTTCCTGAGAAGAATATTTATTTAAAATATATTTTTACAGGTTCAATACTAACAGTTATTCTGCTTACAATGAGCAAATATATGATGGGTATTTACCTGTCATACAGCAATATTACTACAGTATACGGAACAATAGGTTCAATACTTGTCATTTTTCTTTGGGTGTATATGTCTTCTATTATTGTTACTTTCATGGCAGAATTCATAGGGGTTTATTCTGAATCTGCTTACTGAAATTTCAAATGGTATAGGTTTTTATGGTTTATTATTCACTTTTCATACATGCTGTTGAACCTTTAAAATTCACAAAAATTTTCATATAACTTTGTGAATTGCAATATTGTCTTTTATAGTATATCTCTCAGAGCATTAGCAGCTGTATATACGCTTCCAATACCGCCAATATAGTTTGCTATGCGAACAGCTTCCATTATTTCTTCTTTTGTTGCTCCTTCCTCCATTGCCTGCATTGCCAGTACCTTTACGCCATCCACAGCTCCATGTTCAGCATCCAGTGCCAGAGCTATGAGGTACTTGTATTTCAGTGGGATGCTGCCTTGTGAAAGTGCATTTTCACGTGTTGCTTCTGTAATATTAAAAAAATCGCTGTCCATTTCCTGAATTATCTTTAGTGGGTGTCCTTCCATTATTTCTCCTCCTTCTTTTTACACATAATTTTTTTGTCTTTGTGTTTTGACCATAGGGTATTGTGCTTGTCTTGTATTTTATTTTTTGCTTTATTTTTTACTTTTGTCTGGACTTTAGCTTCAAAATGCTTTTATATGACCCTGGTCATTTGTGACCCTGATCATTTATACTTGATGAACACACGAGGTAATATGTCCCTGCGGGAGAAAAAAAACAGGAGACCAAAAATCGAATTTTTGATTATTGATATACTCTGTGATTTTCTCAAAGAGGGTATGCAAAACGAGGAAATCAGGAATGAAATTGATCTTAAGATCGCATCAGAAAACCTGAATGCTATCTATTTCCACTCACTTATGATATGGTTACATTCGGATAATGGTAACTCTTTTTCCAGGGATATATCAGCAAAGATCGATTTTTTATTCGAAGGAATCGGGGGATGAAAATGTTTGCAATTACAGTTGAATGTCTTACTAAGAAATTCGGTGATTTCACCGCCGTAAACAACCTTTCTTTTAATATAAAAAAAGGTGAGGTATTCGGTCTGCTTGGTCCTAACGGAGCCGGGAAGACCACTATCATGTCCATGCTTTCGACCATGCTCAAACCAAGCTCCGGAAAGGCATCTGTCAACGGATTTGACATCCAGAAAAATGAAGATGATGTTCGCAAGTCCATTGGCATAGTATTTCAGGACCAGAGTCTTGACGAAGAACTTACAGCCTATGAAAATATGGATTTTCATGGTAGATTGTATCATATTCCTAAGGACATCAGACAAAAAAAGATAATGGAACTCCTAAAACTGGTGGAATTGGATGAGAAAAAAGACAATATTGTGAAAACCTATTCTGGTGGTATGAGGCGTCGTCTGGAAATTGCAAGAGGACTATTGCATGAACCAAAGGTTCTTTTTCTGGATGAACCCACCCTTGGTCTTGACCCACAGACAAGGAATCTCCTTTGGGACTATATAGATAAATTGAACAAAGAAAAAGGTATTAGCATAATTCTTACTACGCATTATATGGAGGAGGCTGATAAACTCTGCCATAGGATAGCTATTATAGATCAGGGAGAGATTGTGGCCATGGACACTTCTGAAAACTTGAAAAATGATATTGGAGGGAATGTGATCACTATAATCTCTTCTGGAAGTACTGAGCTTTATTCAGTTCTTAGGTCCTTGCCGGAGATTGAAAGCATTGAGGTGCATGATTCCTCTCTTCACATTGGTTTGCAAAATGCGGAAACGCATGTTGCACAGATGGTCACTATGGCTTCAGAGCATGGTATTCCTATTGATTCAATATCCATTCATAAACCAACCCTTGAAGATGTGTTCCTGTATTTTACGGGCAGAAGTATCAGAGAAGAGGAAGCCAGTGGAAAAGAACGGATGCGTATGATGCAAAGAACCAGGAGATGAAGGAATGGACATAGTTTACACTATATGGTTAAGGAATGTGAAACGATTTGTTCGTTCAAAAAGCAGACTCCTGGGTAGCTTAGGTATGCCTGTATTTTTCCTTCTGGTCCTTGGATTCGGTCTGAATTCCGTAGTCGTTCTTCCAGGTATGGAACAGGGATACATTGGCTTCATAATTCCGGGAATCATTTCCATGAGCGTTCTTTTCACTTCGGTGTTCTCAGGTATACAGATAATATGGGACAAACAGTTCGGTTTTCTGAAAGAAACACTCGTTGCACCGGTCTCAAGACTGGAGATAATGCTTGGTCAGACATTTGGTGGGGCTAGCACAGCCGTAATACAGGGACTTATGATATTTGTTCTTTCATTGTTCATGGGACTTAAGATCAGCAGTATCTCTGGATTTGCAATAGCAATTATTTTCATGGTGCTGATTGGGATCTCATTCACGGCATTTGGGATTGCCATAGCTTCAAGAATGGATGATATGCACGGTTTCCAGCTCATAATGAATTTTGTGATCTTCCCGATATTCGGATTGTCCGGTGCCTTGTTCCCCATTGACAGCCTGCCATCAGGAGTCCGGTTCCTTACATTACTGGATCCTCTGACTTATGGGGTTGAAGGTATCAGGTATGGTCTTCTTGGCAGCTCCCAGATAGATCCTGCAATAAGTTTTGTAGTCCTTTCAGGATTTACGGTAATGATGGTGATAGTTGGCTCCTATCTGTTCAGGAAGATCAGTATCTGATACATACATTATAATGGTGCGGGCCTTGGACTATCACTTGTACAAAAGTTCGTTGAAATGCATGCTGGGGTGGTTTCAGTTGAAATAAACCTGGTGTGGGTAGTAACTTTAGTTTCAGTATTCCTCTGGGTGACAAACACTAGTTTTTCCTAAGCCAAAAGTTCTTTGTCGAAGTTTTCGATAAGATCATTCATTTTCTGGTACCATTGGTCTATGGTTTCTTTGATCATTTCCTTGACCACGGTAGGTTCAATGGCAACATATTCATAGTAGTATCCACCGATGGAAATTGATTTTGTTTCCCTGTACACAAGTCCACAGGCAATGAGGTTTTGTAATGAGCGGTATGCTGTGCTTCGCTCACGATCAAGCAGTTTTCCGAGTTTTTCTGCTGTCATAGAACCGTTTTCAAGCAGGGTTTTGTATGCATTGATGTCAAGTTCTTTAAGTCCTAGTATGCACTTTGCCATGTCTTCACATTTGCATTCGGCCCTTAGCATTTCAGGTATGGAACTTGCCATATTTTTGTCTCACATCTTTAGAATAAATTTTAATGATGATGATTGCACAATTTGCACAAAACCGATTAAAGATTGCGTCACTTATATATATAGTTTGCCAGAATTCTATCTTCCTTGACAATAATACCTGAAAATGAACGCTCAAGTCTCCCGTTGGACACTGATGAGATAATATATCACCCTGATATGATACGTGCAAATGAGTGGGTACTTTCTGAATACGAAGCACCTGTCAGGGAATTCTGTATATTTGTACCTTGTGCAAAGAAAAAACCCTATCACCAAAGTCCTTCTCATAAAATATTCGACAAAGTGATTTTCGGAATGCTTGAACCTGAGGATGTGCATATTGTCGTTTTTGGAACATGTGGGATCACTCCCAGGGAATTGGATACGGAATATCCTTTTATGGACTATCATTTCATGCTTGGAAAATGCAATGTTGCAAAGATCAAAAGAGATTTCATTAAGATGGAAAGTCAGAGGTTATCACAGTATCTTGAAAAAACGCGTGACAATTATAAACACCGTATCGCTTATTGCATAGGTGATTTCAGGAAAGCTATGGAGCTTGCGGTTGAAATGTCTGGCATTGAAGTAATAATAGTTCCAAAAGAAGACACGATCAATGCACATGTTCAACCAGGAAAGAAATTCGTTTATGGAAGTCTTAATCAGGCAAGTTATCTTCAGGACTTTTCAAATTCAATTGCAAACATTATCGGAAAAGAATCCAATGATCCAATTTCTGAGGATGGCGGAAAAGTCAATGACAATGATTGGTATTTATTGTAAAACCAATTTTAAAATAAGGAAATAAATAAAGAAATAAGAAGTGACATCTATTGTCACTATTATTCAAGATATGGTGATTGTGCAAGTACTGACATACCATTGTCTGAAATGTTAAGTACGCGTACTTCGTTTATTGTACCGGACCCTCTCATCTTCATTATATAAATTGAGCGCTGAAGATTATTTCCTGAAATAATACGACCCAGTTTGACTACTGAATCTGCACCATATTCTACCATTTCGTCAAGCCCAAACATTGCTCCCACTGTTATTACAGAGGTTACATTATGCTTTCTAAACACACCGAAAACGTCATCTATGAGCGTTCTCAACTTATAATTTGATTCAATAGCAAGGAAAAGTGCCTCAATAGAGTCAATAAATATACGTGTTGGCTGTATGTCCTCTATTTTGCTTTCAATCAGTTTCTTAAAACTTTTGATTAGCTCAGATGGTGCAATCTCAACACTTTTCTGAAGGCGAAGACTTGGATCTGTGATATCGACAAATGTGAGCAGACCCTGTTCAACATATTCTTCTAGATCCCAGTCAAAGGACGTTTTCATCTCCTTAACAATTGATTTTGACTCTTCAGAGGTGATAATGCACATTACTTTTTCACCTTTTTTAGCCCCTTCGACTATAAACTGTGTCCCAAATATTGTTTTACCTGTACCAGAATCTCCTGATACGACATTTGCAGTTCCTTTGAAGAATCCTCCACGCAACATTTCATCCAGTCCGGGTATTCCGGAATTAACTCTCTCTGATGGGTCGGCATCTGTCATATTAAACCACCTGTTAGTGTATATATTAAATATCTATTTTAGAATCCCATATTTCTTGAATATAAAGCTTCGATATATACTTTCACTCAAAAGTATATGATGATTACTATTAGTACTTTTTTGAATATAGTTTATTATGTCATCCTAATATAAAAAATCACGTGTTTAATTTAATTTTATTTAATTTAATTTGCTTGCATTGCTTATCTTTTTAGAATTCAAAAGGCAACTAGGCGTGAAGTATTTGTATTATCGGAACTAAGTGCGTATTTATATAAAAGATGCAGGATGCTGTTTATTTTATTCACGGAAGATTATTATGAAATCAAGAATGGATTTGAACAAAGATAAAAAAGAATTACTGGACGATCTTATTTCTGGCAAAATTTCTTTTCATAAACTGGATAGTTTGACGGATAAACAGACTGCTGTTATAATCCGGAGATTTGCTCTTGAGGAAAGTTCCGGATTTAATTTTGATCATATACAGAATTTCTCAATAGATGCTGAAGATGCAGGCAAAAGAAACATAGAGAACATGATCGGAGCTATTCAGATACCCTTAGGGATAGCTTCTCCGTTAAAAGTAAACGGTGAGTTTTCAGAAGGTATATTCCATATACCTCTGGCTACTACAGAAGGTGCTCTTGTTGCCAGTGTGAATCGTGGATGTTCTGTTATCACAAGATCAGGTGGTGCAAATGTCCGTATATTCCGTGATCTGATGACGCGGGCTCCGGTGTTCAGGCTGGAAAATGTGATAAAATCTAAAGAGTTTGCAGACTGGCTGCAGGATCCTGCTGTTATTTCCCGGATGAAAACAAAAGCCTCTGAAACCACACGCTTTGGTGAGCTTATGGATGTGCAGGTATTTGTTACAGGCAATACGGTCTATGTTCGCTTTTCCTATGATACTAAAGACGCTATGGGGATGAATATGGTTACGATCGCTACAGATGCGGTTCTAAGTCTTATAAAGGATGAGTTCGGTGCAATTCCTGTGTCTCTTTCCGGTAATATGTGCACTGACAAGAAGCCCGCTGCAATAAACTCCATACTTGGAAGGGGTAAAACCATCGTTGCAGATGTGACTATCCCTGCAGAACTTGTGGAGTCACGTCTTAAGTGTAAACCTGAGACAATGGTGGAAGTGAACTATCGCAAAAATCTCCTTGGTTCTGCACGTGCAGGTTCGCTTGGGTATAATGCACATGCTGCAAATATTATAGCTGCAATGTACATTGCCTGTGGCCAGGACCCTGCTCATGTTGTTGAAGGTAGTAGTGCTATAACAACTATGGAATTGACCAAATATGGTGATCTGTACTGCTCTGTTACTCTTCCTGCAATAGCCATAGGTACTGTTGGTGGTGGCACAAATCTGGGCACACAGAGCGACTGCCTTAGATTACTGGATGTAAAAGGCTCTGGAAATCCACCAGGTTCCAACTCAAAGAAGCTCGCTGAGATAATTGCTTCTGCTGTGCTTGCAGGGGAGATATCACTGATAAGTGCACAAGCTGCTGGCCATTTGGCAAAGGCCCATGCAGAACTTGGAAGATGAAAATATTAAATTATCGTTACAAAGGGAATTTCTCTGTATCCCTTTGTAAGAATCCTACTTTTTCCGGTCAAGGAAGTAAGCAATTGCAAAGAATCCAATTGCTGCAAAAAGAAGAACTATCCAGTTTGATTTTTTGCTTTTATCTATTTCAGGAGTATCTGATTCATTCATTTTGCCTTCTTCTGCCTGATCAGGTGTGCTTGCCAGAAAGTTCTCGTCTTTTTCATTTGAATCGGCATCTTGCCTTATGTCAGATGTGGACAGTTCATCTTGTATCTGAATCTTGTTGAACCCATTTTGAATATTATCATCTGCACCGGTTATAGTTATTATCGGATCAAATGTTGTTGCTGGCAATTCTTCTCCCTGATGGTTCCCAAGCACGAGATTTGTGATTCTGAGCTGACTGGAACCATTGTTTGATTGTGCCTCGAGCGTGACCGTGCAGAAGATGCCTTCATTTTCGACGCCTTCCCCTTTTATAAGTGAACTGTATATCTGCGAAACCGTTCCTGCTGATTTGCTGATGGTTCCAGGGTTGAATATTACTGGCGAATCACTACTTGCAAAAAAACTTCCTTCTTCAATGTTATTGACGGCTACAAGGGAGCTATCGTATGTAAGGTCAAATTGCAAACCATAGACAGGTGTGTCCGGTTTGATATAGATATCAAGTTCAAAATCATCCCCTGATTTCACTTCTTGTGCAGAAGGAATTATGCTCACACTTGTGACTGCAATTGCCATTCCTGAATATAATATAAGGCATGTTACGATAAAGATTGCATATATTACAATCTTTGTAGTTGCTTTTCGCATGCACACTTTCCTGTTTCATTCCAGTTTATCTTTTGCATTTCTTAGCATTTTGGAACATTCGTTCATTTTCTCTGCTGCCATTTTTATGTCTTCAGCTATTTCCTTGTAGCCTGCAGCCTCGATCTTTGCAGCCCATTCGCTGAAACTTTCACTGTGGCTTTCGTTGTGTTCTATCCAGTGTCCAATAAGATGTTCAAGTTTTGATTTATCAAGTTCCATTGTATATCTCCGGATACATTTTGTTATTTTTAAATTTCACGAGGGTCAGTGATCTCTCCGCTAAGTGCAGAGGCAGCTGCAGTCGCGGGTGATGCAAGATATATGTAGCCACCGGTTCCCATTCTTCCTTTAAAGTTCCGGTTGGCTGTTGAAATGCATACTTCGTCTTTACCGATAACTCCCATATGAGCTCCAAGACATGGTCCGCATCCTGGTGTACCAATCGTAACTCCGGCTTCCAGAAGGATCTCTATTGTACCGTTTCTGATGGCCTCTATTAGAATATTGCGTGATGCCGGTATTGCAATAGTTCTGATGGCAACCTTTTCTCCTTTGAGGATGGATGCGGCAACTTCAAGGTCCTCAAGTCTGCCATTGGTACAGGTTCCTATGAATGCCTGATCCAGTTTTGTAGGCTTGATGTCAGATATATCGCTAACATTGTCCACCTGGTGCGGGATGGCAATTTGTGGCTCAATTTCACTTGTATCGAAGCCGTATTCTTTTGAATAAACTGCGTCCTCATTAGCGTAAACAGAATCGTATTCAACGGCTGCAATATCTTCTATAAAGTCAAAGGTTGTCTTGTCAGGAGGAATTATGCCTGCTTTTGCTCCCATTTCAATTGCCATGTTAGAAAGCGTCATCCTGCCTGACATGGAAAGGGAGTCTATTGTGCTTCCATAGAACTCGGCAGCCTTGTAGGTTGCACCGGCAATTCCAAGGGTGCCTATTATTTTGAGTGTAAGATCTTTTGCATATACTCCCTTGTTGAATTTACCTTCAGCATTTATCCTGATACTCTCAGGCACTTTGAACCATAGTTTTCCGGATGTAAATATTTCTGCCATGTCCGTGGCTCCGACACCGGTTCCAAATGCTCCGAATGCTCCGTAAGTGCAGGAGTGTGAGTCTGCTCCGACGATGAGTTTTCCTGGCAATGCAAATCCATTCTCTGGGAGTAATTGGTGGCATATACCTTCGCCTACATCGTAAAAGTTCTTGATGCCCTGTTCTTTTATCCATCCGCGAATATCATGCTGTAATGCAGCGGTAGTGTCTGTATTTGCAGGTGCAAGGTGGTCGAAAGGTATAATTATCTTTTCAGGGTTCCATACTTTATTTTCTTCCATTTCCCTGAAAGCTCTTACAGCAAGGATGCTTGTTCCATCATGTGCCATGGCAAAATCTACATCGGCTATTACAAAATCGTTCGCCTTCGCTTTTTTTCCTGATGCACGGCTGAATATTTTTTCACTTATAGTGCTCAAAAGATTAACTCCATTTTTGTGAATTTGATAAAGGTATATACAATATCTATTATTAACTTAAGATCTGAGCCTTAACCATTTTCTCTAACATCTCTTTTATAGCCAATTAAGACATTATAATGTGCTTATTTATAATAAATTTACTATATTTGATTTTTAAACCAAAATTAACCATTAATAGAAAAGATTATGCCCTATTAAAGCATTATTTAAGTTGTTATCCAAAAATAAGTTCTAAAAAGGCATAACCATGTTTACAATAATCTCTAAGGAATATAAAATTTATGCATTGCAATTGAATGACTTTCCTCAAATATATAGTAACATAACAATTAGTTTGAAAACTCAAAAGGGTCAGAAAGCATACAAGAAATTGTTTGGTAAATTTATAAAACCAATTGTAGAAGCACTTAAATATAGATCCTTTCATTTAGATCAATCTTTTTTAAGTGATTATTCGCAACCAGTTAAAAATAAAGAGCAAAGAGATTCCATTATCGACCAATTTCAAACAGGTGCTTGTTGCATATATTCCAAACAATGATCACAGATTTTTTTCAAAAGAACATCAATATTATCAAAAACAGAGTAAAACTACCATATAGAAAGCTTCCAAAAGCCACGAAAAATTATATTGAAGATAACGAAGATATTCCTCCAGACCAAATAATTGCCTTTAATACTTATAAAAACTTCAAAGGTTATTTGAATCATCTTTTTGCCTTAAACCCCTCTATTGTTGAATTTTATGATTCTATTCAAAAGGATATAGGATATAAACCACAACCAGAAGCTTTGAATTTGAGTAATATTGTTAGGTTAGAAATTGCAAGATGTAAGCTTGCTTATCCTAATATTGAAGGCTTTATAAGAGATTATAATCAAAATAGGACAATGAAAAGGGAAATAGGAATTCATAACAATGATATTTTATCATTGTCATCTTATAGAAGAGATTTAGATAAGATTTCAGTACACCTTTTGGAATATGCACAACTATTAATCCAGGAATGCAGAGAGTTGGGATTAATCGCTGATAAGATATGGGTATGGGACAGACGTTTTATCAAATGCAATTGTAATGGAGTTAAAAATAGATTAACAGGTTTGACTTCAGATCCTGATTCTGGAAAATATGTGAAAAAATCAGGAACATATAATGTGTTGTCAGGAACTGGATACACTGATACTTGTATTGTAGATTTTTTATTTGGATTGCCAGTATATTGGGATGCAGTTGATGCAAGCAAAAATGATAATACCGTATTTCAGGAAACGGTTAGAAACTTTAAATTACCCGAACCAAGAAAGCCAATTATTTTATTGGCAGATGCAGGCCCTGATAGCTATAGATCAAATATCGAAGTCATTAATCGAGGGATAATTCCAGTAATAGCTGCAAGATCGAATTGTGTCGGAAATATTCTAAAAACAGATAGGGGTAACCATTTTAGAGCAGATTTTATTCCAAGAAAATATCACCAGCTTCTTCAAAAAATATATGACATAAGGACTACATTCGAACGTAAAAACTCATTTGAAGTTGTTGGATATAATCGCTCAAAAATGTTGACCAGAGGCATAAAAGCTGCCAGGATGTTTGTGAGCATAGCTAACATTACTGCGTTATTGACAGCATTAACTGCTTTTAAAGTACAAAGAAATGATCTTATAAAATCACAAAGTGCTTTTAGAAAATTCCAATTTTAAGTCATTAAA
>JAVEPM010000082.1:0-12957 GCA_034008115.1 Methanolobus sp.
CACTAACAATCTAAGAATCAAAAAAGCAATCAATAGTAACAATCAAAATAAATGTTCATACTGAAATTTACATTTCAACTTTTTGTCAAGATTGTTATAGATAGCGTTTTTATCAGGCTGAATAGTTGCAAAACAAATAAAATTAAAAAAAGGTTGCATGGTTAAACCAATGCACCTTTAAAATGCTAATTATTCGCCTTTGTATATCTTGATTGCATCTTCAACAGAAGCATTCTCAATAGTTATCGCATAGATGGCATTAGATAGCCTAAGAGCTTCATCCAGTGGCCTCTGGTGTATGTTTCTTCCAGTTGCGTTGCCTTGTGCACCACTAACGTGGATCTGTGTATGGAGTTTTTTAAGGAAGTCTTGCGGCTCATCACTGGAGCCACCTGAGCAAACAACCTTTGTCCTTCCTGCTGCAAGGATTGCTTCTTTGAATGCTTCTTCTGTTTTCATTCCTTCAGCTTCTGGATAGTTTACTTTCACAAAATCTGCATTAAGGCATGCTCCAACACCAGTAGCACCTGCAATGAGGTGTGGGTCCTTTTCATTTTGCACAGCTTCTCCTCTTGGATATATCCAGAGTACCGTTATCATTCCGTACTTGTGTGCCTCATATATCATTTGTGCAGCCTGTTGGAACATATCGGCTTCATAGACACTTCCAAGGTATATGGTATATCCGATTCCCAGTATCTTAAGACCGCTATTATCGCGAAACTGAGCCACCTGTTCCATATCGTACCACTGATTACTGAATGGGTCATCTTGCTTTGTTTTCACAAGGTTGGATTTGGAGTTGATTTTAACAAGATATGGTACATCAGGGTAATCCATTCCATATCTGGCAATCAGGCCCATCTGTGTGGCAAAGACTCCGATATTTGAGTTTGCAGCTATTTTGAAAAGGTGCTCAGGGTCATTGTTGTCTGAGGGTATACCTTCTCCAAAAAAGTCATCATTAAGATGTTCTACTTTCTGATCACCTGCAAAAAGCATCAATCTGCCAGTGTTTCGGGTAATCTCCATGTAATTCTTAATGTATGTTTCACGTGCTTCTTGCGGCACATCTAATGGAACTTTTATATCTTCTTCTTTTATTAAGACCATTTTAATCACTCGAGTTCAAAACATAATTTAATATGCATTTTGTTTCTTATCTATCCTTTATCATGTTTTTCTATTTTAACTATTGTATGACAATGGGGAATGTTTAAAGGTATAGTAAATTTATTTGACAATCATCATTTTATTTGTAGCATACTGGTGCAGTATAGCCATTTATTTAAGGATTAGATGAATTGGCTGTATTAAATACTATAAGTTTATCGTCTCCTGAACCAATTGAATATATGCACTATATATTTAAATATATAGTGCATATATTAAAATCACATAAGTGTTATTTTGAACATTCAGGGAGCGTGGTTGTGGAGTCGATACATCTTCTGGAAATTGTGATTTCTGTGCTTTTTATGAGCATGATCGCCCAGGCACTTAGTAAATACTTTAAAGTTCCTGTTATTATGTTCCTCCTGCTGGAAGGGATACTTGTTGGGCCTGAAGTGTTGAATTTTATAGACCCGCGCATTTTCGGTAATGGGCTTACTGCAATTGTATCTCTATCAGTGGCAGTGATTGTTTTTGATGGTGGTCTTCATATTGATGTGAAGAGTATCCGGCCTATACAGAAGACTGCTTTAAAGCTCACAACAATTGGTGTATTGATTACCTTTGCTGGTGCGACACTTGTAACATATCTTTTATTAGCAGTTCCTTTAAAGCTGGCAGCACTTTTTGGAGCTCTGGTGGCTGCAACCGGCCCTACGGTTATCACCCCACTTGTACGCAATATACATGTGAACCACAAAGTTAGCAAGATCCTTGAAATTGAAGGTGTTTTAAATGACGCAGCCAGTGTCATCCTTGCAGCATTTATGTTCGAATGGATCATTTCGCAGCTAACTGGATTCAGTGCTGTTCTTTTTATTTTCCAGAGGCTTTTTATAGGTATTGTCATAGGTATGGTAAGTGGTCATATCCTGAAACGTTTTCTTTCTAATGGTTCCCTTGTGACTGACCAGACTGCCAGGATCTTTACTTTAACAATGGTAATAAGCACTTATGTTGCTTCTGAGTTATTGGGCAACGAGTCTGGTATTCTTGCAGTTGCAGTTTTTGGGATATTTATCGGTACTTCTAATATTCCTCACAAGCAGGTTCTAAAAGAGTTCAAATCAGATCTTGTGACGCTAATGCTGTCTATAATCTTTATACTTCTTGCAGCCATGCTCAAATTTGAGGATATTATCAATATTGGGCTAAACGGGGTTATAGTTGTCCTCTTATTGATCGTTTTGGTACGCCCTTTGGCTGTATTTGCTTCAACAGCAAATTCTCGTCTTAGTAGAAACGAGAAATTATTTATTTCATTCATTGGGCCAAGGGGTGTTGTACCAACATCCATTGCAATCTATTTTGCTATTAAACTTGATTTTTTTAATATACTGGGTGGTCAGATGCTGGTTGGGCTGGTATTTCTGACCGTTATCATTACAGTCATAACAACCGGCACTTTAGCAAGAAGAGTAGCCAATATTTTAGGAGTTATACCAATGGAAATCCTTATTATCGGAGGCGGAGAGGTTGGGGAAATCCTGGCCGAAAGATTTGAAAAGCGAGGCGAGAATGTAGTTGTAATAGATAGTTCCGAAGATAGGTGCCAACGTCTGTTGAAACAGGGTATACGTGTGATTCATGGCGATGCCGAGGATATTAATGTTCTTAAGGCTGCAGGAATTGAAAAAGCCAAGTACATAGTTGCTACCACAGATCAGGACAATACAAATCTTCTGGTATCTCAGATAGCAAAGAGTAAGTTCAACATGAAAGAAGAACAGGTAGTTGCAAGGGTCAACAATGTTGAGAATTTGCATGCATTCTGGGATCTATCTATACGTTCAATGAGTCCTCAGATGACTGCAGCTATAGTTCTGGATAACATGGTTGGAAAGCCCTCTGTGTTCTCCATGTGTGAAGTTGGAGAGCAAGGAGATATTCTTGAGACAAAGGTTACAAATCTCAAGGTAGTAGGCAAAGCCATAAAGGAATTATCACTTCCAGATGACAGTCTCTTACTGATGATCAGGCGGGGCGACAAGTCGCATATTGCAAATGGTAATATTGTCCTGGAGTATGATGATATTGTTACTGTAATTGGTGAAGGTGGTGCTGCACAGGAAGTTGTGGATATCCTTCATAAATGAGTTTGATGATTTTCTCAGATATTCCATATTCATATAAATATTACTTTCACCTTACTCACCACTCAATTATATAGGGTTAAAGCATACAGATAAATTGCCTCTCAAGAAGAAACAAACAAGAGGCTTGAGGATTTAAATATGAAACAATTAGCAGAAGAAATTAGTGCCAGGTTCAATGAACTTGGAGTTGAGATCCCTATTGGGGATATTGAAGAACGCCTTGACAAAATGATAACAAAGTTCAAGGTTCCAAAGGATGAAGCACGTAGAAGTGTTGTTAATTACTTTTTAAAATCATACAATATTAACAGGGGCGAGTTTTACACAGGCCAGACAGAATCACCCACGCTTAATATTTCTGATATTTCAGAAGATGGAAAGTGGCTCAATGTCAGGGGAAAGATTGTCCAGCTCTGGGATAATAACCATGAATCAATATCACAGGTGGGTCTTATCGGGGATGAAACCGGTACCATCAAATTCACAATTTGGCAAAGTGCTGCCGCAGCTACGCTTGAAGAAGGTAAAAGCTACATATTCAGGAACATAGTTGTCAATGAGTGGAATGGTAAATTCCAATTGAATGTTAATAAGAGCAGTTCCATCGAGTCCCTTGAGGAAGATATCGAAGTGGGGACTACTACTGTTGAGTTCAAAGGTGCCATGGTGGACATACAGTCTGGTTCAGGCCTCATAAAAAGGTGTCCTGAGTGCAATCGTGCATTGACAAAGGGAGCCTGTATGGAGCACGGTAAGGTGGATGGCGTCTATGATCTTCGCATCAAGGCAGTTATGGATGATGGAGTTTCTATACAGGATACTATACTAAAAAGGGACCTTGTTGAAGAGATTACTGATATGACGCTTGAAAACGCAATTGCCCTTGCAGCAGATGCCCTTGACCAGGGAGTTGTGCTTGAGCAAATGAAAAAATTACTCGTGGGCAAATACTACATTGTAAACGGATTTAAAATCGATAGGTATCTTCTTGTAGAGTCCATAAGTCATGTGTTCTCACTGGAGCAGTCTGAATTAGATGAGTTAATAGCTGCAGCAGAGGTGATCTAAATGGTTGGTTATACAAGGGAAGTTGCCATGAGGATATTTGCTCAGGAGTTCAGGGAGTCTAATCTAAGTTTCAAGGATGGGGATGACCAATATGCTCCACAGTATCTTTTGACACCAACCGGTGCGAAGGTCAATCGTGTATTCATTATCGGTACATTAATTGAGAAAGAAGATATTGGTACGGACTCAGAATATTGGCGTGGTCGTGTTACAGATCCAACTGGCTCTTTTCTGATATATGCAGGACAATACCAGCCCGAAGCTGCTCAGGTACTTGCTGAATGTGAGACTCCTGCCTTTGTTGCGGTTGTTGGTAAGCCAAGTACTTATACTACAGGTGAGGGTGACGTACTTACTTCTGTGCGTCCGGAATCACTCTATATCGTGGATGGTCAGACCCGTGATCTATGGGTATTAGAAACTGCAAAATGCACTCTTGATCGACTTAGCACTATTGATGGTACATCTGCCGATGCACAGCGGGCAAAAGAATACTATAATTCTGACAACAGGCATTATTCTTCAATGGTTGCCCAGGCGCTGCGCTCCTTAAAAGAAAGCTATTGATACTATTTTTGGGCCATATTTTGCCCTTTTCTTTTTTGTCGGACCAAAAGTGTCATATCTAACCCAAGCATTGTAAAATCTGTGAGTATTCTATGAAAACTTATCTGTTACTCTGGTTTAACAGCAACGGCTCAAGACCTTCAGAAGTAAACAGGAGTCTTATGTCCCTTGGGTTCAAACAAGTTCAGGGGAATTATGACTATGTTTATGACTGGGGCGACAATGTGGATCTGGATGAGGTTCTTTTATTCAGTGATAAGATTCAGATGACATTGAAAGGCACGGGTGTAATGTTTAAAACAGAAACCGTCAACGTTCGTAATTAGTCAGCTTACTTGCTGTCTTCGTCAAGTTTGCGGGAAAAATCAATATATCCACAGGATTGACCTGTTATTGGTATGATCTTTGTGTCTATTGAACCATTTTTAATTTGCAGTTCAATTGCACATGGATCAGACATCCTTGGTTTTGTGGGCGACCCCGGGCAAATAATGAGTACATCGCTTTTTTCAATAATTGGTCTGTGAAGGTGTCCAAACACAAGGACATCTACACCCATTTCAAGAGCCATGTATCTTGTTGCAGTATAATCAACAATAGAAAGCGCAGCTTCATGAATAACTCCTATCTTGACTCCTTCTACTTCAAAGACCAGTTTTTCCGGGAGAAGTTCTTTTACGGCTGGTTCATCAGAATTTCCGTGTACTGCTTTTAGTTTCCCTGTAGCATTGAGTGCTTTGAAAAAAGCTAATGAATCAAAATCACCGGCATGGACTATCATATCGTACTGGTCAAAAACATCAGAAAGATAAGCAGGAATACTGTCAGTTTCTAAATGTGTGTCCGATATCAGTATTATTCTCATATGATTATTCTCGTCTGGTCATTGTATGCTAAGGTCAACAAGCTCGTATTCAAGATCTTCAGCTTCAAGTCTGCTCAGGATGCTTGGCACTTCTTCATCAATGGCAAGTACAAGTGATGAAATACCGTGATATGCGGCTTCAATTACTGATTCCTTTGCCCCGAACATTACGTGTGGTTCAAGGTCTATTCTTCTTAGGGCTATAAGTGACTCAACACCCACTGTTGCAATATATGATTTGGATTTAGCAAGGGATCTTAAGCGCTCTACATCAACGTTATGTGATCCGCCCCGCTCAACTCTTGGTATCTTACATATTGTAATGCTTGCACTCTCAAGATCAATAAGGCCCATGAGGTCAGTAACACCAACATCCTCCCCCTCCTTTGCACTTGAAATTGTTGTTCCGGTTGCGTTTGTCACATCAGTTGTACTGACATAAAGTAAACCATTATTCATTTTGAGGTAGACCTTTTTTCCTTTTTCAAGGTCTTCCTCGGCAATTGCAGTCCAGGTAGATACATGACTTATTATATCGCTCATTACGTAGCGTGCATATCTCTTCATGTCTGCGGCATTTTCAAGTACCCATTCAACACCTACTTTTGTAATTCTGTAGCGAACTCTTCCTTCAGAATAGACGAAACCTTCTGCCACAAGTTCTTTGATGTATTCAGATACTGCCTGGGGTGTAACACCTATTTTTTCAGCAATTTCCTTTTGTCGTACATTAGGCTGATGTGCAGCTATTTCTATTAGTATCTGGAATTTGGTGATGCCACTCTTGCTATGAAGAAGTTCTATCATTCTGCTTCTCCACCCTGAAGTATCTTGAGTCTCTGTCCCATAACTGTGAGTTTATCAGATCTGCGGGCAACTGCACGAATGTATAAAGGACTCTTGTTCAATGCTCTTGTAAGGCTGCTCATAGAATCGTTTCCCTGTTCAACTAACTTCTCAAGTTCTTCAATAGCATCCTTCACTTCTTCATAAGGCAGAAACGTGAGCGTAATAATGTCACTCATGTCTTCAAAAGAGCATTGGAAATTTGTCTGGACTTTAGAATAGGAAGCACGGTATTCCTTTTCAGGCGTCTTGCCAGGTTCTGGCATATGCCATTGGCTTTCTATCAAACCGCTTTTCCTAAGAATATTGATGCTTTTAGTAACATCAGTATCTAAAAGCTCTTCAAGCTCTTCTTTTGTCATCCATAGGCTCAGAAGTGAATCAAATACTTTTTTGTGTCTCTGGGATCCAAAAACCTGAAGCAGAGGTACGAGTTCTGAGGGGTCGTTAATAATTCTTGTTCGTTTGCTCATTTGATTGCCTCGTCTATGTCAACGGACCTGGTATAAATAGCCACATTTGAACTTTTTCCCTTGTTCATATGAGCAGTCACTGACTACCTTGTCTATTTTAGCACCTATTACATTGAAGTCTAACCTAATAAATGTGTTGTGATTTCATAAAGTTTCGAAATAGATTTTAGTCTTTCCTTCTTGTTGAAAGAAGGTATTTTAAGTGACTCTTTCTTAGTGTTATCACACAACGCCCAGAGTGCAATTGGAACTGCTATGATAGCATCCACAAATACTTTGATTTTCCTGCTTCTTGAAACAGTTTTATCTAAAGTAGATCCTGAAATACGCTCATATGTTTATTCCATGCTACGGGGGACACATTTTTATTTAACGGATTAATATCATGATAAGTCAATAGTGTTATAGTTTCCATCAGATTATGGAGGACATTAATAACGTCATTATTGCTTTTAAATCTACCTGTATATACGGTATTTCCAATTATATTTGGGAAGTACCGCTAAATATATCTGGTTTGTTACCATTCATGGTGCAGTAACTATGTCTGATACTATTTATCTTATCATCAACGAAATTCTTAAGGGCAGACAGCTTTCTATCAGCGGTGTTACACGTGAACTGAAAAACAAGGGACTGGATGAGCACCGTCTTGTAATGACTGGCTACCTGCGGGCTCTGAAGGATCTTAATATATTAAATGAAGTTGAGATCCCTCCTTCCAAGGTTTATAGCATTGTGGAAACCGAGCAAAGTGACAAAGAGGATATATATTCCCTCATTGCCGAGCATATAAAACATGTTGAACCAACTTTGATGATTCCTGTTGCAGCCTATGTTTTATCAAGAACACTTGACAGGCCTGTATTTAAGGAGGAGTTTATCAGAATGGGTCTGGGTGCAAAGAGCCTGAGTGATTATCTTGCTTCAGCAAACTGTGTCATTGATCAGACGGACAAAAACCCAAAGGAATATACTGCAGGTATCACAAAAATTAAAATACCAGTGGGGGAGCCGGCTTATGAAATTAAAACAGTGAATGCTGAAATCGTAAAGAATTCCAATTGCATACTTTTTAAAATATTAAGGAGTTCTGTTGATCTGGGTGGCCTTATTCCAAAAACAAAATCCACTACCATTACGGATTTTGGATAAGCTATTTTCTTTGTTGTTTAATAGCAAATATAAAATTGGTTCATAAAACAGGTTGAAAAGGTTTTGTTTATTATGAATACTATAAAAGCAGCTTGTATCCAGATGGATATACTCCATTGTGAAAAAGAAGCAAATATTTCTAAAGCTCTTTCAATGGCACGGGGTGCTCTGGCAAAAGGCGCTGATATTCTGGTATTTCCTGAGGTTTTTTCAACCGGCTTCTGTTATGAGGATATGGAGAATTCTGCAGAGACAGAAAATGGCGAAACAGTGCGTAAAATGTGTGATTTCTCAAGAGAGCATCAATGCGTCCTTATTTTTTCCTTAATAGAAAAAAAAGACGCTGAAAATGGTTTTAACTATTATAATCTAGCTTTGTGTATTGAAGATGGGGAGATTGCAGGAAGGTATCGTAAAACACATCCTTTCCAAAGGGAAAAACAGTATTTTTCATCAGGAAATGAGATTCATCCCATCAGACTGCTTAAGCGGGAGATCACGATTGGTCTTCAGATATGTTATGAAATACGCTTTCCTGAAATCGCCAGGAAACTTGCTCTTGAAGGTTCTGACATCCTTGTTACCATTGCTGAGTTTCCTTCACCGCGGGGGCATATATGGAAATCACTTGCAATAGCCCGCTCAATTGAGAACCAGATACCTCACATTGCATGTAACAGAGTAGGTAATGACCCCGGTTCTTCGTTCTTTGGTGGTTCTATAATAATTGATGCTCAGGGTGAAGTTAAAACAGAAGTATGTGACATGGAGTCTGTGATATTAGATCAGATCGAATTTGGAATAACTCAGAAAATAAGAGCTACGATCCCCGTACTGGAGGACCGGCGCCCAGATCTCTACTGAGGTGCTAATTAGCTTTTCTCAATCTTTGTTTTTTCAGGAGTGCATTAAATTTAGCTCCTTTTCCATACATCCTCAAGATCATCTATATTTATTCAAGATAGATCGCAGGTCTAAGAGGAGCTGCAAACCGTGATTTATTTTCCGGGTCATATTCCGGTTCGTCAGCCGCATAAACCTGTATTGTACACCCTATCTCATTTGCAATACAGTTGATATTCTCTTGCAGGACTCTTATCTCGTCAAGGCTCATTCCAAGCAACAGCTCAAACCTTTCAATATTCATACCGGAAATATCCGGTACGAGCTTCTGGACATATTTTGGGATCTCCTTTCCATATCTTCGGTTCTCGGGTTCAGACATCAATGTCTTTATGAGTTTTCCTGGATTGAGTTCGTCATTGTTTCTCATTTCAAGCGCCATCTTGAAAGTTTTAACTTTCCAATCAGGTGCAGTGTAAAGGGTTATCATCTTAGGTTCTATCTTTGTGACCTTGATGATCTCTTCAATGTCAGAAAGTGTGCTACACATTAGTTCTTCTGCAAGCTCGGCATCATTGTCTATGAGGCTCGGACAGAATATAGGATATGCTGCCTGGGATACAAAGTCACCATCAGCATGTCCCATATTAGCCCAGATCTCTTCACATATATGGGGTGTGAAAGGAGCCATCAGGCGTACCCATACATCGAGGACATCGTAAAGAAGTGCTGTTCCTCCCCGCCTCTGGTACCATTTCACATCGTTGTATAGCAGGAAAAATGCATTTTGGAGCGCACCCCTTGTCCTTATGGATGTCATATCATTGTTAGTTTGCCTGACGCAGTGCTGGAGCCTGCTGAGCATCCAGCGGTCAATGAGCTTGAGTTCTCCATCAATTCCGGATCTTGCACCTGTATCTATTATCTCATTTGCAAGTTTGTAGAACCTTTCCACCTGCTTTCTTGAGCTTTTTACTCCATCATCTCTCCAGTCAGCATCCTGGGTTTGTTCTGCGCTTGAAAGAATGTACATGCGTGAAACATCAGCACCATAGTTGTCAACGGCTTCTTTAAGTGTAAGTATCGGTCCCTTGGATTTACTCATCTTCTCCCCTTCAAGAGACACAAATCCATTCACTGCAAGAGCGCGTGGCCATTTGTCCTCGTCAAATATCGCGACATGGTGGAACAGGAAGAACAAGAGGTGATTTGGCACAAGGTCTTTTCCTGAAGATCTCAGGTCCACAGGGTACCAATAGTCAAAATCAGACTTGATGTTTGCAATGAGTAATTCCGGTAGTCCGGTGTCAATTGCTGCTTGCTGTACGGATCCTTTGCCAAGCAACACATAGTCAAAGAGTACAGGAGTCAGCTGATCTACATCGATTCCCTGTGCAAAGAATTTGTTCGTGATGTAGTATGCCATGTAAATGGTTGAATCTCCAAGAGATTCAATAAGCCAGTTCGTATCAAATGGAAGTCTGGTACCAAGTCCTTTTTTTCTGGCGCATGCTTTGTCTTTAAGCCAGTCTACCTTGTTGTTGAACTCAACTCTTATTTCCTCTGGAATGATGGCCATTCCCTTGATACATTTGTAGACCTTGTCTTTCCACTGCGGGTTAGAATAATTGAGGAACCACTGTCCTTTAACCATATTGACAACACATGGGGTTCCACAGCGGCATACAACAGGCTCGCTGAATTCATAGAACAGCTCTCCTATGCCCTGTTCAATAAGATCATTTGTGAGTATGTCCTTTATTTTGGAAACTGCAACACCTGCATACTTTCCGGTATTTTCTTTCAGAACACCTCCATGGAACTCACGACGGTACACCAGCTTTGTGGCTTCTTCAGCTTTTGGGTCTTTCTGGTCCTTCACAGCAAATTGTTCAACAGCTTCCACCGCTGGATATTCTCCAAAATCCTTGGCCTGTATAAGTGAAATGAGTTTAATGTCCCTGAGATTATCTGTAATTCCGTATTCGGACAGATCCTTGTCATAAAGATCTTTGAGCGCCAGGTAATCATAAGGTGCATGTGCAGGCACACTCATGACGATACCGCTGCCATTCTCTGCTTTAACAAAGGATGCTGGCAGTGTTATGACTTCATTTCCAGAGAGTGGGTTTGTCACTTTGATACCTATGAGGTCTTTACCAGGCACCTTCTCTATGAACTCAATGGTCCTGTCGGTAAAGGTAAGCTTTCTGTAAGCTTCCTGGCTTACGATCCATATCTCTTCACGGCCATCTTTTGTGACCTTAAGTTTTGCATGTTCTATATCGGGGTTCACCCAGAGGTTTGTAACGCCAAAAATAGTCTCAGGCCTAAGAGTTGCACATGGGAGGACCATTCCATCATATTTGAATTTCATCAGGGTGAAGTCTACGATGGTAGCTTCCTCTCCGTGAAGTATGTCATGATCCTCCACTGGATTATCATCATTAGGGCACCATTTTACAGGGTGTGCGCCTTTTACGATCATTCCTTTTTCATGAAGAAGATTGAATTGCCATTCGATGAATTTCTTGTACGCTTCATCGGTAGTTGTGAACTTGCGTCTCCAGTCAATTGAATAACCAATTGATCGCATGGCTTTTTCTGCTTCAACGCTGAAGTATTCTACTATTTTTACAGGAATTGTAAGTGTTTCAAGTATGTCGTCAGGTATCCTGTGCAAACGGGAATAGACATCCATTGTCTGTGGATCCTTGTTTGCAATAAGTTCTGCAAGTCCCACAATAGGTGTTCCTGTAACATGGAATCCCATTGGGTAGAGTACATTATATCCAAGCATTCTTCTGTGCCTGGCGATGACATCTCCGATAGTGAATGTTCTTGTGTGTCCGGCGTGTAAATTGCCGTTTAGGTATGGATAAGGGATAGTTATAAAGTATTTTTCCCTTTCATCAGGTTCAGGCTCGAATATCCTGCTCTCATTCCAACGGCTTTGCCATTTGTTCTCTATTTTCTGTGCATTATATTCTTCTTCCATTGCTCGCACCTTTTAACGCTGGACTAAATCCTCACTATCTTCCCGAAATCTATTTGTAAAATCTGAATATTAAGCTTACGTACTTTTCATGAAACAGGGCATACCGTTACTAAATGTCTCAAATAGTACCTTTAAAGCTTCAACATCAGCGGTTTGATTTAGTTCTTTGCTTTAATAAGTAACAACCTTTATAAAGGATACGGATTTACCTTCGCTTTCTTTTTCTGGAAAAGTATTTAGAAATAATTTACTGTGCATAATAGTCACAGTTGTGTTTTTCATATTATTGTTTCTTATAGATTGTTTATGGTGCTTTAACAACAATTTTTTGGCTTTAATTGATTTAAGGTAGTCATGTATTAATTGGTTGATGTTCTTGAACACTTGAATGTCAATAGTTCTCTTAAAGTCCACTTCTTTTCAACAAATCCTGATTCCTGAGCAGGTGTTCTTTTGCGTTTTACACCATCTTTATCATTTTTGACTAATCCAGCATGCTCTCTACAGAAGT
Source organism: Methanolobus sp. (assembly GCA_034008115.1). GTDB lineage: Archaea > Halobacteriota > Methanosarcinia > Methanosarcinales > Methanosarcinaceae > Methanolobus. The sequence continues at coordinate 12,596 of JAVEPM010000082.1, forward strand.
TGAAATGAGTGCAGTATAATCTGAGCTGGTTATATAGGCATTCGAGTTTCTTTGAGAACCCTATAGTTTTTCTTGAAATTCTATTGTTGTCCTGTCTCAATGTTAGATTCTGTCTTTCGATCAAGCTTGTTGATATCTCTTTTTGCTCTATGTTGTTTCCAAAGATATCTTTTTTTTCAATGTTTTGTAGCTTCCCACCTTCTCTTTCTTTGACTATCTGAGCATATTTAAGATTTTTATCAGGAACAAGCTTTGGTATTTTAGGTCTTCCTCTTTTTCCCGTTCTTGGAAACTCAATCCATTTACCGTATTTTTGTAAAAGTGCTTCAGAATAGAATCTTAATCCATCTGAAACAAAAAGT
>JAVEPM010000083.1:0-12506 GCA_034008115.1 Methanolobus sp.
GAGAGGAAAGTGGCAAATATGACTGATGAATTATGGGATATTTTAAATCTAATGGGAAACGAATGCAAAAGATATTATGTTTGAAGGGATACGTGCGGAAAGTGAGTTGAAGGATTAGGATTTCGTTCAATTGGCCGTTATTTAGGAGTTAGTCATGTTTCTGTGTATAACTGGATAAAGAAATTCGGCCAGGAATTAGAGGAGAAAAAAGTTCATCGACTACTCTTTTGCTAACAGGGGGACGAAAACAGGACAAAAGCTCTGGAAAAAGATAAAGAACAAGGAGATTGGAGAAGTGATGACCGACCACTGGAAGGCATATGCAGAATTTATTCCAAAAAACATTCATACTCAATCAAAAGCTGAAACATATACTGTTGAAGGATATAATAGTATATTCAGGCACTTTCTGGCAAGGTTAAGAAGAAAGACAAAGTGCTATACCAAAAGTCTTGAAATGTTAAAATATTCTGTTCTTCTCTTAATGAAGTACAGGAATAAAGAGATAGATATGTTTAATTAACAATGCCGTTATATCAATTAAAAGATTTGTTCCTCAAATCTTCAACCTTTCCCTGAAATGAGCATTCTGATTATAGTTACGCCCTCAATCAATTACACTTCCAAGACAAGATTTGAATTTTTCTATCCATCTCTTTGCAAATGATAATGATCTTGCTAATTTTGTAAATTCGTCTCTGATTATGTTTCTCAAATGTTCTTTCGACTTGATGAACGTATCTGAAATAACCCTTTTGATACTTTTCCATATAAATTCTATGGGATTTAGGTCAGGTGAATAAGGAGGTAAAAACAGCAGTTCTATTCCCAGTTCTTCAGCTTTTGCAGTCGTTTTCTTTGCATGGTGAGATTTGAAATTATGGTTCTCTTTAAGATCGTGTGGGTAATTTCAATTTCCCCGCCATCAAGAATATCATTGTATTCCTATACATTTCAGTCTTCAATCCATATGATCTCTTGAAAGCTGTCTTAATCTTGTTGTTCAATCCTTCGACAACCCCATTACTGATATCTCCTTTAATTGATTCCAAAATTCCATACGAATTTCTTTTTATCATCTTTGCCAATGTAATAATCTCTTTAATATTGCTATGAGTTCCCCAGTAGTGCCATTTTTCCAGATATTTCCTTGCAGCTCCTATGTTTTTGATTTCCCACAATCGTTTTAATGCAAGTTTGAACTTGTAAGCTTTAGCAGTCTTGGTATCTAAATCTTTGAGGGATTTCATTTTAATGATTTCTCTATCAGTTAGATTTTCTGGATTCTTCAACCACATGAATCTTTTTTACCAAGTTCTTTATTCGATTGATATTCACTTCTTCTAACTTTATCGATAGCATCATTCATCATTTTAACAATATGGAATTTATCAAAAACAACCTTCGCATTCGGGAAATATTCTTTTGCTCCACTTTTGAAAGCAGGAGACATATCCATTGATATGTATCTTATATTATCAGGATTCGTTTTTGTAGAGAGGAAATCTCTAAATTTCCTAACCCCATTCTTTCCCTTTCCATTTTCAATATGGATTACCCTATCCTTATTCAGATCATAGAACAGAGTAACATAACTGTGACCTTTCTTGACAGAAATTTCATCCACTCCAATTATATCAAGATTCGATAGATCAGTTTTCACCATTGCTTCTTTAACATAATGACTAAGGATTCTCCATAATGAATCTTCATGAACATTTACCATATCAGCAATAGCAGACACTGTCATTTCTTTGGACATGGCAATAATTAAGGCTTCAAAGAACAGAGTAAATCCAGTATTTTGTCTTGTCCAAGGAACATTTACAAGCTTTACACCATGTTCATTGCATTTTGTTCGTGGCACTCTTGTATGAAGATATGTTTCATAATGGAAGAAATCGAGATGTCTCCATACCTTTTTTTAGTATCATGCAATTCACTCGATTTGTTACAAATGGGACAAGGGAACTTCGTTCCCTTGGTAAAATCAAGGTAAATATCCATTCGTTTTTTGGAAGTATTAAGATCAATATCTTTCACAAACCAAGGCGATGATAAACCAAGAGCAATTTGAAGGAGTTCTTTATCTTCCATACTGATTGAATTGGAAGATGCTGTTTAATTAGAAAAGAGGTTTCGGGATGAAATTAGATAGCCTCATGCTGATTTTCGAAAAACGAAGCATAATCATTTATAGTAAAACACTCATTAATAGTAATATATAAAATCTAAAAAACCATGTTCAATTGGCCTTTATTTCAATACCAACAGTTTCAAACAAATGGTTAATAACTATAAAGCAAAATTAAAATGGAAAGCCAGATTGAGAGATCTAAACTGATTTGAAAAATAAATTATCATGATACAAAACTTTAAAGAAACTTTTAAGGAAGTAGTTCAGGCAGTTGTGCCATTAACAACGGTTGTATTTCTTATCATGCTGGTGATTGGCATAGATATGGATATGACCCTGTCATTCTTTACAGGAGCTTTACTGGTAATAAGCGGGATGGTCCTTTTTCTTATGGGAGTTAAGTTTGGAATGTTACCTATAGGTGAAGCCATAGGTTCAGAACTCCCTAAACACAATTCATTACTATTCATGGTATTGATTACTTTTATCCTGTCTTTCATGGCAACCATTGCAGAGCCTGACGTAAGAATACTTAGCACAATGATAGATTCAGTATCAGATAATAGCATTCCTCGTAACACATTGGTAATCTCTATAGCCGCTGGAGTAGGATTCTTTGTATCAGTCTCCATGATAAGGATAGTCTATGGTACTCCAATGAAATATCTGCTGACTGTAAGCTATCTTATATTGATAGCATTGTCATTTTTCACAAAGCCGGAATATCTTGCCATAGCCTATGATGCAGGAGGAGTCACCACTGGACTAATGACAGTCCCGCTCATCATGGCACTAGGCATAGGTACAATTTCAGTCCTGGGTGGAAAATCTGAATTATCTGAAGGTTTCGGGCTAATAGGTATGGCGTCCATAGGTCCCATATTAAGTGTAATGCTGCTGGGGATTCTATAACTATGAGTGCTGTTGAATCTTCACATGACCTGTTTACAATTGTTTTAGAGGTTTTGGGGGCTTTGGTACCTCTGGTAGTATTTTTCATCGTTTTTCAGCTATTGTATCTTAAGCTCCCACGTTCACAGCTTACAAAACTCTTCATAGGCATTTCAATGACTGCTGTGGGAATGATATTGTTCCTCTATGGAGTTTACAATGGCTTCTTCCCCGTAGGAATGGAGATTGGCAATTATTTTGGAAAAATTGAACAGAAATGGCTTATGATGCCGGTTGGTTTCCTTCTAGGCTTCCTGGCAACTTTTGCAGAGCCCGCTATCAGAGTATTGTGCTATCAAATAGAAAAATCATCCAGTGGTTACATTAAATCAAACATGATGCTTTACACTTTGTCTTTAAGTGTTGCTGTATTTGTTACTATTGCAATAGCTAAGCTAATATATGGAATTCCTTTCATATACATAATAGTGCCCGGCTATCTGTTTGCTATAATACTTTTGTGGCTAAGCGATAAAGACTTCATAGGAATTGCCGTGGATGCCGGAGGAGTAGCTACAGGACCGATGGCAGTTACTTTTCTAATGTCAATGGCTGTTGGTGCGGCTACATCTCTTGGAAACAGGAATCCTATTATCGATGGTTTTGGCATGATAGCTATGATAGCCCTGGCACCCATAATCTTTGTAATGATTTTAGGCACATATATTCGATATATAAGAGGTAAGGACGATGTATGATGAAAATGAGCTGGTCCTTGTTGTGACCATCGTAAAAAAAGGCTGGGGTGACAAAGTGATACAAGCATCCCGAAAAGCTGGTTCCAAAGGCGGGACTATCCTATTTGGGCGCGGCACCGGTATCCATGAAAATAAAACATTTCTGGGGATGCTGATAGAGCCGGAAAAAGAGATTGTGCTTACATTAACAGAATCTGCAGCTGCTGATGGTATCGTAGAAGCCATTGAGAAGAATGTTAATCTCGATGAACCAGGAAATGGACTTGGATTCGTGATACCTATAAAAAAGGTATTTGGAATTACCCAAGCATTATGTGAACTGCCAAAGCAATCTAAATAACACTCACCATTGGAGAATCCTAAAGAGATTTCCACTTGAATATTTAGCAACTATTTGGCTAGATAGAACCACTACCAATAAGCATCGTAACAAAAAGTTGATACATTGATTTGTTACGATATATTTATTTAACTTGTTTCTATTGATTGTTTTTTTGTAACTATTCAGCCATAAGTCTCAAAAAAACAAAAATCAATATATTATGACTTCATTCTAACATTCAGGCAAAAGATTCTGATGATCTGAGGGATTCACATAAAACGAGAAGAAATACTTGCAGTTTATGAAGCTGGTCCAGAAGCAGTAGTGGAACTTGTAACCCGATTACTTGGGATAATTGAACAACAAAATCTCATTATTGAACAACAAGCTCTACGTATTGCACAACTTGAAGAACGTGTCAAGCATCTGGAAGAAATGCTTGATAAGAATAGTCGTAATAGTAGCAAACCACCCTCTACTGATTCTTATGCACGAAAGAAAAAACAGATACAAAGTCAGAGGAAAAATACCAATAAATCAGTAGGTGGCCAGAATGACCATCCTAGTGCAATATTCGATGGGAAATCATTTGTTCCTGAATTAGAGAATTGATGCTAGAGAACTAGACTGAATAGTTACGAATAAAGTTTATATGGGGCCGGGATCGAGAATCGAACTCGAATCGTAGCCTCCACAGGGCTACAGGATAACCGCTACCCTACCCCGGCTCGAAGTAGGTGCTTTCCTTGAAAGCACCCTATAGAAGTCCGTTTCTTACATAAATCTTTTCCTTTGGAATGGGTCTGAACAGCATTTTTACATTGTTTTATTTTATGTGCTGCAAATATCGGGATCATGTCCGTTTCCGTCAGTAAGAACCTTTGTGCGCACTACAAGTGGATAGATGTGATGGCGTGCTATGGAAACTCATAATGGTTGTTTTTTGCATCTTTCTGGATTATTATGCAGGGAACATCATTATTCCCTCGATCAAGAGTTTTTTCTCAAAAGAGCAGTTTCAAGTCCAGCTTCACCAAGGTGTTTAGTAGCTCCTTTTTATTTTTTTCATCGGAATTAATATTGAAAATCAATAATCATTTTTGCATTTTTTTAACTTCACCCAGAATACACTGCCTTTTCCCTCTGGATTATCTTCAACACCAACTGTCCCATCCAGAAGTCGGGCTATTTTTTTGACAATAGCAAGGCCCAGTCCACTGCCTTTGACCCCTGTCTTATTCACTCTTTTAAAACGGTCAAATACAAGTGGTTTTGCTTTATCTGTTATACCTTCTCCAAAATCAGTTACAGTTACTTTCCATTCATAATTGGAGTCAATCACATCAACGATTACTCTTGTATTCTCGGGGCTGTACTTTATGGCATTTGATATGAAATTTGTAAAAATTTCTTCAACAATTGGATTAAGCATTGCAGAGCAACTGTCTTTTACATTTAGTTTCAGGGTCATATTCTTTTCCAAGAGCTGTTGATCGAATTGCTCTATCACGCTTTCAAGGATTGTTTTAATGTCCATCCTCACAAGATCAAGTTCATCCAATGCGTCTAATTTGGCAAATTGAGCAGCTGTTTCGATCATGTCTATAAGTTTATCAGTGCTTTTTTGCATAGTCACGATGAATTTTGATTTTGTGGGTTCATCCTCCATTTCCGAAAGCAATTCCAGATATCCTTTGATGTTTCCTGCTGGATTGAGGAGGTCATGGCGCATTATATCTGTAAACAGATCTTTTAGTTCATTTGAACTGAGAAGTTCTTCTTCAACTTTTTTTCTCTCATCAAGATCCATTGTAGTTCCTGTGAATCTGAATGGTTCATCATTTTTGTCCCATTCTGTCAACTTGCCTCTTGCAAGTATCCACTGCCATTTACCTTTGCTATTCTTCACTCGGAATTCTGATTCGAAGAAAGATGTTTTCTCTTCCAAGTGTAGATTAATATTATCCTTTATTGCTTTGAGGTCATCCTGGTGAGTTATCTCTTTCCAGCTTTCGACATTTCCTGTAATGTCTTTTAATTCGTACCCGATCATTTCAGCCCATCTTTCATCATACAGCACCTCATTGGTTTTGAGGTTCCAGTCCCATGTTCCAAGGTTTGCACCTTCAAGTGCAAGCTGCATTACTTCTTTTGTCTTTGCGAGTACAGTTTCCATATCTCTGCGAATTGTGGTGTCACGTACTAATACAAGGGCATAATCATACTGGTTCAATGTGGAAAAAGTAACATTAATTTCAACACATAAAGTGCTTCCATCTTTTCTTGTTAGTATTTTACTTGGTGCAAGGTAGCTGTTACCAAACATGTTTCGAAGATCATTTTCCCAGAAATTATCATTGAACAATTCATAGATACTATGTTCTTCCATGCCAATGACTTCTTCTCTGGTATATCCAAGATTCTGGCATGCTGTTTCGTTTACATCTATAATGCTGATCTTTTCCATATCAATAATGAAGATAAAGTCATTAGATTTGTTTATAAGGTTCTTGAAAAGGGATATGTCTTTAAGGAAAGACCTATGGCTTAATGCCATGCTTACAAGTTCTGATAACACTTTGAGTACTTGGGAATATTCCTGGAAACAGTTATCAATTGCTGTGTCATTTTCTAAACTGATAAAGCCGATAACTTCATCATTTGATTCTACAGGTATTGCAATTAGGGATTGTACCCCATTTGATATTATGATATTTCTTTCACGATTTGCAATATCCAAAAGTTTAACGTCTTCGGATATAATGATTTTTTGTTTTTTCTTCAGTTTTTCCTCGAGCCATGGGAAATTCGAAAAAGTCACGCTTTCAAAAATGCTTTTCTGATCCTGATACTTTTTCCATTGCTGGAGTATGTATGGGTTACTATTATTTTTGAATAGTATCAGGGAACATTTTTCCGAGTTGCAAAGTGTAGCTGCCATTTTCAATGTTTCGTTTATGGTCCCTTCGACATCCTTTGGTGCAATAAACATTGATATGAGTGAAGATATCATTGTCTCTATCTTTGTGTTGCGTTTTACAAGGTATTCAAGCTCTTCCCTTTTATCATCCAGTTCAATAATCTTTGTTTCAAGTTCCTTGTTCTTTTTTTCGATATGCTTACTTGCATAGATTATGGTGATGAATGTGAGTAATATCAAAGCTGAACTGATTATTATGAAGCTTGTATTTTTAGTAATTATGAAAGGTGCCAGCAACACAAATCCCATTATACAGACAATTAAAAGAAATACTGTATTGGCGATGCCGGGTATCTTCATATTTTTTATTTTACGCTCATTTTTCATCATATCATATATATATTGTTTTAATTAATATATTTATCATTCGTTTGTATGTTTTCTGGATAAATATAGCTCCTACCCCGAAACCTTTAAGGGTTACCTTTAATAGTTTTCATAATTCATTTAGGTATTAGAAAATAAAAGAGATGATATTCATAGTACGTACAGCCCAAAAAACCAGCTCGAAATCTAGCAGAGAAGCAACAACAGAACCTGCAGAGTGTGCTGCAGATTTCATCATAATGGAGCCGGCAGGCTATCCAATGGCCAGTATCCTTGATGAGTACCCCGAGATATCTGACCCTGGAGTTTTTGAACATTATGCAAGGGAGCAGTGGAAGGGTTACAAAGCCCATAAAGGTGATTATCTTTTTGACCGGCGCATGTATCCTGATTTTGCCTATAAGGTCGCCGATGTTGAACCACCAGGTTCTGTAATTGGACAGAATACCCGTATAATAGTCAGGGATCCCGTTGTTGGTAGTATTCCTATAATTGACTTTAGAAGCGATGTGACTTTTGATGATGTCATTGGGCAGCAAAATGCACGTAAAAAATGTAAGCTGATAGAGCGTTTTCTTGAAGCACCTGATAAATTTGGTAAGTGGGCTCCCAGAAACGTCCTGTTTTATGGCCCATCCGGCACTGGCAAAACAATGCTTGCAAAAGCACTGGCAAACAAAGCTCATGTGCCTATTATTCCGGTAAAGGCTACAGAACTCATTGGCGAGTTTGTAGGTGAGGGTGCCAGGCAGATACACCAGTTATATGAGCGGGCACAGGATATGGCGCCATGTATTCTTTTCATCGATGAGCTGGATGCCATTGCTCTTGACCGCAGGCACCAGGAATTGCGTGGGGATGTTGCAGAAATAGTTAATGCACTGCTCACGGAAATGGATGGTATTGTGGAACGTCCCGGAGTATGTACCATTGGAGCCACAAATCGTACCGATACGATAGATTCTGCTGTAAGAAGCAGGTTCGAAGAAGAGATCGAGTTCACACTGCCGGATGAAAAAGAACGCCTTACAATTCTTGAGTCCAATATACAGACTTTCCCGATTCCTGCAAAAGATGTTGATCTTAAGCTAATTGCAAAGATGACAGGGGGACTCTCCGGAAGGGATCTTGTTGGCAAGGTGCTTAAAACTGCAGTTCATAATGTAATCATAGAGGACAGGGACAGTGTAACCCAGGATGATCTGCTTGCTTCCGTCAAGAAACTGAAGAATATTCCAGTGCCTTCAAATTCCGATAGGATGTACATTTAAGGATATCTTTTTAAACCTGGCAAATATATCGGTGGAATATGGCTGAGGTATACGAGTCTGACAGATTTGAGTGCGTTGTCGTTAATGTGATTGACACACTTATGTGGAAAGGTGTGGTTGTCCAGGAGATCGAATCAGGAGGGCGTGTCTATTTCGGAAAGGTCAAGGCAGAAGGTTTTGCCTATGGTCCCGGGGACATTCTTTACATCGGTGTAAAACCACTTCCATATGAGCTTGAAGAAATGAAAATGGAAGTTTCCCTCTACGATGCCGATAATCAAAGGCTTGACTGGACTTTCCTTTAATCTTTATTTTTTATTTCGCATTTTTTCTTTTTTTATTATCCCTATACGGTACGTCAATTACCATGAGGTCCTCAGCAACTGTCACATTCTCGAATATTGTTTTCGCTTCTTTATGCAACTGTGTGGTATCGTCTGAGTATCTGGAACTAATGTGCGTAAGTATGAGTTTCAGAACATTTGATTCTTTTGCAAGGGTAGCAGCTTCTTCTGCAGTGGAGTGCATGGATTCTATTGCCCAATCTTGCTGGTCTTTTGTAAGTGTGGATTCATGTATCAAAAGGTCTGCATCCCGGCTTGCTTCCAGTATGGTTTTGCAGGGTCGTGTATCACCGGTGTAGACTATCTTTCTTCCAGGGCGGCTTTCTCCGACTACATCTTTAGAGTGTATCATTTTTCCATCTACTTCTACGGATTCTCCTTTGTGGAGTTTTGAAAAGAGCGGGCCTGGTGGAATGCCGAGATCGATCGCTTTCTGGCGGTTGAACTTCCCTGTGCGTTCGTTCTCTATGAGTGCATAAGCAATGCTTGGTACACTGTGTTCCGATTTTATAGCCACAATGGAGTAATCATCTCTTTTGATTTTATCTCCCGGACTCAGGTCAATGGCATCGATCTCAAAACGCAACTTATAATATCCAAGGGCGCTGAATATTCTGGCAAATTCATGCATCCCGTGAGGGCCGTATATTTTCAAAGGTTCGGTCCTTCCGTGGAATGACATCGTCTGTATGAGTCCGGGAATTCCAAGTATGTGATCTGCATGGAAGTGTGTTATGAATATGGAGGACAATGCTTTCATTCCTGTCTTTGCACGCATCATCTGTTGTTGAGTTCCCTCTCCACAATCAAAGAGCATCAGTTCACCTTCACGGTTTATCATAATGGCCGATGGATTGCGTTCAGGTGTTGGCAGGGATCCTCCAGTTCCAAGAAATGTTACGCGAAACATAGCTCTCTATAAGAGTTTGGATTATTTATGAATTGTCTAAGTCCTGGCTGGTCATTGATGTGGCAAATTATATTTATGTTGCTTTCCATTTCATATTGGGGTTCCACTATGAAATCACTCGAAAAGTTCATATAGCATCTTATAATTAATGGAACGTCATAAAGTATAGCAGATTTAAACATAATTACTCATAAATTCACTCACAATTACATAATAATCATAAAGAGGATATATCATGAAATGGCAAGGCAGATCTAGAAGGAAGTACACAGGTGCTAAGATCAAGACCGCTCGCGGTAAGAGGAAATTCGAGCTTGGTCGTGAATCAGCTGATACTCGCGTTCACGACACAAAGAGGAAGAACGTTACAACCAGAGGCGGAAACAGAAAAGTAAGACTTCTCCAGTGCAATGTTGCAAACGTAACCGATTCACAGGGCAAGACTCAGGCAACAAGCATAGAGGATGTAACTGAAAATGATGCAAATGGGCACTACATCAGGCGTAATATCCTTACTAAGGGTTCCGTTATCACGACACCTCTTGGTAGTGCAAAGATTACAAGTCGCCCGGGTCAGGATGGTGTAGTGAACGCAGTATTGCTCGAATGATCGAGCATCTTTTTTATTTTTAATTTAATCGTCTGGTATTATGGGATTGCTATATCATGGATAATAAAACTCGTCATATTCTGGAATGCCTTGAAGAGGATGCACGAACAAGTCACGAAAAGATTGCGATCATGACAGGACTTGCTGTTGATGAGGTCAGCAAAAGAATAACAAAACTTGAAAACAGTGGCGTTATCCGCAAGTACAAAACGATCGTTGATTGGGATATGGCAGGTGATGAATATGTCTATGCGATCATTGAGTTTCAAGTGACCCTTGAGAGAAAACGTGGATACCAGGACCTTGTTGAACGCCTGTATAAATTCCCTGAAGTGCGCTCTATAAGATTGCTCTCAGGACAGTACGATATCTCACTTACTGTGTGCGGGAAGTCAATGAAAGAAGTGGCTTTCTTTGTGGCTGAGAAGATTTCCACTCTTGAACAGGTTCAACATACAACAACTCATTTTGTCTTGAAGACCTACAAAGAGGATGGTGTTATCCTCTATGAGCAGGAGCATGCTACACGTTTATCAGTGACTCCTTGATTTTTGGATCCTATTATATAGGATGTATAATATATGAGAAACAGATGCAATCCTTCTGAGTTTGTGGCCGATATCATAGGGGAAGTGCCTCCATCGGGCATACGCCGTTATTTTGATCTTGCATCCGAGATCGAAGATGTAGTATCTCTTGGTGTAGGTGAACCTGATTATGTTACTCCGTGGCATATAAGGGAAGCGTGCATCCATTCTTTGGAATGCGGCGAAACCTCATATACTTCAAATTATGGTCTCATTGAATTAAGAGAAGAGCTTTCAAAACATTTTTCAAGAAATTACGGTGTCGATTATAATCCCAGTTCTGAAATTCTGGTAACTTCAGGTGTTAGTGAAGCTCTTGATGTTGCGATTCGTGCAATCACAAACCCAGGTGATGAAATTATTGTTGTTCAGCCTTCATATGTGGCCTATGTGCCTTCTGTGATATTCGCAGGTGGCGTGCCTGTAATTGTTTCAACAAAGCTGGAGAATAATTTCAAATTGACTGCCGGGGAACTTGAATCTGCTATCACAAACAAGACCAAGGCAGTTATTATCAATTATCCTAATAATCCAACCGGTGCTACTATGAGCAGGAAAGACTTTGAGGCCATAGCGGATGTTGTCTGTAAACATGATATCATGGTTATATCCGATGAGGTCTACGACTGCCTTACATACAACGGTAGACACACTTGTTTTTCTTCCCTTGAAGGGATGCGTGACAGGACCATTTTGTTGAATGGTTTTTCCAAAGCATATGCAATGACCGGTTTCAGGGTGGCATATGCAATGGCCTCTCCTGAGATCATCAGTGCCATGATGCTGATACATCAGTATTCAATGCTCTGTGCCCCTATCACTGCGCAGATCGGAGCCATTGAAGCTCTCAAGAACGGCAGAACTGAAATGGAGCGTATGGTCCGTGATTACGACCGTCGTCGCCACCTCATCGTCAGTGGCCTGCACAAGATAGGACTTGAATGCTTTGAGCCCAAAGGTGCATTCTATGCTTTCCCCTCCATTAAAAACACAGGCTTGACTTCTGACCAGTTCGCAGAGCGCCTCTTAAGCGAGCAGAAGGTCGTCACAATCCCTGGCAATGTATTCGGTGAAGCTGGCACAGGTTTCCTCAGATGCTCCTATGCAACATCCAGAGAAGAGATTGAGATGGCTATGGAAAGGATTGGAGCTTTTGTTGAAGGGTTGTGAAACAGGCTTATTTTGATTCGTAGTGGAATAATTAATTCTATTTTTCATATGGTATTTCTATTTATTTGTAAATTTGGCATTGTTAATAAATGGTAGTTATATATGATAAGAACCTATATTCTTTATGAACTGCCCAAAATGTAAGAGTTCCAGTCACAAAAAGAATGGTATGGCTGCTGGCCGCCAGCGCTACAAATGT
>JAVEPM010000084.1:0-12413 GCA_034008115.1 Methanolobus sp.
TCCTGAACATCCCGAATCCATTATCAGTTCTTATTGGTTCATTTAATAATTTTTTTCGATACTTACATACAAGGATTAGGTGATATTGTAGTAAGTATTTGTGTCGGTTTTTTGATTTCCATGTATTTATAATAAGCGCCATTCAGCCCATACTCTAAAGAGTATGGGATTTCTGGCTAGTTTTTTAAATTCTGCATGATTTAGGGACACTAGATGACAAAAAAATGAAATGAACTAAAACATCATTCATAGATCAGTTATCAGCACAGAATCCTTCAAACAGTGCTCAAATAGTTCTTTTCCCCACTGGAGTGAATCTTTGCTGGTACATAAAATGTATTTGTTATCAAACTGACCTTTTTTCGTCAACAAACTTGTAAGTATGTGGTAATCATCAAATGTAAAGGACGAGAACTCCATTTTTTTGGTGGAAACATAAAAATTGAAATGCTCACTTTCAATGAACTTCTTAAAGTCTGCATAGTGATGAGTCCGTATCTTATCAAGCAAATCTTCTGAGACAATAAAAAAGAAATCTATCTTTTTTTCAATGATTTTAGAGATTATTTGACAGTGATTTGGATATAGAAACGCACTAACCACATAGATCGATTTTTTCGGGATGGAATTATCATTAAACTTTTCATGAAAAGTATACATGTCTGTCAGGGAAGGATTGATTATTTCATAATTTCTTATTTGACTTATCTTTTTGAGCAGATGAGGCGGAATGAAGTCAAAGTTGTGGTTTCCCCAGTAATCAATGTCTTTATCAAAAACTTCAATTGTCTCTAATAACGGAACCATCTCGTCAACTAGCAACTTTCCGATAATTGTCAATTCATAAGTATCTTCATAGTGAAAAATAAGGTGATGATTTTCCAGAATCCTCATCTGTGGAAGTAAAGCCTGTCTGCTTGTTTTCAAAGACTTAAGAAATGTCTCCATTTCCTGGGGCCCATTTTGTAACAATAAGAGCACATTCTTTCTTCTATCTGACCTAAAAATAATATCAAGTAAATTTTTTTTCATGAAAACTAAATCCTGTTAAACAATCTGTGTATTTTAGAACTATGCTAAAAGCTAGGGTGTTAATATTAAGTGGTCATGCATAAAGTTTTGCCTCTACATCTCCAATTTTTCACCATCCACCGGTGAGAATATACACAAAAACAATGATTTTAAACTATGTCTTTTAGGCTCTGTAGAAATCCTGTAAATTCCATTTTTAAACACAGTAGTATTCAATAACTGTATTATTTCAATAGTCTTCAAGACGGGAGCGAAGGAACGTCCCGCCTGCGGCGGGTGAACATATTGTTTTTAATTATAAACCCATCCCGGAGGGTCCGGCGAAGTCGGCACAACCCGAAAAGATAAATACAATAATCTGTTGCTTTTAACTCTTTTTCTGCATACAGTAATTTCAACAACAATCATTAAATATTCCAAAAATCAAAGAAAGACGGTGATAAATATGGATTGTTTATTCTGTAATATCGTTGCTGGCAAGATTCCTTCGAATAAGATCTATGAAGATGACTTTGCTTATGCTTTCCTTGATATATATCCCTCTTCTAAAGGCCACACCATTGTTCTTCCAAAACAGCACTTTGAAAGGTTCACGGATATGAGTGAAGAAGATGCCGCTTCCCTATTTGCTTCTGTGAACAAGGTTGCAAAGAGCGTGGAAAAAACGCTTGGATTGGAAGGAATGAACATCGGCATCAACAATGGAGAGATTGCAGGACAGACAGTGCCACATGTGCACGTTCATATAATACCCAGACGTGCAGGGGATGGCGAAGGGAACATGCATACCATTGTAGAGATGAATCCTTCAACTGAGAATCTTGCAGAACTGGCTGCAAGAATTAGCAGCTCATTTGATTAATATAAGCTGGTGACATACTACAATAGTATCATAGTATCTATCAAAACTATTAGATCTATTATTACATCTATTACATTTATTACAAACAAGCACAGGGGAACGAAATATGGCAGATGATGAACAGAAAGTACTTAACGCACTCAAAGATGCAGCAAAACCACTCAGACCTGGTGAAATTGCAGAAGCAACCGGTCTTGAAAGCAAAGAGGTCAGCAAAATACTCAAGAAACTCAAGAGCACAGATGCGATCTGTACTCCTAAAAAATGCTTCTATGCACATGTTGACTACGAAAAACCAAGTGAATGAAACCTTTTTACATTTTATTTTTTAATTTACTTTTTCATTTCATTTCTTTTTTGTATTTTTTTGAGCTATTTATCTTTCTGACTTACTTTTAGTCTTCAAGTATCATCTCTGGCTTAATACCATTATTTCAATACTTCTGTTCCTTGGTCCATCAAATTCTGCAAAGAACACACTCTGCCAGGTTCCAAGTAAAAGCCTACCGCAAAGAATGGGAATGCTCTGGCTAGATCCCAGCAGAACAGCTTTCAAGTGAGCATCGGCGTTGTTATCTATCCTGTCATGGGAATAATCTGCATCAGCCGGAATAAATCTTTCAAGCAAGCTAAGGATATCAGAACGAAGACCAGACTCATTCTCATTGACAATGATCGATGTTGTAGTGTGTCTTGTACTGATGACACATATCCCGTTCTCTACGGCACTGTTCTTTACAGCCTCTTGCACTACATCAGTAATGTCTATCAGTTCAACGCGATCATTGGTTTTTAGTTCCATGCTAATCATCAAAATGCAGGTTCAAAAAATAAAAACGTAACTATTCAGCCTGATAAAAACGCTATCTATAACCATCTTGACAAAAAGTTAAAATTTAAATTTCATTAGGAACATTTATTTTGATTGTTACTATTGATTGCTTTTTTGATTCTTAGATTGTTAGTGGGCAGACATCTCCATTTCGATGAAATCAGCACCAATAGGCAGATTGTGCTAGGCTGAATAGTTACATAAAAACAATATTTACTCGTATCTGTTATAGTACACCTTACTCTCATTATATCTGTCCACAGGGGCGACTTGCTGGGCTGGATGACCAAGAACCACCAGTCCCAGAGGAATTACTTTCTCAGGCAGTGCGAACGCTTTCCTGAAGCCTTCAACACGATCTTCCAATGGATAGCAGCCTGTCCAGACAGCACCAAGCCCCAGTTCATGAGCAGCAAGCAAAAGGTTCTGTATGGCTGCTGAACAATCCTGTATCCAGAATCCAGGAGCTATCTCCTTATTCGTATCCCCGCATACAAGAATAGCAAGTGGGGCTCCACGGACCATGGCTGCATAGGGACTATACTCAGGGATCTCATCAAGCAGCTTCCTGTCATCGATCACCACAAACACCCATGTCTGTGCGTTCACAGCTGAAGGTGCACTCATGGCAGCAGACAGCGTTTTTTTCACCATTTCGTCAGATACCCCTTCTTTTGTGTACTTCCTGATACTTCTACGTGTATGAATAGCTTCTAAAACTTCCATGTTAAACTCCATTCCGATTAAAATATAACAAAAAAGAATGTGATGTAAAACTACTTAAGCTTCACTCAAAAAGTTTGATTCCACTGCTCCTTACCAGTGGGACAATGAATATATGGATCAGCAATCTGATCTGAAAATAAAAGGGAAGCTATCCTTTTCAAAGAATACATTTGCATAGTATTTTTTAGAATCAGATGGAACTTTTTTACTCAAAATCTTCAAAACGAGCAAATTCAAGGATAGTACTTTTTCAATAGGGCTATTTGATACTGGATGAAAGTCTGTTTTTCAGATTGCTAATACAATTTCGGACTCAAAAAATGAAGATAATACTTTCAATCACATCAGATGAGACTATATCCAAATTTTGAAATTTCCACGATTATAAGAATAAGTGTAAAATTTCCCGTAAATAATGGAATTATCATTTTTTTGAATGGAAAACCCACTATTGCAAGTGCTATTGCAATTATATCACTTGGAAGAGGGGTTAATGAGTAAAAGAATATAAGCAACAGGATTACCCTGTCATCTAAATGATTCATGCGTTTTGTCAGGTGGGAAACATAAACCTCATACTTACCCTTAATGCATTTTTTACACTTCATACCCAGATAATAGAATAACATATCTCCAAAAGTAAGACCTGCACTTGCAACTAAAGAAAGCCACAAAGAATTTACTCCACCAAAAGAAATCGCGATAAGGGCCGTGTAAAATGTGGTAGAGGTAAATGTGGAAACACCACCTATCAGAGACATTAAAAAAATAAAAATGTAAACATTACGAATTCCCAGTCTTTCAACGATTTCCACTGGAGGATAATAAATAAGAAGAATCGACCATAAGGCTACAAATAGAACAATTGACCCAATGATTATGACATTTCTTTTATCATTAGAAGCAGAACATTCTCCTATTTCACAATCGTTTCTTTTCGCTGGGAACAGTTTTTTACTTTTGATCGTCATTTGACCTCGTAATAAGTTGAACATCTGATGGTAAATAAATCATGTCGTTACAGAAGTGTCCTTGAGCCCACAAAGTCTCAATTTGCATACCTGTTACTATACGATCAAAAAGATGAGAAAAACACAAAGTTAAAAAAATAGAGAATTAAAAAAATAGAGAACAAATGAATACCGGAGTATTCATTCAAAATCATTAAGTCCTGAAAAATCCAGCGTAGCAAAATAGTCATCCGCTGTTTCAGCCCGTCTTATCTGGACAAAACTTCCGTCAGTTCTGAGAAGTATCTCGGCAGATCTTAGCTTTCCATTATAGTTAAAGCCCATTGCATGACCATGTGCTCCTGTGTCATGGATCACCAGTATATCGCCTCTGCCAAGCTCTGGCAACATTCTGTCAATGGCAAACTTGTCGTTGTTCTCACAGAGAGAACCTGTGACATCGTAAAGATTTGAAGCTTCTGTATTTTCCTTTCCAAGCACAGTGATATGGTGGTAAGCACCATACAGAGCCGGACGCATGAGATTTGCCATGCATGCATCAGTACCTACGTAGTCCTTGTAGATATGTTTCATGTGACGGACACTGGTCACAAGATAACCGTATGGTCCGGTGATCACTCTTCCGCATTCCAGGAATACCTTCAACGGATGAAGGCCATTTGCCCTGATGATCTCGTCATAAGCCTTGCTGACACCTTTTGCCATAACATCATAAGGCACTGGCTCCTGTTCAGGCCTGTATGGTATCCCTATCCCACCGCCAAGGTTCACGAACTCGAATTTGATACCCAGGTCTCTTGAGATTTCAGCTATCAACTCAAAAAGTATCTTTGCAGTCTCGATGAAATACTCAGGATCCAGCTCGTTGGAAGCCACCATTGTGTGCATCCCAAACCTTTTGACACCTTTTTCTTTCATCATCTGGTAGCCTTCAAAAAGTTGCTCCCTGGTAAAACCGTATTTTGCTTCCTCGGGATTGCCTATAAGGACATTTCCTTCCTTAAGCGGACCGGGGTTGTAGCGGCAACAAACGATCTCAGGTAGTCCGGCAGTCTCTTCAAGATACTCAATGTGACCAATATCATCAAGGTTGATGATAGCTCCAAGCTCTTTTGCCTTGACGAAATCCTCTGCAGGCGTATTGTTGGAACTGAACATGATATTCTCACCAACTATGCCTGTCTTTTCCGCAAGCATGAGCTCTGGAAGAGAACTGCAGTCAGCTCCGAAGCCCTCGGCCTTGAGCAACTTCATAATATACGGATTTGGAAGGGCCTTTACAGCAAAATATTCCTTGAATCCATTAACAATGCTGAACGCTTCCTTGAGTTTTCTTGCATTCTCAATTATTCCCTTTTCATCATATACATGGAAAGGAGTAGGACACTTTTCAATTAGCTCTGTGATTTTTTCCTTTGTGAATGGAACTTGTTTTGACACCATTGGTCTTCCTCTTTAATTGTCTGGTTCTCTAAAACTCAGTCCACAAATAAATAGTTGATTGGAAAAGTATCAAAAAGATATCACATTCCTGTCTTTTTTAGAACGCATAATATTTATAGGACTTGTTCGCATATAATAAAACAATTGGGAGTTATATAGTTTCGGACCGATTCTAAAAGGACAGTTTACGAATACCTGAGATTGTAAAAAGAGGATATAGGAATGAATGACAAAGATCATTACTCCGGTGATGACGACTCGCATGATAAGATCACAAGTATTGATGAACTGGTAGAGCACATCATGAAATTGTTCTCCGCCAGTCTCAATGGAAATAATAGTAAACCTGTAATACATGGTTTTACAATAATCAACCAACCTGGAAAAAAACCAACAATGTTTGGCTTTAAGGGTCAAACCGGGGTTGAACCTTTCGACTACGAAGATGAGGACGAAGGGGATTTCTACATATTCAACCAGGAACCTTTCATAGATATCTTTGAAGCAGAAAATAAAGTATTCCTGTTGGCAGACCTCGGAGTTGAGGAAGATTGCGTGGAATATCACGCTTATGAGTCTCATGTGGAAATAACTGTAATTACCAGCGGTACAGGTTATTCCAGGGTCATAGACCTTCCCTGCAATGTAGATCCGACAAGCATGACCGTGAGTTATAAGAACGGTGTACTTGAACTTGTGTTTGAAAATGTCGCTGCTATGCAATAAGCGGCATTTTTATACTCTGGTCGTTTAACTCTTTTTAATTCAATCCTGTCATTTTCAGAGATAATTACCATGATAAGATAGTAAGATCAGACCAAAGACATATTACTGTGGATACTGAATCATCACAAATGTGGATACTGAATCATCACAAATGTGGACACTGAATCATAACGAAATTACTGATTATTTTCCTATTCAGATTTGATTAGCAAGATAGTTGAAAACATCTCCAAGCTCGTCGTACTTAAGATGTGCATATTCATCCAGTGGAGTTGCCATATTATTAACGATCACAAGTTTCCCCCCGGATTTCAATGAACATACTGGGAGACTGGCTGCTGGTTGTACTACAAGTGACGAACCAATGACCACAAAGAGATCGGCTTTGGAACTGGCATCGACCGCTTTTGTAAATATATCCTGATCAAGCATTTCCCCGAAAAATATGATATCCGGCTTGATCAGACCGGCACACTCACTACAATAGGGAACTTCATTATATTTTAACTGCTCACAAACTTCATCATAAGAATAATTCCTGTTGCACAAGAGGCATCTGTGGTTTGCAGGTGAACCATGTAGCTCTAAAACATTAACGGAACCTGCTTTCTGGTGAAGCAGATCGATATTCTGGGTAATAAGAGCCTTAACGTATCCTTTTTTTTCCAGAGAAGATAAGGTATTATGAATTATGTTAGGTTCTTTAGTATCAAGATCGTAGATAAAGTCCCTTGCATGAGTGTAAAAGTAAGCAGGATCTTCCCTGAAATATTCAAGGTCGAATATCTTATTTGCATCATATTTTGCGTACAGACCATTACTACCCCTGAAATCCGGAATTCCCGAAAAAGTTGAAATACCAGCCCCACTTAGAAAAACACAGTTCTTTGAGCTTTCCAGCAGTTCAGCCAATCTATACATGCTTATATTTTACAGTTCGGGGTTATATATCCTTTTTCTTTTAAAAGAAATGGCGCGCTGTTGTACAATTCAGGATAAAAAGATAGCGGTAGAAGTTCAATGAAATACAAAAATCGATTTTGCTGAATACAAATAATTTAGAATGATAAATTAGAAATAAATCATATAATTCCTAATTAAGTAAGTTTATATACTAGCAAAAAAAAGAATATTATAAAATAATTAGAATGCTGGAACTGCATTTGTATTTAAGTATTTGATGATTGTGATAAAATGAACAACAAAGTTCAAAAGAAAATATTATCAGTGTCTTTTTTTATATTTATACTAATTGGCATAATGTTGTTTCATATATACATACTTGAAACAGAAAACAAAATTACATGGTTCGTCTTCCCTTCATTACTGATTTGTTCTATGATGATTCACAGCGTGAAAGTAACAGGGCTAGAACGGAAACTTAAAATAGAGATACAAAAAAATAAAGACTCTCATGAAATACTTCTAAATAAATATAGGATTAAAAGCACGTTATTGCAAATATCTTCCATACTCGCTTTTTCAGATAAACTTGATGAGAAGATAGAAGAATCATTGTCATTGCTTGGAGAATTGTGTAATGCAGACCGTGCCTATGTATTTAAAAAACAGCTAAACTCTGAACTTATTGATAACACACATGAATGGTGCTCCAGTGAAGTAATAGCTCAGAAAAACAAAGTCGAGGGATTTACAATATCAATGCACTCATGGTGGATGGCTAAGCTTAGCAATGATGAAGCGATCCACATCAGGGACTTGAATGAACTTCCCCCTGAAGCAAAAGCTGAAAAAACACTACTTGAAGAACAGAATATTAGATCACTTATTGTTTTACCTTTAAAAATAGAAGGTGAACTTGCGGGTTTTATTGGTTTTGATAATGTAAAAGAAACCGGGGAATGGGACAAAAATGATATTGAAACCCTTAAAACTTTCACTAATATATTGGGAATGGCCTTGCGAAAAAGAACCATAACCAAATATCTTGATATGGAAAGAAAACAATTGTTTTCGGTTTTTGATTATATCGAAAATCCAATATATGTTTCTGACCCATACACTCACGAAATACTTTATGTCAATAAATACCTGAATGAAATATTGGGTGAAAATCCTATTGGAAAGAAATGTTATAAAATACTTCAGGGACTTGAAGAAACCTGTGATTTCTGCACAAACCCGATAATACTTGAAAATAAGAATAAAGCACATCAATGGGAATATCAAAATCCTGTCACATTCAGAGATTACCTAGTTTCTGACAGAATTATCAAATGGCCTGATGGTCGCGATGTGCGTTTAGAGTTGGCCCATGACATCACAAAAATAAAAGAAGCTGAAAGAACTATAAAAGAAAACAAAGAAACATTCAAAAAAATTATAGATAATTCTCCTTTACCGATGGCCATAATGAATTCAAATGGTTCCTTTGAATACACAAACAAGAAATTAACCGAAATTCTGGGGTACACAATAGAAGATATACCTACTATCAAAGAATGGTGGGAAACTGTGTATCCAGATAGTGAATACCGGAAAACCGTTCGTAATAATTGGGAAATGATTTCCGAAAAACAGGAAACAGGAATGAGTGGCGAATGGATTGTATCTTGCAAAGATGGAACAGAAAGACAGATTGCATTCTATTTTACAAAAACAGATAACAATGCTATTTTTATCCTCAATGACCTTACCAATCTAAAAAGAACAGAAAAAGCCTTATTGATCGACGAATCATGCCTTGAGACTTTGCATGAACTAAGCCAGATGAATATTTTTTCAATCGATAAGATCAAATCTTTTGCACTTGAGAAAGGAATTAAACTTACACAAAGCAAGATGGGTATGGTGGGGTTCTTTGATGGAGAACATCAAAACTTTACTATAAATACGTATCCTGGAAATATGTTGTTCCTGAATAACATCAATAAAGAAATATTCGTTTCTTTGCTTGAAAGTACAGGTTTCTTGCCAATGTTGCTTAATGGGAAAAAACCAGTGATATTAAACAGATCCTCACGCGACATTAATTCACCGGAATTTACATTATGCAGAAAGCTTTCAATTGAGTCTTACCTTACCGTGCCAATACTCAATGAAAATGAAGTCGTGGGATTTGCAGCTGTTGCAAACAAGGAAGGAGAATACACAGCTTCTGATCTCAGACAGTTTGTCCTTATTACTCAGATGATGGGCAGAATGATATTACTCAAAAGATCAGAAGATGAACTTAAAACATACAATCAAAAACTCAGGGATATAAATTCTGAACTTACCAAGGCAAATGATGAATTACATTCACTAGATGAACTAAAGAACAATTTTCTTTCGATTATGAGTCATGAACTCAAGACTCCACTCATTCCCATAATAGGATTCAGTGAGCTGGTCGGAGATGAAAGTCTGGGTCCACTTAATAAAGAACAAAAGAAAGCAATGAATATAGTTAGCAGTAATTCCGGACAATTGAAACGGTTGATACAATCATTACTTTTCATGAGTTCACTGGAGCCTAAAAATTATATTTATGATTTTAGCAAAGTTCCTATTAAACCAATTATAGAGAAGGCATTGACAGTTATTTCTGTGGAAAACACGGACAAGAACATCATTGTAGAGAACAGGCTACCTGATGAACTTTATTTCGTTAATGGTGACTTGAACTACCTTAGTGAATTATTCATCCACCTGATAGACAATGCTTTCAAATTCACGCCTTCGGAAGGAATACTATCTATCTACGGCTCAAAGAAGAAAAACAACATCCACATTGTTATAGAAGACACAGGAATAGGAATACCACAAACCAAAATAATAAAAACATTTGATAGTTTTTACCAACTTGACGGGTCCCTGTCCCGCAAATATGGTGGAGCAGGCATTGGGTTGAATATATGTAAAAAAATAGTAGAGGATCATGGTGGAAAACTGTGGATGGAGAGCATGGAAAATGTGGGAACAAAAGTGCACATCACACTTCCTGCAATGGAAAAGACATTATCCTCCTAATCTTTCATCTTTTAACTATGAAAATGCTCCGATCGATGATAGTGCCTGGGAAAAAGACAATAGCTCGCTTCAAATTGATCGCGGCGCTTGCTGGAGCAAACCTACCGGATACTGTCGTTCGGCTGCAGCGGCAATAATCCCGACAACCACTTTGGTTTAAATGGCTTTTGTTTTCCCAGTGAACTGTAGATGTTTACTATTTTACCATTTTATAGACTAAGCAAAAGAATAAAAGAATAGAAGGTCTTTTGTTTAAAGGGGATTATATGGAATCTAAGATATCAAATGAAAATGGTACAAAAGACACTGGAAACAAATTGAATGAAGTTACTGACAGAAAACAGCTACTTGAAAAGATAATAGATAACAGTCCGGTAATTATTTTTCTCTGGAAAACAGAAAACAGGTCCAGGGAAAAATGGCATGTTGAATATGTTTCAAGTAACGTAGGTCTTTTTGGCTACACAATGGAAGACTTCATATCCGGTCGCCTTGTTTACACTGACATCGTTCTTCCTGCTGATCTGAGGATGCTTGAAAATGTTCTCACACAGCGATGTATGGAAGGAGTCGATTTTTTTAACCAACAATACAGGATAATCTTAAAATCCGGTGATGTTCGCTGGGTTGATGAGAGAACATGTATGCAACGCGATGACGCAGGCAATATTACGCATTGTCAGGCTACGATTATTGATATAACAGAACAGAAAAACAGAGAAATAGCCCTGGAGAAAACACTGATGGAACTAAAACCTCTGGAAGATGTTGTAAACAATAGCTCTACCATGGTATTCCTGTGGAGAGCAGAATTGTTCTGGCCGGCAGATTACGCTTCAAAGAATGTTTCAAGGCTTGGTTATTCAGCTGAGGATTTCATGCTTGGTCGTATTGTTTATAGCGACCTTATTCATCCAGATGACTATGAGATGGTCAAGAATACGCTTGAAGAGGAATGTAAGAATGACAGCAATAACTATAATCAGGAATATCGCGTGATTACAAAAGATGGAAACTTATTATGGGTAAGTGAGAATACTTTTATTTTGAGGGACATGTATGGGAATGTAACTCACTTCCAGGGAATTGTTCGGGATATCACAAAACAAAAAGAAAGTGAGATCGCACTCAAAATTGCACTTGAAAAGCAGGATGAACTGCTGAAAAGAAAACAAGCCCTTGAAACCGTTGTCAATCATAGTCCAATGATCACTTTCCTTTGGAAAGCAGGCTCTGATGATGAAAAAGAGCTATGGCCCGTTGAATTTGTTTCAGATAACATAAGTAATTTGGGATATTCGGTTGATGATTTCCTCTCAGGAAATATCCTTTATGGTGATATAATTGATCCTGATGACCTTCCTTATGTACAGATGGAACTTTCAGACGTAGCCCGTGAAGGCGGAAAAGTCTTCGTCAAAGAATATAGAATAAAGACCAAGTCCAAAGAGCAGAGATGGGTGGAAGAGCAGACGTTCATCCAGCGTAACAATGATGGAGTTGTGACCAATTATCAGGGTATCATCCAGGATATTACTGAGCGAAGGGAAAAGAACTAATAATTCACAAATTCAAAAGAATCATGATTCATGATAGAATCCATGGTAATTTTGAATTTCTCTTTTTTATCATGTTGGAGTAAGAAGACCACTGTTTTCAAACTCACATCAAATCGAAGATTTAATGGGACTTTCATTATAAAAAATGAAGGCATTGTTAATTAAACATATCTATATCTTTATTCCTGTACTTCATTAAGAGAAGAACAGAATATTTTAACATTTCAAGACTTTTGGAATAGCACTTTGTCTTTCTTCTTAACCTTGCCAGAAAGTGCCTGAATATACTA
>JAVEPM010000085.1:0-12256 GCA_034008115.1 Methanolobus sp.
GAACACCCTGGTGCAGATGACAATGCAGGCGGGGTTGCAGTGATGCTAGAGCTTGCAAGAGTATTCCAGAATGAATCTTTTAACAGAACTGTTTACTTCATTTCATATTCCGGCGAAGAATTTGGATTGTTGGGAAGTAAGTCCTGGTTGGAGGAGAACGACAATTTAAAAGATGATATCGTGGCCGTGATAAATCTTGATTGTGTTGCTTCCGGGGATAAATTATTGATGAATAGTCCCCAATACTGGTTGCTCAGTATTTTTCCACTGGAAATAAACCTTGATAAAATTGAATCAACTAGTTTTCCAGGTAGCGATGAATGGTGTTTCTGGGAAGAAAACTTACCTGCCGTCAGATTTACAGATTTCGGCGACCATACAATCTGGGATACTCCAGATGATACCATTGATAAACTCAACTTTTCTTTGGCAAAAGAAAGTGCGGAAATCGTTGCTACCGGTGTTTACAATCTTTCAACTACAAAAGATTTGACCCCACCAGAGTTAAGCGTTGAGGTCATCAATGGCACCATTCACTATAATGTGTCAGAGGAGAGTTCCATAAACGTACTCATAGATGGCAAAAACCTCGGTCATATAGAATCTGGAAAAATAACACTTCCTGCCGGAGAACATGAAGTAAAAGTAGTAGCTACGGACAATATGGGAAACAAAGTTTCTGGGGATTTAACTGTTGACATTAATCGAACTTATTACGCTATTCCAGATTTTGAAGGAGAATCTGCCATAGTAATTCCATGGAAGAGAACAAAGGAAGAAATAAAGAAATCTGGTGTAAGAAATTTTGGATCCCTGTTTAACTCATTAGATTATAAGATTGTGAAAAATACTGGCAGTGTAACTGTCACTGGATTTGTAGATGACATAAGAATAGAAAATTTCGAAAGGGGACATAATGTGGTTTTTACTCCTGGCAATCATACTTTTAAGGTAGCTGCATGTAACGAAAGCGGGCTCATTGGCTTTGATAAGGACATGTTTTCACATGAAAAATGTTTCAGTCGGCCCCGGGCATATCCATCTCAGGAAGAAGAATCAGGTTTTGTAAATAAAATATTCAATATGTTGGATGCATTTAAGCAAATGATAATCTGACTCTGGGAAAATTATCTAAATATGTATTAATTGACTCGATTTGACAGCTTATGTCGGTATCAACAGTATGTTTCAAATAATTGTGCACTATTAGTTATCTTATAATTCCAATAGATTTCTACAAATCAGAAATTCTGAAATATATAACTTTTCTGTGCAATGTCTCTAACTGATTCAATCAGTTAGACGCTTTGGATAGAAAACATATATAGAAGTCACACCCATGATTATACAGGGTTCAACCAAACCTACCAAAGAAGAGTTGAACCCTATAATTGCCCGGAGGCATGGTTGTGTTAGTTTTAATTGTGCTTAAAGCTTGTGTAGCGTTGCCTCTGGACAAATGAATAAAAGAGGTTAGAAAGAATGAAAATAAATATGAGATTTGGAATCGGCGCATTGCTAACAGCAATGTTGTTGGTGAGCATGGCATTTGTACCAGCTGTGAGTGCAACGGAAGTTACTAATGTAACAGAAAATACTGAAGACAGAAACATTGGAATCCAGTCTCTTGTAAAGTCCGTACCTATATCTGGATATTTGAAACCGACATCAGAGACAGATACGTTCTCATTTTATGTACCGGCTGGGGCAGGCTGGGATAGAGTGACAGCAGATGTGTTGGTATCCAATATACACACATTGGATGCTTTTGGAGACATCAGTATCGAACTAGTAGATCCAGATGACAAAAAGGTGGATGGTGACACTTTATATGGTGAAACCCACCTGAATTTCGACTATTCACCTGGCTATGATCTAACAGCAGGTACTTGGCATATTTATGTTAAAGGCGTTGACCTAAATGGTCAACCAGGCTACGATGGTGGAGCATATATTTATAACTAATCGATAGCTTGAGACTCTATATAGTAGGTTACATTGTAACCTACTTATTGAATTTTTAGAGATGATATGGATGAGAAAGAAAATTTATTTTGCAATAATGTTTGTCATGTTAATAATGACCGCAGGCACTGTAACAGCAGATACGATCACCGTTGGCAAAACAGGTGAGGCGAATTATACAACAATTCAGGAAGCTATAAATAATGCAAATGATGCCGATACAATCCTTGTTTACCCTAGAACATATACAGAAAATGTGAATGTGAACAAATCGTTAATTATAATATCAAAATCCGGAAATCCCGACGATACCATTGTTCTGGCCGCCAGCCCCAGAGAACATATCTTCAATGTAACGAAGGATAATGTAACTATCAGTGGTTTTGAAATAACTGGTGCCAATTACTTTCCAAGCGCTGGCATATATATCAATAAAGTGAATAACAACAATATTAGCAGCAATAAATTATCCAACAACGAAATCGGCATAGATCTTCATGGTTCCAATCATAACATGTTGAATAATAACATTGCATCTAACAACGAAAGGGGTATCAGTCTTTCGAATTCCCACAACAACGATCTCATCAATAATGATGCTTTTAACAGCCATACTGGTATCTATTTGTGGGGTTCCAGCAACAACATTTTGGGTAATAACAATGCAATTTTGAACAGAGAATTCGGGATCTGGATTGAAGATGCTAGTAATAACAACACGCTTAGCGATAACAAGATAGCAAATAATGAGCAGGGTGTTTACCTTGAGGAGTCTAGCAATAACAATACACTGGTCAATAACACTATAAATTCAAACTTTTATGGAATTGAGATAACGACCTCCAGCAACAATACGGTGAAAGACAATTTCCTATCAAACAATACCAAAAGCATTGTAACGAAGGATTCTAACAACCAAATCTACAATAACGAAATTAAGGATAGGGAAACTCACGATGGGAACACCTCACAGATACCATTTATTGATCCCTTACTGACAGTCATTATACTTGGAATAGTATTTGTATTCATAAGAAAAAACTGAGAAAATAAATATTGATGAGCCGATAGAAAATCCATACGGTATCAATTCACCAAGAAAGAGCAAAACAAGAGATTAAACAAGTGAAAACAAATATGAGATTTGGAATCGGCGCATTGCTCACAGCAATGTTGCTAGTGAGCATGGCATTTGCACCGGCTGTGAGTGCAACGGAAGATAGTCAAAGTGGAGATATTGGTATTAAAGCTACAGGCAATCTTGGTGACTTGTTCACTGATGGTGACAACAATATTGCTAGTGCTACTCCCGAAACAACTGGAACAGTCTATTTTCCAGAAGGGTACAACACCTTCACCGTTAATTGGAAAAATACCAATGATGAGAATAATGACGGTCAGGGTGCTAAATATGTGCTGACAGTATGGGATGCTAAAGGAGTTGCCCATACTACTACCAAGGAAGTAGATCGAGCCGGAGAAGGAAATATAAGCGTGGCTTTCAATTCAGAAGGAATCGGTGACGCCCAATACAAGCTTTATTGCGACACTCATACATACTTTGGAATTGATGCTAGCGATCAGTATACAGGCGACCTTGAATACTACTGAATTTTAAATATTTGTCCCCTCTAAGGGGTGCAATTTTGTAACTATTCAGCCTAGCACAATCTGCCTATTGGTGCTGATTTCATCGAAATTGAGATGTCTGCCAACTAACAATCTAACAATCAAAATAAATGTTCATAATGAAATTTACATTTCAACTTTTTGTCAAGATTGTTATAGATAGCGTTTTTATCAGGCTGAATAGTTACGCAATTTTTTTATAATAATGTGGAGCATTTAAACATGTTTAAATTCAGTAAAAAATTTGCATTGATTACCGTAGTTATTAGTGCCATAATCATCTCAGCAGTTTTTTGTACACCTTATAATGCCATAATCATAAATTCAGCCCATTCAAGTGGTCAAATCTATTTTGAAGAAAATGTATCCCATAGTACAATGAACCTTGTCCAAGCTTTCACAGACCCAAAAAACAATATTACAATATTGGATACAACAACCGGAACTATTGAAACAGGAAGTGGGAATACATTTACTGTTACATACAAAAATATCAATGATGTGAAATTTGATAAGTTAGGTACGAAAATAACGTTAACAATTGTAGATGCCAAAGGTACATCTCACACTACTACTCATGAAACTGATCGAACTGAAGAAGGACACTTAAGCGTAATCTTAAAGTCTCCACCTGGCAAAGGGCATTATTCATGCAAAGCCGAAATTATAGAAACCCGAACAGTTTCTGATTATATATTTTCCCCCAAGAGGCATAATTAAGAGATGAATCATATGAAAATAAATGAAGGAACTAAAATTAATTTTACAATTTTTGTTTTTTTATTACTGGCCTTATTTTCAACTCCGGCATCGGCAGTCCAGATTGATCAGGATAACATAGAAAATATCACCGAACAATTAACACAATTCAATAGGATGAGCGGGGTAAAAGACAATAAAGCAGCTGCTTATATTAAAGATAAAATGGAAGACTACGGTCTGAATACCCATCTTGATGATGCTTCATTTGAAACAACTACCATGGGAATTGGGAAGAATGCTGGCAATATTATACAGGTAAATACAAGCAACGTAGTCGGAATTAAGGAAGGTAAAACTGATCAAATTATCGTTATTGGGGCACATTATGATACTCTCAGCCCGGAACACCCTGGTGCAGATGACAATGCAGGCGGGGTTGCAGTGATGCTAGAGCTTGCAAGAGTATTCCAGAATGAATCTTTTAACAGAACTGTTTACTTCATTTCATATTCCGGCGAAGAATTTGGATTGTTGGGAAGTAAATCCTGGCTGGAGGAGAATGACAATTTAAAAGATGATATCGTAGCCGTGGTAAACCTTGATTGTGTTGCTTCAGGAGATAGATTATTTATGTATACTTTGAATCAACATAGCTGGCTTTTGGATGCTTTTACTTCAAAGCCGAATTTACAAAAACATGTTGACTTTATAACCTTTGCAAGTGATGAATGGTCTTTTTGGGAAGAAAACTTACCTGCTGTTAGCTTAAGAGATCATGGAAGTCATGGGTTTTGGGACACACCAAATGATACCATTGATAAACTCAACTTTTCCCTGGCAAAAGAAAGTGCGGAAATCGTTGCTACAGGTGTTTCCAATCTTTCAACTATAAAAGATTTAACCCCACCAGAGTTAAGTATTGAAGTCAACAATGGCACCATTCACTATGATTTATCAGAGGAGAGTTCCATAAACGTACTCGTAGATGGCACAAACTTTGGCCATATAGAATCTGGAAAAATAACTCTTCCTTTAGGGGAACATGAAGTAAAAGTAGTAGCTGTGGACAAAATGGGGAACAAAGTTTCCGAGGTGATAGCTGCTGACATTAATCAAACTTATTACGCTATTCCAGATTTTGAAGGAAAATCTGCCATAATTATTCCAGAAAAGAGAACAGAGGAAGAAATAAAAAATTATGGTGTAATAAATATTGGAACTCTGTTTCATTCATTAGATTATAAGATTGTGAAAAACACTAGCAATGTCACTGTCACTGGATTTATAGATGACATAAGAATAGAAGATTTTGAAGGGGGATGTATTGTGGTTTTTAGTCCTGGCAATCATACTTTTAAGGTAGCTGCATTTAACGAAAGTGGGCTCATTGGTTTTGATAAGGACATGTTTTCGCATGAAAAATGTTTCAGTCGACCCCGGGCATATCCATCTCATGAAGAGGAGTCAAATTTTATAAATAAAATTTTCAATATGTTGGATGCATTTAAGCAAATGATAATCTGACTCTGTGGAAAACTTATCTAAATCCGTATTACTTGACTCAATTTAACAGCTTATGTCAGTATCAACAGTATATTTCCAATAATTGTGCACTATTAGTTATCCTATAATTCCAATGGATTTCTACAAACCAGAAATTCTGAAGTATATAACTTTTCTGTGCAATGTCTCTAACTGATTCAATCAGTTAGACGCTTTGGATAGAAAACATATATAGAAGCCACACCCATGATTATGCAGGGTTCAACCAAACCTACCAAAGAAGAGTTGAACCCTATAATTGCCCGGAGGCATGGTTGTGTTAGTTTTAATTGTGCTTAAAGCTTGTGTAGCGTTGCCTCTGGACAAATGAATTAAAGAGGTTAAAAAGAAT
This sequence comes from Methanolobus sp., assembly GCA_034008115.1. Lineage (GTDB taxonomy): Archaea > Halobacteriota > Methanosarcinia > Methanosarcinales > Methanosarcinaceae > Methanolobus. Next base: position 6,191 of record JAVEPM010000085.1, read on the forward strand.
GAAAATAAATATGAGATTTGGAATCGGCGCATTGCTAACAGCAATGTTGTTGGTGAGCATGGCATTTGCACCGGCTGTGAGTGCGACAGAAAATAGTTCTGAAAAAGTGATGAATGAATCACATTTTCTGGATGTGGATAGAATGCCAGATGAGTTAGTAGATAATGTTGAACAAGTTGACGCTCATACATTCGTATTCAGAAATAAAGTAGATGATAAGAAGGAATTTATCGCTGCATGGGAAAGTTATGAAACAGAGATCAAAGATGATAGAGCCACAACAAGGTACGTGACACGTGAAGACAGTGGAAGTGATACTTCAACCAGAGATCTTTATGATTCCTATCTTGAAGGAGAGACATATTTCCATGGACACAGGACTGACTATGTGATTTCTCAGGAATTTGTTGGAGATGGACATACAAAAGCCAAATGGTATGGTTCAAATCCCTATTATGCCGATAAAATAACATTGGATTCACAGGTTAAAACTCGTGGAGTAAGTGTAAGCCTCAGTATTCCTCTAAGTGCAGGTTTTAGTATATCTGGGGATACCGCAACGTATAGTGGTGAATGGGATGATGCCTGGAGTGTGGCTCATTATTACCAAGACCTTGAAGCTACAGCTCTGTCAATTACTGATGAAGACCAAAACGATGCTGAAAAATTCAGATTTGGAACACAGGACTATATACTTAATACACACGTAGATCTGGATGCCTGAAGTTGCCAATTAATAGCAACTTTCTTTTTTGAAAATTATATATTATAAAACAATCTAAAATATAATATGAGATGTTTTAATGTACAAAAAAATATGTGTCTTCGCCATAATTATTTTCATTTCAATTCCAAGTGGATGTTTTGATAATAGTTCCTCTTCTACTCAAGTAAATTTGCAAAAAGAAAATTTCAATGAAGTATGGAGTTTGGAAACAGTTAAACGAATAGAGAATTCACAAGGTGTTGATGGTGGCTACTCTGACTTTCCACCAGAGACACCTACATTATATTCCACATATTATTTCTTGGCATCACTGGAACTTCTAAATAAAGAACCAAAATATAAACAGCAAACAATAAACTGGTTATTGTCAAAAGAAAAGGAGCTTATTGAACAGCAGAACTCATCCAGCATCAGAGATATTTATTTTTTGACTATGAGTTTGGATATGCTTGATTTAAAACCATCCAATAGTTCCAATATGGTTTCTAAAGTAATGAAGTTACAAATTTCGGATGGATCTTTTGCAAATAAAATAGGAGACAAAGGAACACTACTAGATACATACAGAGCAGTTGTTATTTTAAATAAATTAGGCATTGATTTAGGCACTATTCCCAAAACAAAGGAATGGCTTGTTTCTATGTGGATGGATAAAAAAATAAATGACAATCTAGTATATTCATTCGATGAAGCACTTTTATTAGAATCGGCATTAGAACTTTATGATTTTGATATTACAAGTCCTGAAAATGCTGGTTATCGAATGAAAACAATAGGTAAGCAAACAGACACAATAAAAGATGAAATAAATTTAACATCTAAAAATGAAATCGATTTGTTTACATTAAATACATTCTCCGAAATATTACTTAGATCAGATAATATAGATTCAGAGAGCAGTTCTATCATTAATTTGTATTTAAAAGAGAAACAGCTAAAAGATGGAGGATTTAATGCTTTCTTGGGCACATATGGAGAATCACAGGGAACCTATTTAGCTCTGAAGATTTCATCAAATTTCGGAGTTAGAACAAATGAGGATGTCATCTATGAATTCATCAGCAAACATGAACTTCCAGATGGAGGATTTCGCCCTGCATTCCGCCTAATATCGTCAAATGAAAACACATATCTTGCAGTACAATCTCTTAAAATATTGGGCTCAGAACCTTCAGATGAATTAGAGCTTAAGAAATATCTTGAAAATCAATGGATAACAGATGAGAACAGCGCAAAAGATGTATATTATCTGTTGATGACTTATCAAATACTTGATCAAACGCCTCCAGATAAAGCGAATATAAAAGAATGGGTCGAATCCAATTTTGTGAAAGAATCGAGTCAATCTCCCAATACAATAGATCTTAAAAAAATTTTATATTTATCAAAAATTGCAAATATTGTGGGTATTCAGATTAATGACAAAGAAACTATAATATCCAAAATACAACTCCTTCAAAATGAAGATGGTGGATTCGGGATTGAAACTTCAGATATATTTACAACATTTTTTGCATTGGAAATCCTAGACGAATTGAATGCTTATCCTCTGAAAAAAGAAAGTTGTGTGGCGTGGATAAATAAAGGTCAAAACACGGATGGTGGATTCGTAATCAGAAGAGGTAATATTTCGACTAACAGCTCTGATATTTATTCAACATATCTATCAGTCCTATCCTTAGAAAATCTGAATTCCAGCCCACAAAATATTCAAGGTGTCACAGAATGGTTACAGGACTGTAAAGATGATACAGGTGGATTCAGATTTGCGCCTGAATATGCAGAATTAGATGCTTCACCGGATACATTTGAAGAGAGTCTGGAATATACTGCTTGGGGATTGATGACAATGGAGACATTAAAGAATGAATCAGGAGACATTGGAATACTTTCATTACAGTATTCTGAAAGTGTAAACAAAGATCTTGGCCCACATAAAGAACAATACAGACAAGATTTCCCTGTCGGGACAGGAGCAAATAAAATAGAAGTTCGTCTGCGTGTCACAGAATTTGACTTGGGTGATTACGGGAAAATTTACTTGAAATTGTATAACAATAATGACCAATTAGTTGCAAGTGATATGTTTTATCCATTTGAAAAGTACATAAATGTAGACTACACTGGAAACATGTCTGCCGGTGATTGGCACATGGTCGTATCTGTTGAGGAAGACTTAGGGCTCAATACAATCAATGTAGCTGGGAATATAAACATTTTTGGTAGTGCTGTTCATAGTACAGTTGAGCAGTGAGTCAAATGGTTTTGGTGATTGAAAATGCTTGGAATTTTTAATATTAAAAAATATAGTGTATTATTCCTCACAGCTTTCCTCATATGCATATTGACAACAGTGACGTTAACTGCAGGAGCTGCGTATTCTGAAAATACCTCCTCTCCCGATTTTGATGTAAATACTTCAAACCTAAAGCAAATGACTCAGGAAATTGTAAGCAACGGACCCCGCATAACAGTATATTCTGAACTTTCTTCTGAGGAAGAAAATGAAAAAGGCAGAATGGCTACAGAGCAATCTGTAGAGTACATAAAGAATACAATGGAATCGTATGGTCTGGAAACTTCCTTGGAAGAAATTCGTGAGGAGCCATTTAGTATCAATAATATAATTGGTGTAAAGCGTGGTACGAATCTGGATGATCAGATAATCATAGTCTGCTCCCATTACGACACTGCAAGAACAAGTCCTGGAGCCGACGATGCGGCTCTTGGTGTGGCTGCAACCCTGGAGACAGCAAGACTTCTTCAAGACTATGAACTCAATAGAACGGTATATTTTATGGCTTTCCCGGAACATAGCCAACCACTTGGCGCTGATCGATGGATAGAAATGCACCCAGATTTAAAAAAGAACGTAACCGGACTTATCGGTCTTGATCAAATCGGATATGGGGACAGAGCTCGAATAGTATACATTCCACAAACATCATGGCTTTCGGATTTAGTCCTGCATTCAGCCAATGCATTGAATATTTCTGTTGACACATATAGAGGGCCTCTTGCTGTTAGTGATTACCGTCCATTTATGGAGGTCAATGTTCCTGCAATAGAATTAATCGAATCCGAAATCACGCCATTCCACCATAAACCCGGAGATACTGTAGAGACAATCAATTTTTCTCTGGCAGAAGATGTAACCAGGATTACAGTAAAAAGCGTTTATCATTTGGCCACTCCTGAAGATGTTGAATTACCTTTAGTTGAACTTGCTTCTCCCAAAAATAATATTATTTCTGGTACTACTATACTTCCTCTCACGTACAATGTCTCCGAGAATGATACTCATGTGCAGGTTTTTCTGGACGGTCAAAATCTTGGTGAGATCAGTTCAGGAGAGTGGTTGATATTCAGCCCCGGCCAACATAATATAAAAGTATGGGCAACCGATGAATGTGGAAACAGAGGGGAAGCTACAGCTTCTTTTGAGGTGGTGGACTATCTGGAATTCTTAGAGAGCAAATCAGATACTGATTTCAAAATGTATGTTCTTGGATTTTTTGCAATATTGTTGATTGCTCTGATTGTTGTTCTGCAATCTAAAAGGAATAAATGAAATTTTTGGGGCAAACTTCAGAGGAAAAGAAGAATGAAAACAAAGATGAGATTTGGAATCGGTGCATTGCTAATGGCAATGTTGCTGGTGAGCATGGCGTTTGTGCCGGCTGTGAGTGCACAGGCAGAACAAGGTGCAGTAAATGAACTAAAAATGGTTGATGGTGGTGAAATAACACCACTGTCAGCAGTAGGAACTGCGGGTGAAACACTTTGTGACGGATTGCTTGCAGCACTTTGGAGTTTAGATCAGTTCATCGATGACAGTAGAATTGGCCAGGCTCAAGATAAATTAGATGCTGCTGCTGAAGCATTCAGAAATAACAATATAACCAACGGTATGGATTACCTATCAGAAGCCATATCCATTATATGGGATATCTTAAATTACTGGGGCTCACAAATTGCCAGTTGCTTGTACAACAAATTGGTCGATTTGCTAAATGCTGCGCAGGATTTCATAAATCAATATTCCTAAGTCTAAAACCTATTGCTGGTGTTTCAACACCAGTATTTTTTAATTTTTAAGGGGATGCAATGAAAACTAAAAAGGTATTGTTAACAGGAATACTACTTGGGATTATATTATTCGGTATTTTTAGTCTTTTAGATATTGATTCAATATATGGAGGAATTGTTAGTGCGATACTTGTGGGTATAATCATTGGTAAAATGATAGCTAAGAATCCCGTCAAATATGCATTTATTTCAATATTTATCTATAATATCATTGGCTGGATTTTAATATTTCTATTTACCTCAGAAGGTCAGATTATAATTGGACATAGTCCGGAAGCTGCCGGTATATTTGTTGGTTTCGTAATCATTACGACCATTTTCTATTCGATCATCGGGTCATTTAGTGCATTTGTCGCATATAATCTGAAAACTAATAAACAGGAGTGAAAGATTGTGAACCTTTCAGAAACATGGATTGTCGGAGAAGATGAGATATTAAGAGGGTCAAAAAATAAATCTTTATTTTTTGGCGGAGTTTTTATCCTTCTTTGTTTTGTGGCGATACATTACAGTGCATCCATACTATCATTATTTTCAAATAATATCAATGATATTCCATATCATCTTATTGTCTATTTGGTAGTATTATTTATTGGGCCTTTTATAATTCTGATAACATCTTTTGACTCCGTAAGTAGTGAAATGGAAACTGGTTCAATAAGGTATATTATATCAAAAATTGATCGCACATCATTCATATTAGGCAAGTTTTTAGCTTTGTTCGTTGTATTCACATCTGCTGCATTTGTAGTGGCGGTTATAGGTCAGATATATCTATATTTTTCAAGTAATGTATTTCAAATTGAAAAGAGCATTGTGCTATGGGTATTCTCGAGTCTTTTTTTGGGATGCTTTATAAGTATATTCTTATTCGTTTCAACTCTTTCAATAAATAGTAAAACATCATTTATAATGTCGGTTGTGTTCTTGGGTATTCTTGTTTTCTTGTTTTTTCAAGGAGATGACAGTTATTTAAAATATCTCACACCTTATTTTTATGGTGTTCAAAACATGAAAATTCTGAGTGGATTTACTAATGAAATTGAATATACCAAAGTATTAACAAGTATTTTTTCAATGCTATTGTACAAGACTGTATTTTTATCAATGAGTTTAGTTGCTCTTAAAAGGAGGGACTTATGATTTCTAATATTATCTCAACAGAAAATCTATATAAAAAATATGTTTCTCAGTTTGTTTTGGAGAATCTTTCACTAAATGTAGAAAAAGGGAGTATCTATGGATTTTTA
>JAVEPM010000007.1:0-62793 GCA_034008115.1 Methanolobus sp.
TTAACCGAACTGCCAAATCCAACGTCAGACAAGAAAGAACTCTTGCCTCCACTTAATGAAAGGCGGTGATTGTAAATGTTCGCGCATTCACGCGGACCCCTACAAAAGGGGCTATCCTATATATACCTTCCGAATCAGGAGATTCGAAGGTAAAGGAAGAAGCTTTGATGAATAGACTACTTATCTACCACCCACTCGGATTATAACATTATATTTTAATCATATATGGGATTTATGGTAGATGTTAATTTACACCGATTGAATGACAACTTGCTTGAGCAAGCATCCACCCATATCGAGGGGATTCCATCAAATACAGCATATGATATAAACATAACGCATATGATTAATTTCGATTTTATTAAAACAACTGTCCCTGATTTGAAATATAAACCAAAACACAAGCAGCGATACACAAACTTTAACAATATAAGTGACATAGCAGTACTCTAAATAATATAAAATGAACAAAGTGTCTGCCTGCAATGCAAAAAGAAGAAGAGTCGTGCAGATACAACAAATGATTAACTGGCCATCAGTAGAAGCACGATATTATGCACATCCAAGCACAGGTAAAATCTAGGAATCTTAAAAAATACCTGGAAAGGTAACAAAAAACATGAAAAAAGAACTAAGCAAAAAAGTGAAGCATATAGACACAGAAGTCGATAAACTACGCATAAGGCGCAAGGACACAGATGCACTCAAAGTAACAGACAATGTATTTGATGATCCCACCCTGAAAGTTCTTTACACCTTATCTAACAAAGGGATAATTCGAGCGATGGGCGGCCCCATAAGCACTGGAAAGGAGGCAAATGTATTCCTTGCAGAAGGAAAAGGAAAAAACGTTGCAATTAAAATATATAGAATATCATCAAGCACTTTCAACTCAATGGAAGAATATATTTTAGGAGATCCACGCTTCAGGAACGTGAGACATTCCAAACGTGATATTATTTTTGCATGGACAAAAAAAGAGCAAAGAAACCTTATACGTGCAAAAGAAGCTGGTATTCGGGTCCCTGAACCCATTGTCGCAGAACGTAATGTCCTTGTAATGGAATTTATGGGAAAAGATGAAAAACCATACCCCCAGCTAAAGGATATCCGCCTCGAAAAAGAAATGGCAAGAACAGTATATGATATAATCATAAATTACATAGACATCCTATACAACGAAGCAAATCTTGTACATGGAGATCTAAGTGAATATAACATATTAATAATTCCCGAAACAGGCGAACCTGTATTCATAGATATGGGACAGTCAGTAACTAGTGAACACCCCAGATCAAGAGAGTTCCTGCTAAGAGATATAGAGAACATCATACGTTATTTCAAAAAATACAGCATCGATGAAGATCCAGATCAATTGTATTCATCGATCAGGAACAAAGAATAAAAAATGAATTATTGACTTATAAATATCAAAGGTAGATTTATATGACATATATTAAAGTTCCTAAAGAGAGAGTTGGCGCCATAATTGGGCCAAAAGGCCGCGTCAAACAAATAATAGAAAGCAGATCAACAGCTAAACTGGACATAGATAGTGAAAGCGGAACTGTAGAGATCATATCTGGAGATGACCCTGTTGGGGCAATGAAAGCTGCAGATGTAGTTAACGCCATTGCCCGGGGCTTCAATCCAGACAAGACATTTACAATGTTCGATGATGACATGTTAATGCTCGAAGTAATTGACATTTCAAAACATGTAAATACACAAAAGGACCTGCTTCGTCTTAAAGGAAGGATAATAGGAAAAGGCGGAAAGACAAGGGAAATAACCGAGAGACTCATAGGCATAAAGATGTCAATCTATGGAAAGACAGTAAGTGTGATTGGGACACCTGAGCAGAACCAAATTGCAAGAACATCCATTGAAATGCTTATAGAAGGAGCAAACCACGGAAGTGTATACAGCTATCTCGAGAAAAAGAGACAGGATTTGATCCAGTCACAACTTGACTCTTATTAAGAGATACCTCACCGTAGTATATCCCACCAAAAATATTAATACTTCGGAATCATAATTTAGTGGAGGTAAACAAATGAGAGGATACACCAATAGTTCCGAAATAAAAACCTATGCAGCATTCATGCTAATATTGCTCCCTACAGCAGCACTTTGCTACAGAGGACAGCTATCCCTTGGAACTATTGGATCTGTGCCACTAATCATACTTATTTTCACAATGATCATTGGATCTCTAATAGAGATACCAATAACAACAATACGCTCTAAAAAACCAGAGCAGCTTTTCAAATACGCACCTATCCTTGAAGATATCTACTCTGTCCCAGTAGTTAAAGAACTAAGCATTGGAAAACAGAGAGTTTTTGATACAAAAATAACAATAAATCTAGGAGGGGCAATAGTACCAGCCCTTGCAGCAATTTACCTATTGCTAACACAACCTAACAACACAGCTCTTCAAATTATGCTCATTGTAGTTGTTTCAGTTGTCCTGCTATCAGAACTAATGAGCGGAGTTGGAACAATAATACCCGAATACATTGGGATAATAGCACTCCCATTTACACTAATAATCGCACCGGAAAATGCAGCAGCAATAAGTTTTGTTGCAGGGGTGGGTGGCATAATTGTTGGCAATATAATATCAGTTGTGACCTTCAATAAGGAAAAAATGGGTAGTGCCTTTATAAGCATTGGAGGGGTCGGGGCCTTTAAGCCCATATACATTACAACAATAATTGCCAGTTTGATATCATTCTTCATCCATTGACATACCCAACTTCTCTGCCCGACGCTTTTCAATCCTATCCTGTAATACTTTTGAAGGGATATTAAGAGCTCTGTATTTAGCTATGCCATTGTTTGTAAAGCGGAATGGCTGAGGAGTAGGATCCACGCGAGTGGCCCTCATTTTCTGAACTGCCATTACAGGCATAGGAGTTGTGTCAATATCGTTTGTTAGAGTGAAATCGAGAAATATAACACCATCACCCAGGAAATCAAAATCATCATATTGTTTTTTTTCAATGCCATGTTCCTTTTCAGTTACAAGAATTGTAGTTGTCATATTTTTTTTAAGCAATCTGTGAAGAGCACGCCATGAAGTAGATGTTCTAAAATCACTGGGCGCAGTAAGGACATTCATAGAATCAAAGACTACACGATCAGGTTTATGCGATTCCAGTATTTCCATCATTTCTTCAGATGTAAGCATAGAGATTCCGAATATTTCAAGATAACCATCATCAATGTATTTGCCAACATCCCATCCAAATCGTGCAAAATGTTGGACAAGCTGTTGTGCTCTTTCTTCAAATGAAAAGAAAATACACCTTTCACCTTTCTTAGCGCCTTCCATTAAATACTGCATGGACAGAGTAGTCTTACCAGTACCAGGAGGGCCAGTCACAACTATAGAAAATCCTTTCGGAAAGCCTCCCTCCAGAAAATCATCCATACCAGGAACACCGGTACTCACCCTTTTGATCAGACGATCGATATTCTGAGTATCAAGCTTTGCTTTGAAACGTGTAGAATCAAGATTAAGAAGCGCTTTTTCCAGCACTACATTTTTTGCGCCAAGTTCTTTCTCATATCTTTCGAGAACTTTTATTGCATCGACACTCAATGTAGTATGAATAGGGAATTTCTTTTTCATCACACCACCATATACGCACTATATGCTATTATATATTTAAAATGTTATGGTAATATTCACATATGGTAATATTATAAATCAATCATTCTGAAACAAAACCTTCACCTGAAAGGAAATTTCCACGCCCTCTTGATGCCAGTAATTCCCCATCCCACAGCAGCTCACCCCGAGCTATAGTGTATTCAGGGAAGATGCCATCCATACCCTCATATGGCGTCCATCCTGCCTTACTATGAAGGTTGTCGCCCTTTATTTCAGTGACATTTCCAGGGTCAACTATTATAATATCAGCATCACAGCCTTCGGCAAAAACGCCCTTGGAATGTCTATCAAGACTAAATATCCTTGCAGGGTTCCTGCTGGTCACATCTATCATACGCCCAAGTGGAATAAGATTTCTTTTAACCGCAACAAGCATCAGAGGTATTAATGTTTCAACACCTGGAACACCAGAAGGAGCTGTTTTGATATCCACATCTTTTTCAGCTTCTGTGTGCGGCGCATGGTCAGAGGCCACTACATCTATAGTGCCATCATTAAGTGCATTCAGAAGCATCTTGACACTCCTTCGGTCCCTGAGAGGAGGATTCATCCTGCCAAATGAGCCCAGTCTCTCCCAGTCCTTAGTTGAAAGGAAGAGGTGGTGCGGGGCAGCTTCACTTGTAATAGTAGAGGATACACTACTTTTAGTAGCAAGATATCGCTCCTTGCGCAAAAGTCCAGTTGATTCAAAAGCACTTATATGGCAAAAATGCGCTCTGGTAGCATTTTTCTTAATCAACTGTATGGCTTTTTCAACGGCAAACGCCTCGCAGAGATTAGGGCGTGCCTTTGAGTGGGATTCCGGTGACATGTCATTTTTCAGGAAAGCCTCACATTCAAGTCTTATCTTATCATCCTCAGCATGAATACACGCAAGTGCATCAAGTTGCTTAAGTACAGCCAGTGCTTCATCAAGACATTTCTCATCTATATTCAAAGCACCTGTGGATTCAGCCATAAATATCTCCCCAAAGGCACTTGCCCCAAGTTTCCAAAGCTCAGGAAGTTTTTCAATGTTACTTGTAACCCCCCCATGAATCCCGAAATCTACAACTGAATTACGATTTGCAATCTTCAGTTTTTCCTTGAAAGATTTTTTGTCAATGGTTGGAGGAATAGTATTAGGATGATCGATAACTGTTGTTATCCCGCCTGCAGCTGCTGAACAAGAACCAGTGTACCAGTCTTCTTTTTCAGTCATCCCAGGATCTCTGAAATGGACATGGACATCTATCCCCGCAGGTAATGTCAATGAACCTTTTGCATCAATGATTTGGTTCAATCCCTGGGCATCTATCTTTTTAGATATTTGAATGATCTTGCCATCCTCTATCAGGACTTCGGCTGGCTGAAGATAATTATTAAAAAAAACTTTTGTGTTCTTTATCAGAATATCAGGCATAGTGTCCTATACTTCAGTAGAAGTATATGCATTTTATGACAGGAATAAATAAAATACAGAATTCAGAACATATATAGATATGATATAAATATATAGTTCTGATTCGCAACAAATGAAGCAGGAAATCCTACTAACAGTTTCCAAAGAATATAGAGAAACTTGGCATGGAGCTTGCAAAATGATCACGCATGCAACATTTGCAGGAGCGCGGTTGTATAGCGCATCCAAAAAAAAAAGAGTGGACCTGAATTAAAAATCAAACAGGGAGCTTTGGGATTTCTTTTCTTCTGGTGGCTGAGGAGCCGGAGCTTCCTGCTCTTTTTTGTTAATGTGTTTGAGGGGAGAATCCTGTGGCTTATCTGAAAAATCGAACAGGCCTTTTTGTTTGGAGTCATAATCAAGATTTGCAATATCAACCCCGAATACACCAAGTATCCGCTCCACTGGTGGCAGCAATTGCTTCTTTATGTAATAGTCCACATCAATGGGAATATTGTTCTCCCTGACGTACTCAGGATCTTCAGCGCGGTTTGCAAACATGTCTTTTCCTGCCACTATTACAAATGGTATACGCTCCCCCACAGGAGGAGGTGAACCTGTCCTGCGCTCTATTTTTTCTGCAACTGTCAAGTGAGGTTGTTTGTTCTTATAACTCGCAGCTTTTTTAGAGAACATGCGAGTCATGGTCAGATCATCGATAATATCAGAATCATTCTTTACATCGATATTCCTCACACCATCAACAACACTGCGCACATGATGGACAGCACCATCTATATCGCCTTCCTTAAGCACCATTTCAAGAATTTTGTTCAGGGTCTTGGAAGTAAGACCACACCAGTCCCTGCGAACAGTTTCCATGCCCTTGACCTTTATGCCATCTTTCCATCCACCATCCGAACGTTCAAACACCCATACAGCATAACGTTTCTTAGCGATGAATAATGCACGTTTTGCAATTGATTCAAACTCAAGTTCCATGGGATCCGGAAGTGAAGCAGAAACCGTTGCTGCGATCCTGCTACCTATAAGCCCGGCATCATCAAGAGAGACTTCTTTTTTAGAGCTGCACTGAACAAATACACTGTCAGTATCGCCGTAAACCACAGATAAGGATACAATAGTATCATCTGCATTGATGGAAGAGAGCTCTTCTGTGAAATATGCAGAACCATCCCTTAATATAACCTTACTGATACTGCCATTGATAAGGGCACGAGTATCGAGAATGTTATTTCTTCCAAAGCTTGTTACAGCATTTGCAAGAGCAAGACTGTATAACTTTGCCCTGGTATAACCAGAATAACCATAAAAACTGTTGAGTAATATCTTCAAAGCAAGCTGAGTAGCATCAAGAACACGATATTCTGAATCATTTGATGCATTCTTCATCTTTGCCTTGGTCTCTGCCCTTTGCTGCAGTAACCTTTCAAGAATAGAGGGCATTATACCTTTTGAGACTTCGGCAGACACAAACTCCCCACCTGAAGGAGGTTTTACAGTTTCCCCATCAGGCCGGTCCTGATCTACAACTGTGGTATAACAGAGATTGTGAGCCATCATAATAGTTGGATAAAGTGATTTATAATCAAGAATTATAACATTTTCAAGAAGACCGCGTTTTGGCTCAAGGACTGCACCACCTTTGAGACCTTCACTGCTGCGATTTCTCAAATATACAAGGTCATCATTGGGTTTTGGAGGGATTACCCTGTCCTGCTTACCATATTCCCTTAAAAGCAAGTTATCCACCATGGATGTCTGTCCGCCATCCACTACCTCCTGAACTAAAGAACCACTTACCTGAGCTATGGCAATGTACTTGTCAAGAAGTTGCAACTTCAATAGCAGTTCCATGGCAAGCTCAGAATCCCTGCGTGAATAATCTATGAATTTAAGCAGTTTTTCCCCATCGTCATTCCAGTACTCTTCCATATCAGATGGAGCCACATCGAGTTTTTCCTTATCAAGGAGTTCCTTTGCGACGTTCCCCAGAGTGTAGCGTTTAAGGCTGTACTGGCTTCTTATCAATGGAAGTACATCCACAACAACTCTTCCGGGAATAGATACCATGGTCCGATTGCCTATCCGACGATAGCTAAGGATCCTTCCATCACGACCCACTGATGATCTTACATTGTCCCCTGAGCCTGCAAGCATAGTCACCCTGTCTGCAATGTAAGGAATGTCAAATCCATTGATATTATAGCCAGACACGACATCAGCATCGTATTCCTGAAATATCTCAAAAAAACGATTAAGCATTAAAGTTTCCGAATCGAAACATTCAACATCAGCACTTACGCCTTCAGCCTTTTTTGCAACAAGGACGATAGTATCATGACCCTTGAATGCAGGGCTAAATGACATGCTTATCATTATCACTGGAGATGTTTCGGGAACAGGCATGGCACCTCCAATGGGAAGACACTCGATATCAAATGACAGATACTTAAGAGGAGCAACTGATAATTTTTCCATCTCCTCAAGTGAAGAAGCGGTAAAAACTGAATCACAATAGATCTTATCGTTGGAATAGGGACTCTCTGAAGCGGAGTCTGCACTAACCCAACCCATACCATGCAAGTCCCTGTCTATGAGAAAGCGGTTTCTGAAAAGTATATCGGACTCATATACCTCTTTTACACCTGGAAGGGTAAGTATCTCATCACGTATTTCAGGAACATTGCGTGGTTCCATTGTGGTTACCCTTAGCATGGGTTTTTTAGATAACTGGAATCCAATGGGTTCAAACTTAGGAATGATGTCTACCTTTTTGACCACATCGAAGCGTTCCTTGAGCATGGTAGAGAGTTTATCGAGTTCTCCCTCAGCATTGACATAGAAGTACGGTTCAAATCCGGGTACAAAACAGCAGACGCTTTTACCGTCTTCGGCCCTTCCGAAAAGACGAATCACAGGGCCAGTTTCATGCCCTACATAATCAGCATCCAGTATCTGGAAGTTCATGAATTACCTTACAGGTTTGCAGCATATATGCTTTGCGTTGAATTTTAAAAAGATAAAAAGTAAGTGCCCGGGGCGTGACTCGAACACGCGACCTCCAGATATCTCAGGAGATTTTGGACGCACGGAGTTTTATTCCCTATGAGTCTGGCGCCCCAACCAACTAGGCTACCCGGGCAGTGCAGCATGTAGATGGACAACGTTATATTAAAGCATAACGATTGAAAAAGCCAGGCGTTAACAGAAAAATTAAAAAAATGGGCACGGGTTAATATCCCGTTGCTTCAGCCAGATTACTCAAAATAACATGATCATCTGTTGTGCCACCTACAACAAAGACAAACTTATCATTGTTCCATATGTAAGTGTACCTGGGAATTTGGCCCTCACCATGTGTGACATATTTAAGTATTCTTACAGTAGAATGACCATTAATGGATTCTTCTGTAAAGCGTTGTCCTGAAGACAATTCTTTAAATTCTGCTTTATACTGAGTTATAAATTCTTCAGCCGAAGATGAGCTGTTCATTTCTATGATATTGATATGAAGATCAGTGGAATCCATATATTTGTAAAGACCTTCTGAACCATTTACAATACCTTCTACTGAAACATATTCAGCTTCCACATTTTCAGATGACATCTCAAGGAAGCCAAGGAACTCGTAGTTTTCAGGCAGATCATCAACAGGCATAAGATTCAGGCTGTTGGCATCATCTGGAATAGTATCTGCGACACTTGCATCTACAGGAGTTTCCTCAACAACTTCATCCGTGCAACCGGAGATCGATAAGATTAAAATACTGATTATTAGAACAAAAAAGACTTTTTTAAGCATGGCAACACCTCTTTAAAAAAATCGATCAAAAAAAAGGTTAAAAGAAGGGATTAGCCCTTCTTTAGTTTAGATATTTAGTTTCTTCTGACGAAGTATGCTACTGCAAGAAGACCAGCTACTGCGAACACAGCTTCAAATCCAGGAATGCCGCCTGGCTCATCTGGAGTGTCGTTGCCGCCTGGTACATCTGGCTCATCAACGTCTGGCTCATCAACGTCTGGCTCATCAACGTCTGGCTCATCAACGTCTGGCTCATCAACGTCTGGCTCATCAACGTCTGGCTCATCAGGATCTGGCATACTAAGGTCGCCAATGGTTCTCTCGACGAATGGATAGAATCTCATCTCAGTTACATTACTGTAGTCCGAGGTTCTAAGCTTCATACCTTCAGCAAGAGTAGTTACCTTGTCCTTTGAAAGTGTGATGGTACCGGAGTTAAACATTTTAATACTCTCGCCACCAACTTGCTTGACCTCAAGTTCTTTGAATTCATCAGATGTTTCAATCTCAAGGATGTTCTCGTAGTCAATTAGCCAGAGACCTTCAATTACTGCAAGGCTGTCTACCTGACCCTGGAAAACATTGGTAACATGTACTCTGAAGACAATTACATCGGACTCGTCCCCAACATCCAGATCATAGTCCCAGGTAACTCCAGAGTCACCCTTACCAAGATCACTTACATCAATAACTTCATCCTCAATGAACTCGCCATCCTTGCTAAGTTCCATCCAGACCTTGTTACCATCAACATCGATCTGCTTTGCGGTAAGTTCATAGCCGCCTGGAAGATCGAGTGCGGAGCCGGTTCTGAGTGTGTACTTGTCATCGTTGTCAAGGAGAAGCTTTACAAGCTCGCCTGGGTCTGTATCATCTATTGAAACATATTCCTCTGCAAAGAGTCCGATTATTGGGTATGTAGTCAGTAATGACGTTCCAACAGATTCGTTATCAAATTCTGCTTCATAATCTGACTGAACAATTGTTGTATTGTACCAGAGATCTTCTTCTTCAATAACATTATCCTTAGTAACTTTTATGTTAAGTGTTTCTGAATTTTTGTTCTCATCAAGGTCATACCAGAAGCCTGCAAAGGAGTGAGCGTCCCATGAAAAGTCACCTTCTCCTTCTGCTACAGATCCTCTGACCTCGTATGTTCCTGGTTCAGTGTATTCCTTGGCAAGGTAGAATCTAAGGTAATCAGAATCATCTGCTGTCTGGAAATACAGACCTTCATAAAGGTTTACTTTCTTGTCCTTTGAGAAAGTGAGTGTACCATCGTTGAACATGACAATCTTCGAACCACCAGTTGAATCAACCTCAAATTCTCCAAAAGTATCACTTGATTCAATCTCAAGGATGTTCTCGTAGTCAATTAGCCAGAGACCTTCAATTACTGCAAGGCTGTCTACCTGACCCTGGAAAACATTGGTAACATGTACTCTGAAGACGATTACATCAGACTGGTCCCCGACATCTACATCGAAGTCCCAGGTAACTCCTGAATCACCCTTCGTAAGAGTACTTACATCAATAACTTCATCCTCAATGAACTCGCCATCCTTGCTAAGCTCCATCCAGACCTTGTTACCATCAACATCGATCTGCTTTGCGGTAAGTTCATAGCCGCCTGGAAGTTCGAGTGCGGAACCGGTTCTGAGTGTGTACTTATCATCTGTGTCAATAAGTAATTTTGCAAGTTCGCTTGCGTCTGTATCATCGGTTGGTACATATTTCTCAGCGAAGAGTCCGATTACTGGATATTTAGTCAGGTCTGACGTTCCAACAGATTCGTTATCAAATTCTGCTTCATAATCTGACTGCTTAATTTCTGCAGTGTAAGTGATACCTTTTTCATAAACGGATGTGCCCTTTGCGAATTTAGTATCGTTAGTATTGATTACAAGTACTTCACTTGAAAGACCGTCATCAATATCATACCAGAAACCTGCAAAGTTTGTGCTATTAATTTCAATACCAGTCGTAAAGTTTTCAAACGCTGAATCATTGAAAACTTGACTGCGTACTTCGATTGGTTCCTCTACAGCATCTTCTGCGGCAAATGCAGGCATAACTAATGCTGAAATTGCTAAAAGAGCAACCAATGCGATAGTTGTAAATCTTTTCATTATTTTCCTCCGTATTTATTCTAGTTATAAGAGTGAGAATCAGAAATAAAGCGTATTAACGCCATATTAGCCTCAGACAAAGGAACAAACATAAATATTCGTTCATTGCCGAAGGAGACTTCATCACCCTCCTAATCCCGTCATATTGGATTACAAGACTCCTATTAATCAATTGCCTATTAAATCTTTTGTGGTCTAATTGCAAACAACTGTCGTATTGAGAGGTTAAATATCGATGTAATTAACGGTAAATGTCGAACTTTACATATCATTATGAAGAAGAAATGCAAGAATGCAGAAATGGTGTTCATCTATTGTCGATGTGATTTTTTTACATCATTAAATTCATTAAATAATTGTTCAACACAAAGTCAAATGGTATATTCTACGCCGTCGTATGGAATACTTCAGCATATTTATATATATGATGACATAAAATAAATATTAAATTAAATGGGCATATGTATAAGCCTTTAATTAACCTTATCAATGAATTACTAATCACAAGGAGTGAGATAATAATATGTACAATGGTGCAATTTCTGAAGAGATTTCAATGGAAGATGAGGCAAATCGTGTCAAAACAGGCATACCGGGTTTTGATGAGTTGTGCGGTGGCGGACTCATACAGGATAGGACATACCTCATATCCGGCACATCTGGCGCCGGTAAAACTAATTTTTCTATACAATTCATCTATAATGGAATTACCAAATTCGGTGAGAATGGGATAATCGTTGCAACTGAAGAAAGGCCGGAACAAATTAGAGAGAACGTTCTCAAATTCGGCTGGGACCTGCAAGCACTCGAAGATGAGAATAAACTTGCCATCATCGACGCCTGCTCCACCAAAATAGGCATACCCTCACAAGAAAAGTACGTGGATGTACGGCCCTTTGAAATAAGATCCATAATGGACCAGATCATAGCCACCCAGGAGGAAATAAATGCCAAACGTGCACTTATTGATTCAACGACATCTATCAGTTTTAACCTCCAGGATCCGGCAAAAATAAGAATTGAACTCCTAAAGCTTAGCACAACACTTGAAGTCATAGGCCTGACGTCGATGATGACATGTGAGCTTATAGATGAATCAAAACCATCCAGATTCGGTGTTGAGAATTTTGTTACAGACGGCACTATCGTACTCTATTACAAAAGACATGAGAACGTAAGAATGAGAAGTATGGAGGTATACAAAATGAGAGGCTCAGACCACAGTAAGAAGATCCACCCCTATGACATAAACCCAGAGGGATTTGTGATCCATCCTCACGAAGAAGTATATTCAATGTTCTAAATATCCGGATACGTTTCTTCATGGCCGCATTCCACACATTTGTAGATTGCAAGTGTGCGGCCAAAATGGTCATGTCTTTTAATTACAGGATATCTCCAACGATTCATCTTTCCTTCACAAAGCGGACATCTGTAGTTCATATTACTCACCAACAAATTAATACATACCAACAAATAACAATATAAATATATATTTATATCCATATTAAACTGGCGATTAGAAAAATTGAAGCTAAATCAGAAAGAAGATACAACAGAAGGAGTAAAAAGTATACCAAGCGGTATCAAAGGTCTTGAAGAAATTTTGAGCGGAATGATGTTTCCCTCCACGATCATATACAATGCAAATGTTTTCGAAATAAAAAAATAATTAGATATTATGGACTTTGCGCTCCAAAGCTTCCCCCAGTTCAGTAAGCTTATACACATCATGTTCCTGTTCGATCAACTTTTTATCAATGAGCTCTTCCACTATCTTATCAACAGAAGGACGAGCAATATGCATATTCTTTGCCAATTTCTCAGCATCCAGCTGATGCCTGGAACCCAGCAAAGCAAGTAATTTCTGACGATTGTTGTTACCAGTTATAAACCCTATTAATTCTTCCATATTCATTCACCAATACATTATTGAGTTACATGATATAATTACTTTTACATACGGTATCATTCTCGCAAAATAAACATTTTTTACCACACGCCAGCACAAAGGATACTTTTATTACCTGTAATGCACATTGTAAGGTGGCAGGCTAGTCTGGGTAGGTCGACGTCACCTGTAACCCGAAATCGCCGATATGCGGGAGACGAAGCCTGAAGAAGATGTTTGGACCATTTTCAAACCTGTAATTTCAACTGAGAAACCCCGTCCTGCTTGGATAATGTTGGTATATGTGCTTGTTGGAGAACTTGTTCGTATACTTTAACTGTGAGAACCAGTCCAGGCCCGGAAGGGAGCAGACCAACCGCAGACAATTGTCGCTTGTAGGGGTGCGGGGTGGAGAAGAGATTTCAGATCACTTGAAAGTGGAAAAAACAACGACTTTGGGCGTGCCTGTCACTTGAATCCAGAAAACGTTAAATACCTGAATTGCATTTAGGAACAAACACTGACTGTGACGAGATAGCCAAGCCCGGTATGGCGCAGGATTGCTAATCCTGTGATGCTTTGCGTCTCGGGGGTTCGAATCCCCCTCTCGTCGTACTTTTTTTAGTAATTACAAATATACCCACCGTGGTAGAGAAATAAATAATAAAAGGCAAAGAGCATAATAATGTCTGAAAAAACAATTATTCCGGTATTGAATATTCAGAAAACCGACAAAGAAAACAAGAGTGCATGCACATCCTGTGGAGCTGGGGGCTGCAGCGGTGGTTTTGGTATAAAGGCAGGTTCTGAAAAAGATGTTGTTTTCAGGAACATATTCATGTATGTGACCATGGGAATCATAATATTCACTGTGGCATATCTGGCAATGAAAGTTATGACCCTGATCAACGGATGATCATTTTGATCTTACACGTTTAAAGGGGTATCTTTTTACCCCACCGCATTTAAGGCAGGTGATAATAATATTACCATCTTTGATGCGGCGTCTTGAGTTTTGACCCGTAACAAGCAGTGAACCACATTGCTTGCAGAAATTGCGTTTAAGTTCTGCAGGTATGCTTACACGATGACGCATCCCTATTTTTCTTGCTAACAAAACGTACCTTTCGCTCTTTTCAGGGTTTAAGCAAAGCTCATTTTTAGCGAGTTCAAAGAGATACTGAATACGTTCTTGTGCAATATTTTTGGATATGGCCTTGTTTTTCGTTCTTGATCTTCCCATTATGACACCTACATAAAAATCAAAGGATCACTACTCTTGTAGAAGGGGATTTCTGTTTGACCATATCTATGAACATATCAGCACTTGCCCCATCAAAATGATCAGGACCATAAGCCATTGGTACCACCGTTTTTGGAGAAAGCAGTGATACCGCATTAGCCGCAGTAGCTTCATCCATAACCCCATGCCCGGCAATTGGCAAAAAAGCAATATCAAGATTGCTTATTTTCACCTCTGGAAGCGCACAGGTATGCCCTGCATGATATATATTCAAACCTGCGAATGTAAAGAAGTAACCCACTCCATCCCCTGAAGAATTGATGTCATCACATGATTCATACGCAGAGACAACCTCGATATCCACTCCTTTGATATTTAGTTCTCCGATCAGGGAATCCCCCTCAATGATCCTTCTTGCATCACCTCTGAACTGTAAACTCATTTTCTCAGGAATTAAAGTAGTACAGTCGAATCTACGGACATTACGAATAGATTCCGGATCACAATGCCCGAAGTGTTCATGCGTAATAAGGAGTAAGTCTGCCATGTCTTCTTCGGGAACTTTCGTAGATATATTAGTTGGGTCTATGTAAATAACCATACCATTGCCCTTTATCATAAAACCAGAGTTACCCAGGCATTTGATTAAAACACCATCAATTATTGTACTATCCAAAATATCACCTTCTAATTACCAACATAATAAATAATAATCTCAATTCTAAATAGCAGATGATATCATAATAGGCATTAAAACTACTGAAAGAATCAAGAATACAAAGAAATGATAGAAAGACAGGAAAAAGTAATAGATATATAATGGAATAGGAAAAAGGAAACTACGCCAGAAAATCAGATGATGAGAATATGCCATATAAAAAGATAAATATACTTTGCTCAGTTGTAGACAGGGCCAGCCAGAATATAAAGGAACATTTACTGCAGAACCAAGAGTGGAAACAAGTTGAGGAACTCCCGGATAACTGGGAGGGTCTTGAATCAGTATATGAAAATGCAAAATATAGGATTATCGAAATCAAAGAACATCATATATATCAGGATAGAATTGACGAAAAAATGAAACATTTTGGATTTGAAACCGACTTAATAATAGTAGCCTCAAAGCATAAGAGCAACGATGGAAGATCAGTACTCACAGCACATTTCACAGGAAACCCAAATGACGCAGCTTTTGGAGGAAGGCCACGGGAACTGTCAATTCCTGCAACCCAAATTATGCGATCCATACTAAATAATATGGAACAAATGGCAAAGAGCACACATTATTCCATAAACATGGAGTCAACCCATCATGGCCCAACTGACATGAAGACGCCAATGGTATACGCAGAGATAGGCAGTGCAGAAGAACAGTGGGCAGACCCTCTTGCGGGGAATATCGTTGCAAAGGCCATAATGAAAGCACAACCTAAGGAAGTGCCTGTTGCCATTGGTTTAGGAGGAGGGCACTATGCATCAAGACAAACCGAGCTAATACTGGAAACAGAAGTAACATTTGGACATAATTTTCCAGATTACCAATTACCCCACGTAGACAAAAGTATGCTCATGCAGGCATATGAAAAATCAAAAGCAAATTTTGTTTATTTTGACAGGAAATCCATGAGTTCCAGGGAAAGAAAACGACTTTACAAGATCGTAGAAGAACTTGGATACCTTCATTTAAGAGAGAGTGAGATAAGAGACTTAAAAGGAATCTCATGGAAACTTTTTACCAAGACCAAAAATATCTGCGATAAACTATGTCCGGAAGGAAAACTGAAAATCACCGATTCCTTCAAAAAAGCACTTAAAAACATACATGCATCCAACGAAAGTGAGGAGGATATAGAACTATCCACATGCATGATCAATGAAGAACTCCTCAAGGAAACTATTAAAGCTGACAGAGATAGAACAATATCTGTATTTAATCAGTATGCACCCATCTATATTGAGATGAGGAACGGAACTATATCAAATCATATACTGGGGATAGGGGAAGAAAGTAAAACTGCTATGCAGAACGTCACAAATGAATGCATTAAAATACTAAAAGAGCATTATGAAATTAAATATATTCTTGATGAGAATATACTATACATAATAAGTAATAAATTCGATCCAAAAGCAGCAAAAGAATTTGGCATCTCCTCAGGACCAATGATGGGAGAACTGGCAAATGGAAAGTCTGTTGTTGTGGAAGGAAGGACAGTCGAGCCAGAAATGGTACATATAAGGAAAACTAAGAAGATCTTACTGTCCAATTAAATATAAATGATCATACCTGTAATCCAATATATGATTTTCATTTGAGGGAGAAAAAGAATGAGATCCATAGTAGAAGAGGCATTGGCAAGATCTGAACAGGAAGCACATATTCACGGTTCAGGCACTAGTCCAATACATAAAGACATAGATGCAGAGTTAGAGGAGATGTTACGCCAACTACACACCAACATTAAAGTTATTGGTTGTGGCGGCGGCGGTTCAAATAGTGCACAGAGAATGATAGATGAAGGAATAAAAGGTGCAGAATTCATCGCTATAAATACAGATGCACAACACCTCCTTACCCTAAAAACAGACCAGAAGATCCTCATTGGTAAGAAAAAGACAAGAGGTCTTGGAGCAGGCAGTCTTCCTCAGATCGGAGAAGATGCAGCTCTTGAAAGTGTAGATGAGATTGCTTCTGTGGTCAGTGGAAGCGATATGGTATTCATCACATGTGGTCTTGGCGGAGGAACCGGAACAGGTTCAGCCCCAGTTGTAGCTGAAGCTGCAAGGGATGCAGGTGCACTCACCATTGCAGTGGTGACTTTGCCTTTCAGTGTCGAAGGACAGGTAAGAAGAATAAATGCAGAGGCAGGCCTTGAAAGATTAAGAGAGGTCGCAGATACCGTTATAGTAGTACCAAATGATAAACTTCTTGAAGTAGTTCCAAGACTCCCATTGGCAGCAGCTTTTAAAGTATCAGATGAAGTCCTGATGCGAGCTGTTAAAGGAATAACTGAGCTCATCACAAAACCAGGACTTGTAAACCTTGACTTTGCTGATGTAAGAACTGTCATGCAGAATGGCGGTGTTGCCATGATAGGCCTTGGAGAAGCAGAGGGCGAACAAAAGGCTGTGGAATCTGTACAGAAGGCACTTCGCAGTCCACTTCTTGACGTAGATATCTCAGGAGCAACATCAGCACTTGTCAACGTTATTGGAGGACCTGACATGACCATTGCCGAAGCAGAGAGTGTTGTACAGGAAGTATACAACAGAATTGATCCCGAAGCAAGGCTCATATGGGGAGCACAGATCAATGAAGATCTTGAGCATACTGTGCGCACCATGATTGTTGTGACTGGAGTCAAATCTCCTCAGATATATGGACACGGCGGAGCTAAAACTGTAACAAGAAAATACGGAATCGATTTTGTTAAATAAAACCTTTTTTTAACAATACCTCTTGGTTGGGTTACACACTAGTACGATCCAATCGAAAGGTATTTTATTAAAGACGTGTTTTAAATGGCGCTACATATAGATGACAATAAACTATGATGTAGTTAACATAAAATATACACAGGCATATTATCGATCATAACCGGTTGTGAAGAACTTTGGCAGAAGATTTATTTAATTTAAGTAAAATCAATAGCACTAGCATAAAACAAACCTGGAAAACATATTTAAGGGTTCTCAAACTTACAAAGAAACCATCTAGAGAGGAATTTCTAACCATAGCTAAGGTTGCTGGGCTTGGAATTCTTGTAATTGGCTTTGTAGGATTCCTTATATATGTGTTATTGGTAGAGATGCCTCGATGGGTGTAATCATGACCACAGAGTCTGTGATATTCGTAGTAAAGACAACTGCGAACCAGGAACGTTCGGTCGCAAATATGCTAACACAGGTTGCAAGGAAAGAACATCTGGACATCAGAGCAATCCTTGTTCCTGATGAACTGAAAGGATATGTGCTAATAGAGGGAACTAACCCTGGAGATGTTGAACAGGCTATACAAACTGTACCTCATGCCAGGGCATTAGTGAAAGGACAATCCACTATAGAAGAAATATCACATTTCCTTACACCGAAACCAACAGTGACCGGAATATCAGAAGGTGCGATAATCGAGATCACGTCAGGTCCATTCAAGGGTGAAAAGGCTCGTGTAAAGAGAGTCGACGAAGGTCATGAGGAAATAACTGTAGAGTTATTTGATGCAGTTGTACCGATACCTATAACTATTCGTGGAGATACTGTAAGAGTCCTCAGGAAAGAGGATGAAAGAAATTCCTGATATTTATCAAAATATTTATTCAATTCAATGGTGATATTCAAATGGCAAATGTTGTTGAAGCATTGGTCCCGGGAGGAAAAGCAAATCCAGGACCTCCACTTGGTCCTGCATTAGGTCCTCTTGGAATTAACATAAAAGACGTGATCGATAAGATCAACGAGAAGACAAAAGATTACAATGGGATGCAAGTCCCTGTAAAAGTAATAGTTGCAGACGATAAGAGTTTTGAAATAGAAGTCGGAACTCCACCAACGTCAGCACTTATACTCCAAGAAGTCGGAATCCAAAATGGATCAGGAGAACCAAATAAAGTGATCGTAGGAAATCTTACGATCCCCCAGGCAGCAAAAGTTGCTCGTATGAAGAAGGATGATATCCTTTCATACGACTTGAAGGCTGCTGTGAAAGAAGTACTTGGATCCTGCGTCCCAATGGGGATTACAGCTGAAGGTGTGCCTCCAAAGGAATGCCAGAAAGCTATCGACGATGGAAAATATGATGATGTGCTGGCACAGGAAGCATGGTAAATTCCATGCTTTAACCAATAAGTTTAAAATAAATACATAATATTGGTGTGCCCACTGTTATAGAGAGAGTAAAGATCTCAAAGATCTAAGACTCTAAACATAGCCGTAGTAGACCGAAGTGGTCCTGCCTGAACATTATGTTCGACACTACGGGAGGTAAAGAATGGCAGACGAAAGCGTAATAGAAGCTATAGAGAAGTTATTAGCGGAGTCACCTGAGAGAAAGTTCTCAGAGAGTATTGACCTGGCTATAAACTTAAAGAATCTGGACATGAGTCAGCCTAAAAACCGTGTTGATGAGGAAATATTACTTCCACACGGTCTTGGAAAAGGCCTTAAGATCGCAGTCTTTGCGAAAGGTGAGGTTGGACTCCAGGCTAAAGAAGCTGGCGCAGAATATGTTTTTTCTGAAGATGAACTCGCTGAGATCGGAGAAGACAAGTCACGTGCAAGAGCACTTGCAAATGAATGTGATTTCTTCGTTGCAGAGGTTCAGTACATGGCACAGATCGGTAAGAACCTTGGTGCAATTTTAGGTCCAAGAGGAAAGATGCCAACTCCATTGCAACCAGGAAAGAACGTGGCTGATCTTATCAACAGTGCAAGAAGCTCAATAAGAGTAAGATCAAAGGATAAGCTCACATTCCACGTATCAGTTGGTCGCAGGGATATGGATATCCATAAACTAGCAGATAACATTGAAACAGTCCTTTCCAGAGTTGAACATTCACTCGAAAAAGGCAAGCATAATATTAAAGCTATTTATGTTACATCCACCATGGGTAAATCAGTGAGGGTGCTATAATGGAAGAAAACCACCATGCAAGCCACATCCCACAGTGGAAGAAAGATGAAGTTGAGGAAATAAAGAAACTCATCAAACAATACCCGATATTTGGTGTCGTAGGTGTTGGAGGAATTCCTGCAAAGCAACTTCAAAAAATGAGAAGGAACCTTAAAGACAATGCTGTTTTGAAAGTCGCCAGGAACGCCCTGATCAGAAGAGCACTCGATGAGTCTGGTGAAGCAAAGGAAATGGATCAGTACATAGATGTACAGACCGCCCTTATATTTACCGAACAGAATCCTTTCAAGTTATACAAATCACTTGAAAAGAGCAAAAGCCCTTCCCCTATCAAAGCAGGTGCCATTGCACCTAGAGATATCATAGTCGAAAAGGGACCAACTTCGTTCCCACCAGGCCCAATTCTTGGAGAGATGCAGGCTGCAGGGATACCTGCAGCAATCGACAAGGGTTCAGTTGTAATAAAGGAAACAAAGACCGTTGCAAAAGAAGGAGAAAAGGTTTCTCAGAAACTTGCATCAATGCTTACAAGACTTGAGATCTACCCAATGGAAGTAGGCCTTGACTTAAAAGCAGTTCTTGAGAACGGATCGACCTTTACACCGGACGTACTGGCTATCGATGAAGATAAGTACTTCACTGATATCGTATTGGCAACACAACAGGCATTCAACATGTCAGTATTTGCAGCGTACCCAACTTCAGACAACATACAGACACTCATTGCAAAGGCAGCAACAGAGTCACGCAACTTCGGTGTCAATGCAGTTGTTCTGGAATCAGGAGTAATCGACGCATTGCTTGGAAAGGCACAATCACAGATGCTTTCAGTTGCATCAGCAGCTTCTGCTAATAATGAAGAAGCATTGGACGATGAACTCAAGGAAGCACTTGGTGCAGCCGCATCCGCAGCAGTAGTCGCAACAACACCTGAAAAAGAAGAAGTTGTTGAAGAGAAGGAAGAAGAAGAGACAGCAGAAGAGGACGGCATGGCCGGTCTTGGAGCACTTTTCGGATGATCAGGAATTACAAACTACCGAATTTACATTTAATAAAATAAAAGGTGATATCACATGGAATATATATATGCAGCACTTTTACTGTTCAAAGCAGGTAAAGACGTAACAGAAGAAGCAGTCACTGCCGTACTTCAGGCAGCAGGCGTAGAAGTTAATGATGCACGTGCAAAAGCACTTGTTGCAGCTCTTGATGGCGTAGACATCGAAGAAGCAATGGCAACTGCAGCAGTCTCAGCAGCAGCACCAGCTGCAGCAGCAGCTCCAACAGCAGCAGCTGAAGAAGCTCCTGCAGAAGAAGAAGAAGAGGATGATGCAGAGGCAGCTGAAGAGAGCGGCATGGCCGGTCTTGGAGCACTTTTCGGATAAATATAAATATAAATATTGTCCGCCACCTAGGCGGACACAGATTCATTTTTAATCAGCTTTTCTGAAAAGCTGGCACTTTACATAAGATTATAAGTATACTTCTTTTTCAAGAATAAGATCATTATCTTTGCAAATATCAGGGTAGTGGTTATTCCAGCTATCCGCATTTTGCTTGAACATGAAAAAAGGAAGCACCATTACAGTATCTCACATTCCGCAGGTCGACAATAAAAGTTCATCATTTTGCTTGGTAATGATTTTGATTATATGCTCTGGAAAATATGTTCTGCTTGTTCAATAAGAATGCAACCAAAACAAGCTTTTCCTGAATATATAAAAATAAGATTGATATTAATTATGTTTGAAAAACGCTATCATACAAAATTGTTCAAATTGGAATTATACCTGCGGAATGTGAGCAGTATCCAAACCAAGCAGCGGTTTTGCACAATCCACTATTGCAAAATAAGCATTGTCCTTCAACACACGAGATACTTCCTTGATAGCACTCTTGCGCACTTCTGAGCTAGTTTCACAAAACGTCACTGATGTTACAGCAATATCAAATACCCTATTTGTTAATGGCAGCAGATCCATAGAACCCTTATATAGATTCAAAGATGCACCTGCGTCTTTTCCCTTTTCCCTTAATAGTTGCATAGCCTAACTGAACACTGGAAAGGTCCAGACCTGAACTTTTACATCTCCATCCATAAGCTATGAAATTGCAATTCCCACTGATTCTATCCCACAGCCCAGATCAAGCACATACATTCCTTTCTCCAAAGGAAGAGCAGACACTACCTGTTCATAATAAGAATGCCCATAACCAAGAATCATCGCAAAAAATCATAATGTCTGCCCCAAAAAACCAGCCGAAATTATTTCCTTTTTTATGACTTATCCTCAAACCCCCCGGTTTAAGATATTATTAACTGCAGGATATATTTTTTCTAAAAGACTGCTAAAAATCAAAAATTAGCTGAACAAATTGCCATTGAACTCATTCTAAGATCTCCTCATAAACATTACTCCAAAAAGGAGAATTGCACTGATAAAACCCATGACACCCATCACTGGCAGATAAGCTTCGCCATTAACAGCCAGATATGAAGACGAAAGCAGGATAGCCAACAAAAAAATGTATTTTGTAATGGTATCTATAGTTCTGTACTTCCTTATCTCATCGGTCTTCTTTTCAAACCTTTCTATCCGGTAACCCCTGATAGTTTCAATAACATCATTTATACCCTCAGGAAGGTTCTTCACTACCTCAAGATACCTGTCTCCTTCAAGTTGCAGATATTCAAATGCCTCAAATGGTGAATAACGCTTCATCAAAACCCTAGTGATAACTGGTTGTGCATTCTCAAGCAGGTTGAACCTGGGATCAAGTTCAAGGCAGTTAGCCTCAATGAGTATCAGAGCTCTTTCAAGTGTTGAGAATTCACTTGGGAGAGAAAGATTATAGTTCAGTGCCAATGTTGCGTAATTGTCACTCTGCCTTTCACCGGCCGAATAATTCTGTTTTGATATGATATCATCAAGATCCATCTTAAAATGACGTACATCGATATCCTTTTCATTGATACCGGTTATTTTCAAAAACGCCTCAAAAACAACATCAATCCTTTTCTTGTAAATACCATAGAAAAGGTTCAGCATATTGCGTCGCAATGCATCATCAATAGCACCTACTGCTCCAAAGTCTATGTAGGCAATACCATCTTCCTGAAGTATTATATTGGAACTATGGGGGTCAGCATGGTAGAAACCATCAAGATAAACCTGCTTCAGATAACTGGTACTGATTATCTTTGCATACCACATTTTCTTATCAGCAGATACATCTGAAAGCTTCCTGATAGTGACACCTTCCATGTAATCCATGACCAGAATATTCCCACTGGAATAATCATCATAGACCTTCGGAACATGCACTTCTTTTACATCTGCAAAGTTCTCCTGAAATCGTTTAAGATTCCTTGCTTCGTTGCTAAGGTCAAGTTCACGATTCAGCAGGTCCCTGAATTCATAAAGGAATGCATCAATGTCAAAATTACTTCCAAAACCAATAATTTTTACAATAATAGATTTCAGGTCATTGAGTATAGCAAGGTCAAGGTTAATAGTGTCTATCAGATTGGGTCTTGTTATCTTTACAGCAACTTTCTTTCCGTCAAGAACAGCTTCGTAAACTTGGGCAATTGAAGCACATGCCAATGGTTCAGTGTTAAATTCATCGAAGATTTCAAGTATATCGAAGTCGGAATTATCAATACCATCGGATGATTCACCTCCCCTGATACTACATCCTAAGCCTTCAAATGCCACTTTCATTACATCGAAGTCAAGTGGATTGACATTGTCCTGAAGGTGCCCAAGTTCCTCGATATAGATACCGGGAACAATATCAGGTCTTTTGCTCAATATCTGGCCAAGTTTTATGAATGTTGGCCCAAGTTCTTCAAAAGCTTTTCTGAGCTTTACTGCTTTTTCCCTTTTTTTGATATCCACTTCACAGGGAGTTCTTTTGTTAGAAACATAATATTGATTGACTTCACTATACAGAAGACTGAATAAATTATACTTTGAAAATACCCTGAAAATAGTAAAGTATCTACGAATTTTCCTGAACATTAGCACTATTTTGTCCTGTTAGTAGATATAGATATTTGTAAAATAATATTTATTGAATTTCGTAGCACTAATGAATGCGTATATACATACTTAATGAACTAATAACCAGAAAAAATATTATGCATCTGCAACTTTATAAACCAAGATATATAAAAGAGAAAGTGTTAAGGCAAGTAAAACGGATGATAAGATCATGACCAAATACTCACCTCTTATTGCGGCAAAGGCCATCTGGCAAATGCAAATAAGAAAACGTCCTTTCGTATTGTCCCACGCCATCAATTCCAGATGCAACATGAAATGTTCTTTTTGTGAATACTGGAAGACTGAAGGCGAAGAAATGAAACGTGAGGATATATTCAAACTTCTAGAAGATGCCAGAGACTTTGGAATACTTGTTTATAACGCATGGACAGTAGAGCCGCTGTTAAGAGAGGATCTGCCGGAAATATTGGCTCATGCAAAAGAACTGGGAATGGTAACATCACTCATAACCAATGGACTTTTACTTGAAAAAAGGATTGATGAGCTGAAAAACCTTGATTACCTATCGGTATCCGTGGACGGGACTTCAAGTTATAAGGAAATAAGGGGAGTAAGCCTTGACAAGATCATGCCGGGAATCATAAAAGCAAAAAATATCATCAAAAATCCCATCCTTATGAATTGTGTCATAAGCGGAAAGAACCTGGATGATATTGAAGAACTGATAAGTATGGCAAATGACATGGATCTAAAGATATCATTTGAACCTATGTATGAATTTGGGGGAATTGAAGAAGACACCTGGAATGATATGGGAATAAGAGATATGGAAAAATATCGCAGGACAGTGGACAGGATAATTGAGATGAAAAAAGAAGGGTATCCGATTATCAATTCCTATACATATCTAAAAATGATCAGAGATCTGCGGACAGAATTTGTTTGCCATGCAAACGAGATAATACTTGATGTTACAGCCGATGGAAGCATTGAAAATTGCAGAGTCCACCAAAGTCCCATAGGCCATATAAGTGAAGGTATTGAGAATGTATGGGCAAGTACAAGAAAACTCAGAAAGGACACTGCACGCAATTGCCAGAAATGTCTTTTTTTCGGATATGTTGAAAACAGCTTGATGTATAATTTTAATCTGGAAGTGTTACAACATTATGAATGGATGTAACTTGTGAACTACCCAGACCCTAAAAGGTCAGAGCTTCCTGCTCAATAGTAGTTCGCTACTAAGTATCAACAGGCTATCCCCGCAGTTCCTGCGGTTTGTTGTATTAATGTCATTCCATAGTTCCGGATATAGATAGCAGTATTGGTGTCTCGATCATGAATTGTCCCACAAGTACATGTCCATGTCCTGTCATCCAGAGTTAATCCTTTGTTGATTACATTGCAGACAGAACATGTCTTTGAACTGGCATAGAACCTTGGAATCTTGATAAGTTTCTTCCCAATTTCTTCCGTCTTCTGTTTCAGGATTGTCCTGAACATCCCGAATCCATTATCAGTTCTTATTGGTTCATTTAATAATTTTTTTCGATACTTACATACAAGGATTAGGTGATATTGTAGTAAGTATTTGTGTCGGTTTTTTGATTTCCATGTATTCATAATAAGCGCCATTCAGCCCATACTCTAAAGAGTATGGGATTTCTGGCTAGTTTTTTTTAAGAGTTTAATTGAAAAACAAATGGATTAATATAATAACACCACATATAATATTGAATGTGGTGTAACATGGCTAATGATAAGAACTGCAACATATTTTCAACTATTTCTTTATTCGCATTGATTGTCATATTATTCACAGGACTTGCAGATGCCGAAATAAATGTGGGATTCTCAGTAGCTCAGATAAGTGTTGATGAAAATAAAGATTTCACACTCGCGATGATCATAGAACCCGATACTAATGTATCAGGAGTAGAGCTTGAACTCTCACATGATCCTTCCCTTATCAATATAATAGCCATTAACGAAGGAAATTTTTTAAAACAGGGCGGGAAAAGTACAGTATTCTCTAAAGGGGACATTGATAATGAACTTGGAACTGTCACTGGCATATACTCCACCATAATGGGAAATGATATGTTACTTGATCCAGGAACTTTTTTGAATATTGCACTCTCTTCAAAAAACAATTCCGGAATCGCAACTATAGAAATAAATAACCTTGTAATCACCAATTCTGCAGGAGACACTCTGGAAGTGACTGTTAACAATGCAAAGGTGAACGTTGGTGATGTGAAGGATGTGAATGAAGAAAGATCCCAGAGTCAGCAATCGGGACAAAATACATTGATACCTCTTGTATGTGCAATGATCTGCCTCTATTTTGTAAAGAGAAAATCAAATTAAATTAAATTAAATTACAGGAAATGGGGGCTAATATCAATCAGGAACATCCATAACCCCTATCTTAATTTCATTTCCATTGTTCAAATGTAGTAATTTGGAAGCACTGCCCTGATTTACTGCTATCTCAAAAAATCCGTGACTTCCTATGAATGATAGTACTCTTCCTTTTCGTACCTCACCATAAGTACTTAAAAATGGCATCATTCGCCCTGAAATTGACAGGAGACTTCCATGTGGTATCTTTTTATGGAACTCTTCCCCGGGAATATTAGTAACTATATTACCAAATTTATCCACGTATATAACTTTTGATTCAATGAACTCATCCTGTATTACATAACCTGAAAAATCAAGATCAGCATATTCATCTGTGCTCTGGCCAATATCCTCAAGGTCCATACCTCTGGATATCTGTGCTGCCACCGGGGCAAAAATATCCCTGCCGTGGAAGGTAGAAGAAATATCCCCAAAGATCTCCTTGTTATTAATTTCAAAGACCTCCATATCCCCAAGCAAAGATGCGGCAGGAATAAGAACGCCATTGTCAGGACCTACAAAGTAATGGCCACTTGAGCGTATGACTATAGCTTTTCTTTCAGTGCCGACACCAGGATCGATAACAGCAACATGAATAGTCCCATGAGGAAAATGCCGGAAGGCAGAATAGAGGGCAAATGCACCCGCTCTGATGTCAATAGGCGGTATTGAATGAGTAATATCAACTATTGTTACATCAGGGTTTATACTGAGTATAACACCTTTCATAGATGCAGGATACAAAAACCCAAAATCAGTTGTAAGGGTAATTACCGTCATAAGATTGTTTTTGTAAGCCCATGTATAAATAGATACTCTGGAGAGTCTGGTCAAGCCTATTTAAGTAGATTCAGAAGAAGTTCATCTTACTATTAAAGATATGTAGAACCATAAAAGAAAGCATACCAGTTAAGAATAATGATCAACACTAAAAAATAAAGGTAACTATTCAGCCTAGCACAATCTGCCTATTGGTACTGATTTCTTCAAAATGGAGATATCTGCCCACTAATAATCAAAAAAGCAATCAATAGTAACAATCAAAATAAATGTTCCTAATGAAATTTTCATTTCAACTTTTTGTCAAGATTGTTATAGATAGCGTTTTTATCAGGCTGAATAGTTACAAATAAAGAAACTAAAAAAAGTAAGTAACTATTCAGCCTAGCACAATCTGCCTATTGGTACTGATTTCATCGAAATGGAGATATCTGCTCACTAATCATGTGTTATTCTCCTTTTAAGCACGTATTCCACATCCTGGACCTTGCCTTTTAACCTTCCGGATGCACCGGTCCTGTCATCAATAGAGATGTGTGTAAGAACGCGCGATGCGTGTGATTTCATATGATTGTGGCAATCCATAATCACTCCCATGACCATATCCGGATCGCCTTCTATAGTCGTCTGCATTGCCCCCATAATGTAATCTACATCTGCTGTCTCTATAATTGGTATCAGTTCAGCTATCAGTTCTTTTAGCTCTTCTTTCTCTCCAACGGGTACAACTGAAAAACTTGCCAGCATTAAAATCCTCTTCATCTTAATAATATATAAAAAATTTCTGAAATTCAGTTACTGCTTTTTAACATCATGCTCTGCAACTATGGCACTAACTACAGAAATCATATCCACACCAGCTTTAATAACTTCACCTGCATACATTTCACACCTTTTGAATAAGCTGAATAC
Organism: Methanolobus sp.; assembly: GCA_034008115.1. GTDB lineage: Archaea > Halobacteriota > Methanosarcinia > Methanosarcinales > Methanosarcinaceae > Methanolobus. Next base: position 27,890 of record JAVEPM010000007.1, read on the forward strand.
CTGCGGGAAGCCCAGCATCTTTCTTTGTTGAAGTTTTATATAAAGATGCTGTAGTTCCGGCTTTATAGAAATCATCAATATTCTGCTTATTATTGAAATCATTAATTATTTAAAAGTCTGATACTAACGGTGTTTGTTAATTTTATTCGGTTGCTATTGATTTAGATAGTTTTTCTACAGAGCCGGGTCAGTAAGAACTACATAAAAATCCCTATATTTGTGTTTCTGTTGTGGTCTGATCTTTATTTTTCGCTTGACTTTTCCTGCTTCACATAACTCAATGCTTCCTGAGTACTCTCAAAAACATGCACATGCTGCTTTTCCATGAGCTCGGTTAGCTCTCTGTCACTTTTCATCTTTCTCATGACTTCGGACTGTACTGATGTGAGGTATACCCTCTGGTGGAGTTTTTTGCTTGACTTGATGAAACTCTTAAGTCTTTCGATGCCTGTTGTGTCTATGAAGGGAACATAACGCATGCGCAGGATAATGTGTGGTTTGCTTATGTTCATGTGTTCGTTTATTTTACTCTCGAAGACGTTCATGGCTCCAAAGAAGAAGGGGCCGTTGATGGTGTAGACAGAAACGTTCTTCTCAAGGTAGGGGTTTGCGAAAATTGTGGCGTTGATGCCTTTTGCCTTGTCGTAGTTCTCCATTGTCTGGATATCGATAACGTTGGTAAGTCTGATAAAGAGCAGGATGATGGACAGGAACATACCCATTTGTACGGCGAATACGAGGTCAGTGAACACTGTGAGCAGGAAAGTGACAAGCAGGACAGCGCTGTCCATCTTGCTGATATGCATTGTGGTTTTGAGTTCTGTTATATTTATCATCCTCACGGAGACGAGAATGAGCACACCTGCGAGGTAGGCTTTTGGGATGAAAGCAGCGATCGGACCCAGGAAGAGTAGTATGATCAGCAGTATAATGGCATGGAAGATACCTGACATCTGCGTCTTTGCACCTTCCCTGATGTTCACGGCACTTCTTGCAATGGCTGCTGTAGAGGGAATACCTGAGAAAAAGGGCAGAACCATGTTCGCAATTCCATGACCAAGGAGTTCCTTGTTGCTGTTGTGCTTTGTGTTGGTCATACCATCACAGACCACGGCACAAAGTAGTGATTCAATGGTTCCCAGCAGTGCGATTGTAAGGGCGGCTGGCAAGACTCCCATGAGTAGTTCAAGGTTGAAGTTTAACATCTGTATCTGTGGAAGTCCGGCAGGGATGCTGCCAACGATGGGGATGTCGATCTTGTAGAAAAAGACCAGCATTACCGATAGTATTAGCACTATAATGGAAGCTGGAAGATTCTTGATGTATCTGCTTCTTGCAAGTATTCCAGGCAGGTATAAGAGAAGCAGAATTGTGGCAAAACATATCGTTATGGCTGTTGTGTCAAGGAAATTTAGATTGGAGATGATGATGTACAGTGTTTCCCATACGTGTTCCTTTGCAGGAATTGTCATTCCAAGAGCATTTGGTATCTGGCCAATAAGAATGATGGCACCGATACCGCTCGTGAATCCTGATATGACGGGGAGGGGGATGTATTTAACAACCTTACCAAGTTTCAGGATTCCGAACAGTATCTGAAATGCACCGGCAAAGAAGCCTGCAAGGAATAGTCCTTCAAGCCCAAAGCCGTGCAGTGTTGAAAGGATGATGACCGTCATTGCTCCGGTGGGTCCGGAAATGGAGAATTTCGATCCTCCGGTTGCTGATACCAGCATACCCGCAATGATAGCCGTGTACAAGCCCATCTGGGGCTCTACACCAGAAGCAATGGCAAAAGCAATGGCAAGTGGCAGCGCCACAATGGCTGTGATAAATCCAGCCTTTAAGTCGCTCGTAAACGATTCTTTGAAATATTGTGATACCTTATTTTGCATTTTCATATACAAGCCAGCTGACCCGTGTCAAAAATTGTTCTGATGGGTGAGTATAACAATGCTTAGGTATATAAAACAATTTGATAATGGAAAAAAGTTATAAATGTTATGAGAGGTTATGAGAAAATAGTTGACATATTCTTCTATTCGTTTCTTGGGCATGAAATTAAAGAAATAAATATCATGAAGGGCTTTTTTGGAAAGTTTGTGTTTTTTAAAAGGCCTACGGATGATTATGCGTCTGGAATAGTGGTGGAATTGTGAGGTGGAAGATTCTACAATGAAAATTACTTACAAGTATTTTTGTTAAGCATTTCACTTATTCTCAATGCATACTTTTTATTTTTTGTATAGACTCTATAAATTTTTAATTTCTTTTCACTTAGCACATTAATAATTGAAGCTTCGTCTTCAATTAAATATTTGTATCCATTTTCATGTTTTTTCTTAATTTTGATTGTTTCCTCTTTATCTTCCGAAGAATACCATCTGTCTCTTAAATTTTTATGTGGTTCAATATTAGTTATTGATATTGTAATTTCAAAAGGAATGTACCATCTTTCTTCTATCCCTGTTTTTTCGATAATATGATTCTTAATGATATCATCACCAAAACGAGGAACAAAGTTTTCTCCACTTTTGACCATTTTTTGTTCTTCAAGTGCTAATGTTAGAGGTTCTCTATTTAAAATCTTGTGAACAAATGTGATAAAAACCTCTTCTGGAATTTCATAATCTTTACTTTTATCATATTTTAGTTTCTGTTTTTCTATGTCTCTGAGAGTATTAAAAAACCACGAATCCGTAAAATCAAGATAGTTTTGAACAGAGTTTTCATCTTTAAACATATCAGTCAAATCAAGATATGCAATAGCATGTCCTCTTTCAAGCAATCCTTTGTATGTTTTCTTGACCATTAATTCAAAGCCAACAGTTGCTTTATGGAAAATAACGGTGCTATAAAAAAAGTATTTTGATAATAAGTAGTGTTCGACAGCTTTTTGTCCTTTTTCGTTTACAACTAAAAGATTATCTTCTTCGTCATAATCTAAGTTCCTTATTATTTGTTCAGAGTCAAATAACCCATATTTTACTCCTGTATGGTATGAATCACGTAACAAGTAATCAAATCTATCAGCGTCTAATTCAGAATGGATTATCAATGATTCAGGACCAGAATAAGTTCCAGCTATTATTTGGCATATAGCTCTTATGTCCTCATCATCAAATTTTTCTTTAAGAATATCGTAAATCCCAGTACATTGAATGACAATTCCTGTAATTCTTTCGTGGTGAGCAAAGTCCAGTGAATCGTTTCTACTTGGGTGCAGTTCATAATTTAAGTTATGAATTTTGTTTTCTAAACTCTGCTCAGTTCCAAACTCTTCTTCCATACCATTATCAATTTCTATTGAAATATCCCTTGGTTTAAATTTAGATTTAGTATCCATTTTGACTTCACTTTCTATAAGGTGTGATAATGGATAATGGCCTATATCATGCAATAGTGCAGCCATTCTCACCAATTGACGTTTATTAGAAAAAACTTCATTTTTTTCTTGAAGGCTTACAACCATCTTGTCGGCTATATGCATAACTCCAATTGAATGATTAAATCTATTATGCAAAGCTCCAGGAAAAACGTAATCTAGCAAGCCTAGTTGTTTTATATCACGTAAACGTTGAAAAAAAGGGGAATCAATGACTTTATTTTCTAACTCAGTGACTTTTATAAATCCATGAACGTTATCATAAATTTCTCTTCTAAAGTCAAAGTCATCAGGCGTCATTAATTCTAATTGTAATCTTTCAAATTATTTAATGCTTTTTCAATAAGAGTTGGTTCAGTCTGTTTTAAGTATGGTTTTGCTTCAAATAATTTCTTAGTGAGTTGCTCATCCTTCCCGTTTCCAGAAAAGGTTGCTTTGTTAATGTAATGCAGAGATGCCAATATTTCTAAGTACTTAATATCTTTAATATCTTCTCCAAGTTTTTCTTTGAAGGATTCAAGCTTCTCAACAATAACGTCATTGTTTTTAAATACCAAATATTTACTACTCTCGAAAACACTGTCATCTATTGCAAATAAAATATGTGTTAATGGAGAGGAGTATGGTCCTTTTAAATACCAATTATATCCGTAACCAAGTGATAAACCTGAAGCTTGAAGTAAATAAATAACTTTTTGATATTGGAGTCTGTGGTCAAAATCGGACATATTAGGTTTCCCCAATTCTAAAATGTCTAAGACTTTGCTCAATATTTTCTCGTTTGCCATTCTTTATCTCCTCGCTTTTGGCAAGATTAATTATTTTTAACAATCATTAGTATATATAATCTTTTATTTTTTTATAATTTAATCTTGATTATGTAACAATTTAAGTTAATTATATTTATCATCTCCGTTTTTAATACTTTCACTGTACTAGTTAGAAGTTATTTTGAATCTTATTTAATCTGAATTTATAAGTATTTGGTTTTTCTACAATTAGTATTTGGATTAATTTTCTTCATTTATGATAGATAATTTACTTGCGCGTATTTCTTTCATTCCTATTTCAACTTTTATAACAAAGAATTTAGCTTTAAATATTAAGCTCATCTATGTTCCAGAATCTTCCATCCGCCATAATTATCTCTCAATCTTTCCAATAAAAACATATGAATCCCTCCATCATCTCCCAGATAAGTCTTCCAATTCCTTTTTTTTCGCAAGAGCCATCAGATCAAGTTCTATTTTTTGTGGCTGATGTCATAGTCCTGCCTGAGTACCAAAAGCAGGGTATCGGCACCGCTCTTATGGACATGGGATGATGGTTGAGCTTTAGATAAGCTTATGTTTTTCTTAATCAACTAAAGATCTTATTTTCCAATGATATACATTATATAATTAGTGAGATATTGTATTGACAATTGTTTTATTCTTGGAAGATGGAATTGAAATGTATGAGTATAGATCACAAAAAACAGCTTAAGCAGCAACTCTGGAATATCGCCAATGAGTTGCGTGGAAAAATGAATGCGGATGAGTTTCGTGATTATATTCTGGGTTTTATTTTTTACAAGTATCTTTCTAATAAGATCGAAATTTATGCTGATAAGATTCTAAAGCCGGATGGAATTGCTTTTAAGGATATTGAAGAGGATACTGAAATTGGGAAGGAGTTTATCGAGGCTATTTATGAGGCTTCTGTTGAGAAGCTGGGATATTTCTTGAAGCCTTCTGAGCTGTTTAGTGAAGTTGCTATGCGTGGTTCTTCCAGTTATTCTGTTTCTTCTGGTTATTCTAATCATTCAGATTATTCTAATTCTTCAGTTAGTGTTGAGCCGTTTGCTACCGGACAGAATGCTATGGCAATTGCAGAGTCATCTTATGGTGATGAGTTCATTCTTGAGGATCTGCAGGGGATTTTGAATAATATTCAGTCTTCGACTATGGGAACTGAGAGTGAGGATGATTTTGAGAATCTTTTTGAGGATATGGATCTTAATAGCAGCAAACTTGGGAAGACTCCGGCTGCCAGAAATGCGTTGATATCCAGGGTGCTTTCTCATCTTGATAAGATCGATTTCCAGCTTGAGCATACGGAACTTGATGTTCTGGGTGATGCTTATGAGTATTTGATCGGACAGTTTGCCAGTGGAGCGGGAAAGAAGGCTGGTGAGTTTTATACTCCTCAGCAGGTTAGTACTATTCTTGCAAAGCTTGTGACTACTGGCAAAACGAGGTTAAGGTCGGTTTATGATCCTACTTGCGGCTCTGGTTCCCTGCTTTTAAGGGTTGCTCGTGAGGTGGAGGATGTTAGTGCTTTTTATGGTCAGGAGCTTAATCGTACTACTTACAATCTTGCCAGGATGAATATGATATTGCATAATGTGCATTATCGCAAGTTCGATATTAAGCAGGAAGATGTTTTGGAGTATCCGCAACATTTTGGGATGCAGTTTGAGGCTATTGTTGCCAATCCGCCTTTTTCTGCCCAGTGGAGTGCTAATCCACTTTTTAGTAGTGATGAGCGTTTTTCCCAGTATGGTAAACTTGCACCTAAAAGCAAGGCGGATTATGCTTTTGTGCAGCACATGATCCACCATCTGGCAGAGAATGGCAGTATGGCCATTGTCCTGCCCCACGGTGTGCTTTTCCGTGGTGCAGCAGAGGGACATATCCGTCAGTTTTTGATCGAAGAGAAGAATTATCTTGATGCTGTTATTGGTCTGCCTGCCAATGTGTTCTATGGAACCAGTATCCCAACCTGTGTTCTGGTCTTTAAGAAGTGCCGTGAGAATCCCGATGATATTCTGTTCATCGATGCAAGTCAGGACTTCGAGAAGGTAAAAACACAAAACCAGTTACGTCCATGCGATATTGACAAGATAGTAGACACCTACCGCAATCGCAAGGAAATTGAGAAATACAGCCACGTTGCAAGCCTTGATGAGATCAAAGAAAACAATTACAATCTCAATATTCCAAGATACGTGGACACCTTTGAAGAAGAAGAGCCAATCGACATTGATGCTGTGGCTGCCACCCTCCTTGAACTCGACGAAAAAATGTCCAGGATCGATGAAAACATCGCCGGTTTCTGTGAAGAATTGGGGATTAGTAAACCCTTCTAATGTCTTTGTCTGAGCAGGTGACTAAAATGAGCAGCAATGTACCACAGTTAAGATTTCCTGAGTTTGAAGGAGAGTGGGAAGAGAAGAAGTTGGGTAAGCTAGGTTCTTTTCTTGGAGGAGGAACACCTGATAGCTCTAAAGAAGAGTATTGGGAAGGAAATATTCCTTGGATTTCAAGTTCTGATATTAAAGATAACAATATTCATAAAATAAACATTACAAGGTTTATTACAAAAAAAGCAGTAAATGAATCTGCAACTAAAATTATTCCTAAGAATAGTATTCTTATCGTGTCAAGAGTTGGAATAGGAAAATTTGCAGTTGCAAAACAAGATCTTTGTACAAGCCAAGATTTCACAAATTTGGTTACTTCTGAAAATTCATATTTCCTAGCTTATTATTTTAATGCACATTCAACTCGTTTTGTTCGTTTGAGTCAAGGAACATCAATAAAAGGTTTTACAAGTAAAGATGCTAAAAGTGCTAAATTTACAATTCCATCTCACCCCGAACAAGAAAAAATCGCCACCTTCCTCACTGCAGTAGACAAACGCATAAACCTACTGCAAAAAAAGAAAGCCGAATTGGAGCAATACAAAAAAGGGGCGATGCAGAAGTTATTCTCTCAAGAATTGAGGTTTAAGCAGGATGATGGCAGTGCGTTTCCTGATTGGTAAGAGAAGAAGTTGGGGGAGGTTTTTGTTTCTCTAAAAGGTCAGAATTTATCAAAAGATAAAATAGTTGAAAATGGAAGTAATCATTGTATTTTGTATGGGGAGCTTTATACAACATATTCTGAGATAATCAAAACAGTTAAAAGCAGGACTAATGAAAATGGAGGAATAAATTCTGAAATAAATGACTTGCTGCTGCCTTGCTCAACAACAACAACAGGTATTGACCTTGCTAATGTAACAGCGTTAAATGAAAGAAATATTTTACTTGGAAGTGATATTACAATTTTGAGATCAAAGCAAGAAATTAGTAATATTTTTTATGCATACTATTTATCAAATTACAAAAAGCATCAACTTGCAAAATATGGTCAAGGATCAACAATAGTTCATTTGTATTATAATCATTTTAAGGTTATGAAAATAGACATCCCTTCCCTTCCAGAACAAGAAAAAATTGCAGATTTCTTATCTTCTATTGATGAATCAATAGAAAATGTTGGGAAACAAATTGAGGCAGCGCAGGAGTGGAAAAAGGGCTTGCTGCAGAAAATGTTTGTCTGAATGAAATGGGGATGTGGGTAGAGAGTATGAGCACACAATCGGAAGCTGTATTGGAAGAGCAGTTGGTCGGGCAACTTCGTGAACTGGGTTATTCTTTAGTGAGGATAAAGGATGAGGCGGAGCTAATTGCTAATTTGAAGGGGCAACTGGAGAAGCATAATGGGATCGTGTTCTCGGAAAATGAGTTCAAAAAGGTGATGAACTTACTTAGCAAGGGTAGTGTGTTTGAAAAGGCTAAGAACTTGCGGGAAAAGCAACATATTCTGCGTGATAATGGGGATGACCTTTATTTTGACTTTCTGAACACGGAACACTGGTGTCAGAATGAGTATCAGGTGACACATCAGGTAGCCATGGAAGGGAAATACAAGAACCGCTATGATGTGACGTTATTGGTCAACGGTCTGCCATTGGTGCAGATAGAACTCAAAAGGCGTGGACTTGAACTAAAAGAAGCGTTCAATCAGATACAACGCTATCAAAAGCACTCATTTGGCTCAAATTCTGCATTATTCCAGTACATTCAGATATTTGTCATCAGCAACGGTGTGAACACAAAATACTACGCCAACAATCGTAAACAATCCTTCAAGCAGACATTCTACTGGACAGATGAAAATAATCAGCGGCTCAGCAATATCCTCAACGGCTTCACAAGGGATTTTCTGGAGCCTTGCCATCTCTCCAAAATGATCTGTCGCTACATAGTACTAAACGAAGCCCAGAAAATACTCATGGTACTTCGCCCCTATCAGTTCTATGCAGTAGAAGCACTCATTGACAGAGTAAAACACAGCCATAAGAACGCTTACATCTGGCACACAACAGGCTCAGGAAAAACCCTGACATCCTTTAAAGCCAGTCAGATACTAACAAAACTGCCCACAGTCAAAAAAGTAGTCTTTGTAGTCGACAGGAAAGACCTTGACTATCAAACAACAAAAGAATTCAACAGTTTTAGCAAAGGCTGCATCGATGGTACGGACAACACAAAACAATTGGTCAAACAACTTAGTGACGACACAGCACTCATCGTCACCACCATTCAAAAACTAAATGTTGCCATCAGCAAAAAACAATATCTCGAAAAGATGGAACAGCTCAAAGACGAGCGTATAGTCTTCATCTTTGACGAATGCCACCGCTCACAATTTGGCGAAACCCACAAACGCATAAACCAATTCTTCAATAATCCCCAGATGTTCGGTTTCACAGGTACACCCATATTTGCCGAAAACGCCATCAAAAACGAATCTGGAAGACGCACCACCAAAGATCTCTTTGGCGACTGTCTGCATAAATACGTCATAACCGATGCAATAAATGATGAGAACGTCCTGAAATTCTCCGTAGAATACGTAGGACGCTACAAACAAAAAGAAGGTAGGGAAACCAGCATTGACATAGAGGTCGAGGACATCGACACAAAAGAGCTAATGGAATCACCTGAGCGTCTGGAGAAAATATCAGATTACATAATAGCCCATCACTCCCGTAAAACACACAACAGGGAGTTCACTGCAATATTTACCGTAAGCAACATAAAAACTCTGATAAATTACTACGATATACTGCAAAGAAAGAAAGCAGAAGGCAAGCATGATCTAAAAATTGCCACCATCTTCAGTTATGCCGCCAACGAAGAAGATGCAGATGCTAACGGCTTCTTCGCTGATGACATTCAAATAATAAAAGATCCAGCAGCAACATACGACAGCACAATATCCAAACACAGCCGTGAAAAACTGGATGAATATATTGAAGACTACAACAAGCTCTTTAACAGTAAATTCTCCACCAAGGACAGTCAATCCTTCTACAACTACTACAATGACATATCTAAAAAAGTAAAAGAGAAAAAGATCGACATTCTGATAGTTGTAAACATGTTCCTCACAGGCTTTGATAGTCCAGGCCTGAACACGATCTATGTAGACAAGAACCTGAAATATCACGGACTTATACAGGCATATTCACGCACCAACCGGATAATCAACGAACAGAAATCCCAGGGTAATGTAGTATCATTCAGGAACCTGAAAAAAGCAACTGATGCTGCTATCACATTATTTAGCAACACCGAAGCCATCGAAGTCATTATAATGCAACCCTACGAGGAATATATTGCAAAATTCGATGAAAAATATGATGAACTTCAAAGAATAACACCAACAATAAACAGCGTAGATACTTTATCTTCCGAAGATGAAGAACTAGAATTCGTCACCACATTCAGAGAAATAATGCGCATATTGAATATAACCAGGGCATTTGCAGACTTCAAATGGGAAGACCTTTCAATGACAGAGCAGCTTTTCGAAGATTACAAGAGTAAATATCTTGATCTCTACGATAAAGTAAAAAGCAATCATCAAAAAGAGAAAGTTTCCATATTAGAAGATGTGGATTTCGAACTGGAATTAATTCACCGTGACGAAATAAACGTTAATTACATCATCCAGTTACTCATTCAGCTAAAATTCGATGCTCAAAAAGACGTGGATCAGGTTGAAAAGGAAATATCCAGAGTACTAAGTTCTGAATCGACTCTTAGAAGCAAAAAAGAATTGATAGAGAAATTCATAGAAGAGAGTCTTCCTGATATTCACACAAGTGATAGTCTTTCAGAAGAGTTTGAGAAATTCTGGAACAATGAACAACAAAAAGCCTTCGAGCAACTGGTAAAAGATGAAGTTCTATCAGAAGAACGAACCCAGAAACTCATAGAAAACTATCTCTACGCTGAGCAAGAACCAATATTAGATGAGATATTAGCATTAATAGAAGGAGCACAACCCTCTGTGCTAAAGCGCAAAAAGATAGGTGCTAGAATATTGGAAAGGATAAAGGATTTTGTAGATACTTTCATTGATGGTATGGATACAAATTGATCTGCATATATACAGCTGGTCACGCTCATGACCATGTATATATAAATACCTTGTCAAAGATTTGACCAGCTATTTATATGCAACATCCTTCAAGAGACTTGGAGATATTTATCCCTGCAAGATCATTGAACCGGAATTGAATGAAATATTCGAGTAAAAATCGGATATTCTTGAAAGGATCATGAAATCTGAATATATTCTTGAACATTCATCATTCATTCACCCTTCTTATCCATCCATATTTCAGGAACTCGTAAGAAGAGCATAAAAACCTTGGCTGGTATTATGCATTCTGACCAATAATCAGAATATTCCTGGTAATACCAGCTATTCAATTCCAGAAACTGTTTTTTAAAAGTAGATACAAACAAACTTCTCATTCACCTATTGGCAGGATAGTTTTACCGAACTTTTCATTTATTACTTCAGCCAGTGCCAGATAGATAGCACTGAAACCGCAGAATATCCCTTCATAGCCAGCGAACTGTTTTAATGATGCACTTCCTGTGAAGTCAGATATAGCCAGCAATACAAATAACAGTGTCAATGTTCCGAAAACTACTTGCAAGGCCCTGTTGGCTTTTAAGGTCCCTATGAACATCCCGAAGGTGAACAATCCCCACATAAATAGATATGCTGCCATTTCTATTGAGCTGGGAGCTTCGGCCCATCCTAATTTTGGTGCTATCATTATAAACACTAAAGTGAGCCAGAATGCACCGTATGAAATGAATGCCGTTGTACCAAAAGTATTACCCTTTTTCCATTCTAAAATTCCTGCGATTATTTGAGCAAAACCTCCATAAAATAACCCCATGGCCAAGATCATCGAGCCCAGTCCAAAGTATCCTGCATTATGCAAATTAAGCAGCACCGTGGTCATCCCAAAACCCATTAAGCCCAAAGGTGCCGGATTTGCCGTTATATCCTTAATTATAGTTTCCTCTATACTCATACCCCATAACATTCATTTCTAAAAAAAATTACATTATAGTCTATGAGAGAGTAGGATATAAATATTATCGATTGTTGGGCTCTGTAGAAAACATCATTTCTTTTAAGAATGGAGTTTATAAACAAAGAACAATACGACCATCCGCAGCAGGCGGCACGTTCCTTTGTATATATCCTGAAAACCATTTAAAAAATACTTGTTGAAGCTTGCTGAGTTAAAACTTGCAATCAACAGATTATCTTATTCATCTTTTTGAACTGCGCCGGCTTCGCCGGACCCTCCGGGATGGGTTTTATAAACAAAGAACAATGAAAATGCCCGCGAATGCGAAACCTTCCTAATCCTATACTGAAGACGATTGAAATAATGTATTACTAGTATTGGAATCAAGTGAACGATGTCAAATTCAAGTTATTAGTACATAAGCTTGACAGGTATATTGCTAGCTTAATATCAAACTTCACTCGAAGGACACAGTTCATTCACAACACATTCTCCACACTTCGGCCTCCTTGCTATGCACACATTTCTGCCATGCAGTATCAGTGTCATTGAAAGGATCTCAAGGTCCTTTTTCTCCGCGAGTGCCATCAGGTCGATTTCTATCTTTTTAGGGTCGCTGTATTGAGTGAAGCCAAGTTTCTGTGAAAGCCGGGTCACATGCGTGTCCACTGCAATGCCTTCGATGATACTAAAACCCCTTGCCAGAACTATGTTTGCTGTTTTTCTTCCCACGCCTGGTAGTTTAAGCAGATCTTCCATGCTGTTTGGAACTTTGCCATCGAATTCTGTGAGGATAAGCTGTGCACTTCCGATAATGTGTTTTGCTTTCTGGTTATAGAAACCTGTTGTGTAGATATCCTTTCCGAGTTCATCCAGACTTGCATTGGCGAAATCCTCAACATTGAGGTACTTTTTGAACAAAATCTGTGTGACCTTATTGACCTGTTTGTCTGTACACTGAGCGGAAAGAATTGTTGCAACCAAGAGTTCCAGTGGATTCTTGAAATGGAGCATAGGCTCAGCATTGGGATATTCACTTTGCAGTAGTTTGAAAATCGGATTAAAAATTTTACTGTTATCAGCTACTTGAAATTGCGTGCTCATGAGGGTAAATAAGTATTTGCTACTTCTTATGTTTATTCAATACCCCTTCGTTTCGACTAGAACTAAAAATAATAATCATCAGAATAAAATTAAACAAATATAAGTGTGAAAATAAAAACAAAAAAAACAAAAAAAATAAAGCTACGGGTTTTAGAGCCCGTAAACTTCAATGTTCTTGTCAGCGAGTGCCTGGATCTTTGCAATCTCAGCCTCCCCACCTTCCATGGTGAAAAGGTGCTTGAAACGACGCTGCATCTTGAGGTAATCCTCAACAGGCTTAACGCTCTTTCCAATCTTCTTTACTTTGGTAACTTCGCCTTCTTCAACTTCGTAGAGTGGCCAGAGACCTGTCTGTACAGCCATCTTTGCCACCTCTACAGTCTTGGAAGTGTCGAATCCCCATCCTGTGGTACATGGAGCATGTGCGTGAATGTAGGTTGGACCTTCGATCTTTGTGGCCTTCTTCACCTTATTGATCATGTCCTTTGGATATCCAATGGATGTAGTTGCCACGTAAGGTGAACCATGTGCCACCATGATAGCAGGCATATTCTTCTTTGGTCTGGAGTTTCCAAAAGATACCTTTCCTGCAGGGCTTGTGGTGGTTGATGCACTATACGGTGTTGCACCACTTCTCTGCACGCCGGTGTTCATGTATGCCTCATTGTCAATACAGACATATGTGAGGTCATGTCCTCTTTCAAAGGCTCCTGAAATGGAACGCATACCTATGTCAAGTGTTGCACCGTCTCCACCCATAACAATGACCTTGGTATCTCCTTTCTTTCCAAGTGCCTTAAGGGCAGCCTCAACACCAGATCCAACAGCAGCTGCATTCTCAAAAAGTGAATGTATCCATGGTACATCCCATGCAGTCTCAGGGAAAGGTGTGGTCATAACTTCAAGACATCCCGTTGGATTGATAACTATACAGTCCTCTCCGGCGCCCATAAGTGTGAACTTTGCAGCCATTGCATCACAGCAACCTGCACATCCTCTGTGTCCCGGGGCTAACAATGATTTCATATTAGTTCCTCCTTCAGGTCAGTAAACTGGCTTTCGATTGTGATACCTGTCTTCATGACTTCCTTGGCATCATCGACTATCTTCTCGATCAGGTCCACCTTTATGTCACGTCCACCATGGCCTACCATGTAGCCGATAATAGGCATGTCGAGCTTGCTATTGTAAAGAGATGACTTTGTCTCAGTGAAAAGTGCACCTTCATTTAGTCCAAGTGAGATGTTCTTGTCAAGTACAGCAACAACCTTTGCATTCTTCAGAGCGTCTTTAATAGCAGCTGCAGGGAATGGTCTGAATGACCTGACCTTAAGAAGACCGACCTTTACATTCCTGTCTCTGAGCTTATCAATGACGTTCTTAATGGTTCCGATAATGGATCCCATTGCCATGATGATGATGTCTGCGTCATCTGTTCGATACTCGTCAATAAGTCCTCCGTAGTATCTTCCGTATGCGTCGTAGAATTCATTTGCTACATCCTCTATTTTCTTAAGAGATTTCTGCATTGCCTGTTCCTGTAAGTATCTGAATTCAGTGTAGGAGTCCGGGTCTGCAAATGCTCCGAAACTCATTGGGTTCTTCGGATCAAGAACATGTTCCGGCTCATATTTAGGCAGGAATTCATCTGTAAGGTCCTGTTCAAGAAGTACAACAGGTTCGTAAACGTGTGACAGGATAAAACCATCCATACAGACCATAGATGGCATGAGGATATCCTTGTCCTCTGATATCTTGAAGGCCTGTGGGGTCATATCAGAGATTTCCTGTGTGTCCTCAGCGTAGAGCTGTATCCATCCGGTATCTCTCTGTGATATTGAATCCTGGTGGTCATTCCATATATTGATAGGAGCACTTACAGCCCTGTTTGCAATGGTCATCACAACAGGCAGCCGCATACCGGAGACATTGAACAATACCTCATGCATGAGTTCAAGACCCTGTGATGTTGTAGCTGAGTAAGATCTTGCACCTGCAGCAGATGCACCGACCAGTGCTGAGAGTGCTGAGAACTCTGATTCCACATTGATGTATTCGCAGTTTGGTATTTCACCATCTGCCATAAATTGTGAAAGTTCTTCAACTATGTGGGTCTGTGGTGTGATAGGATATGCTGAAATTACGTTTGGTCTGCAGACCTTAGTAGCATGTGCAACAGCATATGATCCTTCAACAACGACCATTTTTTTCTTGTCAATTTTGTTTTCAGGTGCCATTTATTTCTCCTCCAGAACCATATCGATTGCATCCGTTGGACACTCGTTTGCACAGATTCCACAACCCTTGCAAAAATCATAATCAAACTCGAAGAATCCGTCATCTCTTGGGTTTACTGAACTGTCAGGACACAGAAGTTCACATAATTTACATTTGATGCATTTATCATAGTTGTAAACCGGCTTGAAAGTTCTCCATCCACCAGTCTTGTTGACTCTAGTGCTACCTGCTTCGCAGACTCCTCCGGGAAGAATTTTCATTTCTTAGCCTCCGTCATCATGTCGTATGCTTCCTGAATAGCTTTAGCGTTCCTGTCTCCGATCTTGCCAGGGAATCTTTCCCTGACAGCTTCTTTGATGGACTGTGCTTCTATCTCACCTGTTGCACCTGCAAAGGCACCCAAAAGTACGGTGTTAACAATAGGTCTGCCGATAATATCCAGTGCGATCTTTGTTGCATTGACTGTCATTATCTTTGCCTTTGTGTCGATGTTGAATGTGTCAGCATCGAAGTCACTGTTTATAATTAGCATTCCGTCTTCTTTGAGGCCACCTGCAACATCTACAACCTCAAGGAGTGTAGGATCCTGTACAATAACATAGTCAGGTTCGTAGATTTGGCTTCGAAGCCTGATAGGCTCATTATTGATCCTGGTGAACGCCTGGACCGGTGCACCCCTTCTTTCCACTCCGAATGCAGGGAAGGCCTGGCTGAATTTCCCGTCTGCAAAAGCAGCAACAGCCAACAGTTCAGCGGCTGTGACAGAGCCCTGCCCACCCCGGCCGTGTATTCGTATTTCTTTCATCTAGAATTCTCCATAAACCATGTGTAATATGTGTAATAATAGATATAATAATTTATTCCAATATTAGGTCAAGCGTTTTTAGTCGGGCAACATTGCATGTGTAATGTGGCGAACTTGATGCCGAAAAAGCATCAGGATTTCATCAAATGACGTTAAATGCAATGGTTAATTATGTAGAATCGGTCAATTACTATTTAGTCTTTTGGTAATTTACGCCGTTAATTCTCTGAATTTTTATACTATAATATAAAATTAAAAAAGAAGAATAAAGAGAAAAACAACATCATTTAGCACTCTTGCACATTTCATCCAAACTTTGAAGTATCTCATCAATGTCCTTTGCAAGATCAATACTCTTTCTTATGTGTCTGGCATTCTTCATCCCACGAGTGAACCACTGTGCTTGCGCCTTTATGTGAACCGTATGCATCGATTCATGTTCCTTAAGAAGGCTAAAATATTCCCGAATATCTTCAACTCTCTGGCTGCACTGTCTGTACTCAAGCATTTCTCCTGTTTCGAGATAGTGCGATATCCGTTTGAAAAGGAAAGGATTACCCATTGCAGCTCTTCCTATCATTATCCCGTCGCATTCGGTATATTCCAGAGTTTGCTGTGCTGATATCTCGTCAACGATGTCGCCATTTGCAATAACAGGTATACTTAGTTCCTGCTTTATTTTTCGTACATAGTCGTGATTGGCTTTTCCCGAATACTGTTGTTGCCTTGTCCTGCCATGCACTGTTATCGCAGAGGCTCCGGCACTTTCTATCAGATGGGCTATTTCAAGCGTTTTTTCCATATCCTCTAAAATACGTATCTTGGCAGTAACAGGAGTAGAGAGATTATCTGAGAGTTCTTTTACGATCTCGTGAATAAGCTCAGGTGATTTGAGAAGGGCGGATCCGCAACCAGCATTTGTAAGGAGTTTTGCAGGGCAACCAAAATTAATGTCAATGATCTCAGGCTCGTATATTTCTTCAATTCTAAGAGCTGCTTTTGTCATTATTTCAGGAGAATTCCCGAATATCTGTATCCCAAGAGGTCTCTCATCCTCACAGCTTATCCCGCGCTCAATGGTCTTCTTATTTTCGTATATGACAGCGTCTGCACTTATCATTTCAGAGTAGGTCAGAGAAGCTCCGTACTTTCTGCACATCAGGCGAAAAGGCAGGTTCGTCACGTTGGACATGGGAGCAAGCAGGATATTTCCGGGAATCTTAAGATCTGCAATCTTCATGTTGATCGTTTTATTGCTGGTATTGAGACTTCAATACCGCCTGATTTTTCTAGTTTTATAAATATGAACGTGTGATTGAAAGTATTTTAACGAAGGGTATGCTAATATATAAGTAGGATGTATGGAAAAATCTATTGAAATAATTCTTATTTACTAAATATTATAAAATATAACAGGTTCATCTATGACAAAGATCTTAGCTTTTGTTGGAATGCCTGCCTCTGGTAAATCAGAAGCAGCGTCAGTCCTGCGCCGAAAAGGTGTCACGGTTATCAATATGGGAGATATCATCAGGGAAGAGGTCGTCCGCAGAGAACTGGAACCCACCGATGCCAACACAGGTGGCGTAGGCACTGACCTGCGTGAGAAGGAAGGCAGGAATGCCGTTGCAAAGCGATGTATCCCTAAGATCAGGGATGCAAACGAAGACTTTATCGGTATCGATGGTGTGCGTAGTGTTCCTGAGGTCGAGCTCTTTAAAGAGGCATTTGGAAACGATTTTACCCTGGTTTCTGTTGATTCCCCGCTTGAAGTGAGATTTTCACGTGTCCTGGCACGTAAAAGAAGCGATGATATGGAGGATATCGGTGCTTTGAAGGCCAGGGACGAGCGCGAGCTTGGATGGGGCATGGGGGAGGCAATGGAAATTGCCGATCTGGTTATCGATAACAATGGCAGTCTTGAAGAGTTCAATGATAAGATAACAGCACTAATGGAATAGTCATCATGATAAAAGTTGAAGTTTCAGCAATTGTGAATCCAACAGAGAGCAAGGACAAAGTACATTCTGCACTGATGCAGATATTTCCTGACACTGATTTTGAATTTGAAGAACTGCCTCAGGACAGTGGAAAATTCTCAGCTGAAGGTGACATCTATACTCTTAAACATCTCCATTACTTAATCCGGGAAGAAGAGATCATAGACACCTCACGCACACGGTTGAATGTGGGTTTGTCAGAAGATGAGATGTCCACTTCTTTTATAATCAGCAAGCAGGTCGCCACAATTGGACGTCTGAACTATCCTGCACAGGCAGAACCTCTTGGCTCCATTAACATTACTGTAAGTGCAGATTCTGTAGAGGAATTTGAAAGATTCTATGACTGGCTGACACCACCAACAGAGGATGGTGTCCCTGACTTTGAAATTGATATAAAGGACGTTTTAAATGAATATCAAGAACCTTAGTTTCTCATCACGTGTTGCTATCGATGATCCTTTTGAGTGGGCTTACGGTATTGAAGATATCGGGTACAGCGCTTGGGAGATAGTTCAGGAAGGTTCACAATGTCTGACAGAAGAAAACCTTTCCAGGTTCAGTGAGCTTAAGGAAACTACCAACCTCAAGCTAAGCATGCATCTTCCTTTTTCCGATATGAATCTTGCAGGCCTGAACCCTGGTATACACGCTGAGGTTATGCGACAGATGAAGCATTATCTCAATATGGCATCTGAGCTTGTTGAACTAGCTGTACTACATCCGGGCTACCTCTCCCCATACGGTTCCAAGTTACCTGAGAAGTCATGGGATACATGTATAGAGTCCATCCGGATATTGTGTGATCACTCAGCTGATATGGGTATTACAATAGCTGTTGAGAATATGCCAAATTTCCCCAAGATATTTGGCCGCTATCCAGATGAGATGCTGGATATGCTAGAACAGGTGGACAGGGACAACATGGGTATGACCCTTGATGTGGCACACGCCAACACAATGGGACTTCTGGATGAGTTCGTAAAAAAGTGCAAAAGCAGACTTTCACACATGCATATCCATGACAACAACGGGGCACGTGACGAGCATCTCCCTCTTGGACAGGGCAATATCGACTGGAAAAAACTCATGGGAAGTCTGTCTGGTTACAAAGGCAGAATGGTCACTGAAATGGGTAGCCTTGATGAAGGCCGACAGTGTATTGAGTTTTTGAAGAAGCTCTAGTTCACCTTAAAACCAAAAAGTGTGAACTAAGCATAAAATAAAAATTGATTTTTCTTTTTAGTCTTCCAGCCTGCCGTGTCTGCGGTCTATATCGTCCATCTGGTCCAGTAGTTTGCGGATGGCTGCCCTTATGGCATCAGCCTGTGTAATGAACTTCTTATTGTCTCCAACATGGCTGTTAAGGTCATTTAAGAGTTCCTGGGGAATGTCAACACTCACTTTTGGCATGCTTTCACCATTTTAAAAACAAAGATAGATTAACCTAATGAGATTTAACCTTTTATAGAAGAGATTATAATATGCGAGCCGGAAGGGAGTTGAACCCTTGACCTACGGATTAAGAGTCCGTCGCTCTGCCTGGCTAAGCTACCGGCCCGCGCTGATTGAGCGAAACATCCATACGTATTAGCCTGATATATACGTTTCGGTAAAACACTTCCAAAATCAAGGGTTTTCTCATGAAAATTGCAGATTTTGCTATATAGTTTCTATGACTTGAAAAAAATATTGGTTGGCATTATTTAGGGTCACTCAAAAAGTAAAGAAAAAGTGTTCATCTTGCCTGTATCAATTGCTTGAACATCTGTCTTGTCAATTCAAGATTATCTGCAAGATCATTCTTCGCTGCACATGTGTCATAGAGGCTACCATCTCTTTCATTGGAATTGTTTTCTGTAGCATATGCTCTGACCCTGAATACATTGCGGTCATTAAGAGATCTTACGGGGATGTCGTATCTCAGGATGCTGCCATCTTTTTCCATGTCACTATTGTAAACGATGATTTCAGGGGCGGCTGATTCAGTTGTAAAGATGAACATCTTATATTCCACAGTATCTCTGTCAGGAATGTTTTCTGCAAGCTGTATTTCCAGAATGACCTGATCATCCACTAATCGTGATTCCACAGCAAGTATGTCCACATATTCATGTCCGTTCAGATCTATTGTTTGCCATCCAGTGCCTACATCATCTTTTGGATCAGTAACCTTGAATTCAAGTTGTTCCTCTTTATACAGGTCAGCCTGGAATAAAATGCCTATTATTAGCAATGCAATGACCAATATGGTAATGTTTTTTGCACTGAAGAGATCTGGAAGCTTCTTCAGGTTCCCTCTGATAGATATTCTCTCCGATTTTGTTGTTTTGTAGAATATATACCAGATTATGAGGCAACTTATGAGTCCTGAAATTAGACCGTTCACAATGTATGGGAAAGGGACAATTGTCATAATCAGGAAGATAGGTATGCAGACAACTCCTCCAAGTAAAGACAGTTTTACGTCTCTGAATGATATATATGAGAGAAAAAAGGCTGTCAAAAAAGGAAAGAGCATAAATATCCCTCCTAATATTAGAAAAAATCCTGCGAGTGGTACATTGGTCATAGTATCATCTTTAATGGTTTTCTATCTAAATTCCATCATAGTACCAATTGTAGCCTTTTTTCAGATCAAAGACCCTTTCATCCACAACAATTGGATAATGATCACTTTCCTTGTCATATAATACGATCCATACGTGGTTGAAATTGGTGGCCTTTCCTTCATACGTTCTAACAACTTCGCCATCCAGAGTAACTTCAAACCTGTAATCTGTCCATCGATTAAATCTGAACCAGAATGTTTTCGGATATGATGCAGCAGTACTGGGTCCTACTGAGTACTTTTCTTTAACAATGGATTGATTGTATACTCCAAATACCTCTACAACTACCTCATGTTGCACATCGTCATAGTTGCTTATTTCGTAAAGAGGAAACAAAGATCCATACAATAAGTAAGGAAAGATGCTGTAAATATAAAATCCAATAAGGAGTAGTATTACCACTCCCGCAATTATGCCTGTTCTTTTTGTTTTCATAGTCAATGATTTGAATTAATTTTCAAAAGCTTGTCTGGCCTACTTTTGTATCAACTTATTTTCTTCCAGTTTTTCAAGAGCATTCGTTGCTGCAACTTTTATATATCTATTTTCATCATTTTGTAGTTGCTTTAGAGGTTCTATTGCCCTTTCATCCCCGAATTTACCCAGAGCTTCTGCTGCATTGCATGCAAGTTGAATACGGTCTTCTGAGACCATTGAAATTTTCCCACCATCTCCAAATTCAGTAGTTTGCGCTTGCCTATATGCATATTCATTTTCCAACACAACGATTAGATGTTCAACTGCTCTCTCATCTCCTATCTTCCCGAGAGCTTCTGCTGCACTACACATTAGTTGAACATCTCCTCCTGTAATCATTGTTGCTGAACTTGTTCCAAATTCAATGGTTTGTTCATTCGCATATCCGTTCTGTAATACGGACACAAGTGGTTCAACAGCACTTCTATCTCCAATGTCCCCAAGGGCTACTGCTGAAGCATTTCGGGTCTCCCAATACTGTTGTTCATCCAGCGTTTGTATCAGAGGTTCTACTGCCCTTTTATCCCCTATTTTTCCAAGGATTTTTGCTGCGACCACCCTGGTTTGTGTCACTTCATTTTTACCAGACAGGACTTCAATAAGGGGGTCTATTGCAGGCTCCCCGATTTCAACAAGTTCTTCTTCTGCCTCACTTTTCACACTTACGTTTTCGTCATTCAGATCCTGGATTTGAGATTCTACAGTTGATTCTTCAATGCAGCCAATGCATAAACTCAGGGTAAATAAAATAATAAATATTGATTTAAGTTTGTTGTTGAGATTCCATTTTGTCATACTAATCAACCATATTTTCTCCATTTTCCAGCCACTCCCCCTTCTTTACAATCGTAGTAGAAAGAGGATAGAAATTCCCAAAACCGCTTGTTGGCCATACTCCAAGTTCCATCATCTTTTCTTCTGACATCCCATCTACATTCGGAGGCGTCTCTATAATGAATCTCCATCCGTACAATTCTTCAGGTTTGGCAGTGTTACTCCATCCATCTGCTGTCATATCAATATCAAAAACAATAGTCTGATCAGCATCACTTCTGATTTCCCATGAATAATACCAATCGACAGGATAATCAGCTTTTGCCGGTAAAGACATTGTCAGAGTGTTTGCTTCCACTTCTCTTTTGTCTTTCCAATACTTTGATGAAGTAGTATCATTACCAGACAATACGCCTACATTATTCCCAGGGACATCACATAAAAAGTAAGAACTTTCTGCATCAGTCATCTTTTTGATTTCCAGCTGATATTTCATTGCAGATATCTTAGTGGAATCGGAACTTGTATTTATGTTCTGATTGCCTCCTATCTTAAAGTGGTATAACCAGCGCTGACCACCATACAACCAGGTACCGGACCAGATATTTGTAGACATGGACGAATCAAGAGCTATCCCATCTTGTTCTTTATGAAAATCATCTTTAAGTATTAATAAACGGGAGCTCTGGTTAAAATAAGCAAAATTCTCCTCATTTTCATTGGTGACACTCTTATTATCCAGATCGATGTAGAATCTGTAAACTGTCCCGTTAACTATTCTGGGTTCTGTTGCATACTTGAATTTTTGAAGATGGAATCCAATGATGTAAATATACTCCACAAAACTCTCGTTGTGTATTATTTCGTAAATTCTGAAACTGGTATTTTCTTCCAGTAAGTTCTGCACATCTTGATCCTGTGAAAATATTCTATCAGATTCGGCTTGCAGGCTCTCGATGTACTCCATTTGTTGCTTTGTTTCACTTGCAATGCGTGCATCTTCTCTTAGCATCTCCTGTTCACGGGTTTCATTTACAAGATGAAGTCCTGCTAAGAGGAGGAGTACCAGTGCAAGAGCCAAAATCCAATATTTTTTGTTCATAAACTAAGAAACTCTGGTGCAATGTAGCTTGTATGTACATAGAATAGCATATAAATATTATCTTTTTATTCAGGTTAATTGCTTAAAATACTAATGATTCTCACGAACAGTTTCTTCAAAATAAGTAAAATAGAAATGAAGGGTAAGGGGAAAATTCTTACCCGATGGTATTGAGCTCTGTCAATTCTCAGTTTAAATCAGGATTGCATCAAACATGCTTCACAACACACCTTGACAGTCCCATGATCTCAACCATATCACTGTTATCAGGGCTTTGCACTATCATTTGGCCTTTCTTCAGGTATGGTATACGCTTCTCGAATTCTTTTTTTACCTTCATTGTATTGATGGCCGCATCGTTGCTCAGGTTAAGGATGATGCGTGTGTTTATCTGCTTGAAGATTGTCTCATCGATGTCCTGAGGGTCCTGCGTGATCAAAAAGAGTCCCAGTCCTTCTTTTCTTCCCTGACGTGCAGCATCTGCGAACTTGGAGATCAGGCGTCTTGAATGCTCTCCCCCTACCTTTGCAAGATAGCGGTGTGCCTCGTCAAGTCCAAGGATGATTGGAGTTTCCTTCACAGCAGCCTCACCGGAACTGTTCAGTTTGTTATCCACTATCAGGCTCATCAAAGTGAGGGTTATGATGTCACGTATGCGTGAATTGCTTATGTATTCCGTAGGGAAGACACTGACCTGTCCGGGTTTGAATATCTGTCCAAGTAGCTCAGTTATGGATCTTGCAGGCTGGTCGAACACTCTTGCAAGAGCACGGTTCTTCACCCTGCGTGCGATACCGTCATAGGATGCTTCGTGTATCTTGCCACTTTCCACATAATAGTCTCTGGTGGCATCATCAGCAATGAAGTCTATGAAAGCAGCATATGTGTGCTGAGTGCTCTTCTTCTTGAAGAAATCATCAAGCAAGAGCTCAACTCCCACATATTGCAGTTCTGTCATGCCTACAGGCGCAATGAGCCATGAATTATTGCGTACCATCTCAAAAGGAATGGTAAACTCGATCTGCTCAGCCTTTGACCTGCCTGTGTAACCCTCAGCATCAACCTTTGCCACAAAGGTCTTGGTGTTCTTACATGCACCAAAATTGACCTTTTCAGCACTGAACTTAAAGTCATCATCGTCTGTGATCTCTGGATTGTCTTCAAATATTTGTGAATACTCGTCCTGCGGGTCCATTATCACAAGACAGGGGTTCCTTTTTTCTTCTGAGCCACGAAGCTTGTAACGGTTGCTCTCGCTCATGAACTGGCGCAGTATATTCTTTGTAAGGAAGGTCTTTCCCGTACCTGTACTACCGCAGACCAGCATGTGCCTGAATATAAGAGGGTCGCCCATGGAATAATCATTTCTCAGATAGTAAGGAACTGTAGGTGGTACTGCATGTGTTCTGACAAGTTCGCCGCCAACACTCAGGTGTCCCATGAAGATGCCTTCTTCAGGAATGTTGAGACCTGTCTGTATCTTCTTTTTCTCGGTCACAGGCAGTATGGGAGTGTTAGGACGGGGTATCCTGTCGCTCATTCTCCTGGCAAGTACTCCTTCCTTGTCGTTTGGTTCATAGAGAATGCATATTGGATCAAGGTAAGCCAGGAATTTGTAATCCACCTCATCCGTTGTGTTGGACTGAAGCATCCTGCGGGAATGGATCTCTGTGGCATCATCAACCGCAAACTCCTGAAGGTACTGGAGTTTCCATATCCTTGCGAACAGGTCTTCATCCCCGTATGGTACGATAACGTAGGTTCCAAGTCTCACTTTCTGGCGGTGGGATGTGGTGATGTAACCGGTTATTCTCGCTCCGGCTTCTGTGATCTCCAGTGGGTCTATGCCTGTGGTTATTATTCCAAAGGCCCCATCAGAAACACCGCTCTTCCTTTTCAGCAGGCTCGTTGTTTCAGGTTCGAAATCCTCAAATAATTCATCTGTTCCATCTTCGGTGGCATAACTCTCATTTTTGAGTTCATCATTATTCCTGTCAGCCTCATCGTTCCTGTCTTTTGCAAAAGAAAGTATGTCCTCATCTCTCATCCTGTTCATCCCACCTTGTATCATTATATGTAGTGTCTATTTTTGAATTCCTGAACCTGTCTATAATGTGTCGTCTTTCAGACACCGGTATCTTGGCTATAGAATCTGCTT
The DNA here is from genome assembly GCA_034008115.1 of Methanolobus sp. Classification (GTDB taxonomy): domain Archaea; phylum Halobacteriota; class Methanosarcinia; order Methanosarcinales; family Methanosarcinaceae; genus Methanolobus. The sequence continues at coordinate 52,762 of JAVEPM010000007.1, forward strand.
TTGACAGGGTCTTTGGTATACCGCCCAGTGACAGATCGTAGAGTACTTTTCTTGTCATCCGGTTCCTCAGTTCTTCGTTCTTTATAAGCCCGTAAGGGGACTCTATTTTGAAAATGGTATTCAGTTTCGGGACATATGCCATAAAGAAACAGAGGGCATAATCTTCCGCCTCGAATTTCCCGCTGGCCAGTTCTGCAACCAGAGGGGAAGTGGCTTTGAGCATTTTTTCGTAGAACTGGTTTGGCTGTACGAACCAGTTGCTGTAAGTGATATACTTGTTTGCCTCTTTTTTCTTCATTCCCGATCTTTCAAGGGAGAGTGCATTCTTGAAGAACTGTGCATCCACAAGCCAGGGAAGGTCAAGTTCAGCATCCTGGTGTTTCAGTGCCAGCATTACCTGCATGTCCTCGGGGTTTTTGACAAACCCTACAAGAGGTTTCACGTTCTTAATATGATGATCCATTATGTCAATATAGTTCTGAATTATTTTCGCGCTGCTTTTATCGATGCGTATATTCACATCCCCGGAATCAACGACCATCCAGTACATGACCCTTTTTGGATAGATCGGACCATCCATTATGAAGAAGTCTTCATTTTCAATACTGTCAAGCATCCAGAGTATATGCTCGGATTCACAAAGATAAAGGGCTACATCGTGCAGTATATCCGTGACCTTCTTATTCAGCAAACCGGGCTGGATACGGATTATCTTTTTCCGTCCCATGTCATTGTCAAATAATTCCCAGTCCTTACTGGTATTGAGGTATATTTTTTTGCTTGCCGTGTAAGCTGCCGCCACTATAGTTCGTTTGCTGTGGATGTCAAGATCAGTAGGAGTGCTTGCCATTGCACAGTGGCAGATATCAATATAAAGGCCGTTATCAAATGTTTTTGCAGTGGTACTGCCGCTGTCACACGAGTATGTTCTTGGGTAAGGGTCCTCAGATCGTATCATTCTTTCGATATTTGCTTTTCCGCGTCTGACCGGTCCTATGGATCTTATAACTATCTTTCCGTTGTATTCAAGTTTTCTGAGCCGCTCAAGGATATTTTTTACATTTTCAGCATCATCACATTCATTTTCATCTTTTTTGAAACAGTTGTCAATACGGTCAACGATCTCATGTATCTCTTTTATGTGAATAGGCTCAAGGGTCATGGTGTAGAATAGTATCTTAAAGATAATATTATTTTGGATTAGATTCTGTTTATTTTGAATCCTTCTATTTCTAAAGATCAATCAAATAATGAAATCTCATCACAGAAAGAATTAGTGTCTTGAAATTTGTGCTTTTATGTAGAAGATGATGTTTTATTCCATTATTATCCGACAGTCTCTATCTTAAAACGAGTTTGAATAATATCCATGTGACTGTAGATTAAATATACAATTATCGTAACTATTCAGCCTAGCACAATCTGCCTATTGGCACTGATTTCTTCAAAATGGAGATATCTGCCCACTAACAATCCAGCAATCAAATTTTGTCAAGATTGTTATAGATAGCGTTTTTATCAGGCTGAATAGTTACAGAAATCTCCTTTCGATGAAAAGGTAACTGTCGGCATCGACGTTGGAATTAAGGACTTTGCAGTTCTTTCTAACGGTGAAAAGATTGAGAATCCAAAGCATCTCAGAAACTCTATGAAACACCTGAATGTTCTTCAAAGAAGAATGAGCAAGAAACAGAAGGGCTCTAAGAATAAAAATAAAGCCAGACTAGCATTATCATTGCTTCATGAAAAAATAAGCAAGCAGAGAGTAGATTTTCAACGTAAATTATCTTCTAAGCTCATAAGCGAGAATCAAGCGATAGCATTGGAAACTTTAAACGTTAGCGGTATGTTAAAAATCATTGTCTTGCTCAAGCAATTAGTGATGCTTCATAGAGTTCTTTCGTAACTAAACTCGAATATAAGGCAGAATGGTACGGAAAAACTATACTTCGTATCGGGCAATTCGAAGCATCAACTAAAATATGCAGTTTGTGCGGTCACTACAAATCAGATATGACACTTGCTATTAGAGAATGGCAATGTCCTGATTGTAATAGCAATCATGATAGAGATATTAATGCCGCTATTAATATCAAGAAGTTTGCTTTAGATAAGCAAAATTTAATAGGAATATAAAACACCGTAGGAACTACGGGGTGGGCTTGTGGACTTGTCCTCAATGGAGGAAAGAATGAAGCAAGAAGCCACGAAGTCTTTAGCTTCGGGGTAGTTCACTCAAGATAACTAAGTACCTGCAAATCTAGTTTTGAAATAAACTGATTATAATTTTAAATGCACGTGTTTATCCATTGTATGAGACTGAATTTAATATGTTATGACTTTTCCGACGGACTCTGATCTAACTCCCTTTCACACTGTTAACATATTCGTCCGATGTATTGATATACATCCAATTGCAATATATTTACAATGTTAGCGAGGTGTTAAATTGAAGGAAACTAGATCGAAATGGAATATTGTCAGCCTTATAATATTTTTTGCAATACTTGTTTTTACATCCCTCATCGGCCAATTACTCTGGGGGCTAGTGATCATAGCCGCTCTTTTCTGGATATTCATGCTATTTGACTGCCTGCAGAGAAACGCAGATGATTTCCCCCGCACAGGAGACCATGAAAAACTGATCTGGATGCTTGTCTTGATATTCCTGAATTTCATAGGTGCGATAATGTACTATTTCCTGGTTAGAATGCAGGACAAAAGGGAGGAAACACCATGAGAACAAAAGTTGAAACAATACTAGGAATATCCGGCGGTTTCCTGGGTAGTGTCATATCCGTCTTCATATTTTATGTCACACTGATTAATGTCTGGCCAGGTGGGATGGCTATGGGGTATGTCGTTCCTGAGATTTTCGGATATTCTGACTCTTTCGTGATAATGCTGGGTATTGGCACAATGACAATAGTATTGGGTTTGATGGGAATTGCCGGTGGAGTTGTTGCTAAAACAAACCGGAAAAAGGGAGGGAAATTAATGCTGGCAGCCGGTGTAGCTGGGATTCTCCTATTCTCCTGGATGTGGATCATACAGGGAATATTGCTCATCTCCGGTGGGATTTTGGCATTTCGATCAAGTGAGTAAACTATGCAAAAAATAATCCCTGGGGTTTGAACAAAAGTCCAGATAACTATCCAGAGTATATAAAGAAATAATGATCGAAGATTTCCATGATAGGCTCGGTGGCGATGATAATGGAACTATTGAAAGAGAAAACATGTATGAACATAAAAAATTGTATTGTAATGACTCTGGTTTTTATGGTAGTAACTATTGGAACCGTTAACGCAGCAACCATCACAGTTGATGATGAGCCTGATTCAGATTATACATCGATACAGTCTGCTGTAAACAATGCAAATGATAGTGATACCATCCTTATTTATCCCGGAATATATATGGAAAACGTGGATGTCCATAAGGAATTAATTATAATCTCAAAATCCGGAGATCCAGATGATACGATCGTCCAAGCCGATAATCCGGATGAGCATGTATTTCATGTAAATGCAAATAACGTGACCATCAGCGGTTTTAATGTGACAGGTGGGTACTATGGCATATATTTTGATAATGTTCAACATAATAGGATCAGCAACAACAGATTGTCGAACAACACTGATGGGATCAATCTATGGCATTCCTGCAATAACAATCTGAGCAACAACATCGTCAACTCAAACAAACGCTATGGCATCTATCTTTTTAGTTCCTGCAACAACAATGATCTTGTTAATAACACTGCATATGCAAACAATATAGGCATTGATCTTCTGGATTCATCCAGCAATGTTCTGAAAAACAATGCGATGTTCAACAATACGCACAATTTTGGAGTTCGCATTGGAACCCGGGATGGAAATATGCAGAATGATATTGATACCAGCAACTCTGTAGACGGAAGACCCATTTACTACCTTGTGGGTATTTCAGATGCCACTATTGATACAGACTCTAATGCTGCAACTGTGTATTGCATCCATTGCCAGAATATCACTGTGAGGGATCTGATCCTCAAGGACAACAGACATGGTATCTGTTTGTACAATACAAGCAATTCTTTGCTCGAGAACAACATGCTATCGAACAATGGTCTTGGAATCTTCCTGGGGAGTTCGAGTAATAACAATAGTCTGAGCACTAACAGAGTAGACCTGAATAACTTTATTGGCATTGCACTCGATTCTTCCAGCAATAATGAAATTATCAATAACACGGCCAATCTGAACATCGTTGTTGGTATCGAGCTTGATGGAGCCAGCAAGAACAGGCTCATCAATAACACTGCAAACTGGAACAACGATTACGGCGTCCTTCTGGATTCGTCCAGTAACAATATGCTGGAGGGCAACATCATAGTAAGCAACAGTCGCGGGATCATCATAGACCGATCCAACAACAATGAGATACGCGGAAATATCTTATTGAACAATAGCGAAGGGCTCCGTTTGCCAGATAGTGATAACAACACCATCTATAATAATTACTTCAACAACACCAACAATATCCGGTCCGATCATGTCAGGTTTTACCACAACAATAGCTGGAGCATAAACAGAACAGACGGTATGAATATTGCTGGTGGCCCCTATTTAGGCGGCAACTTCTGGGCAGATCCGTATGGTACAGGTTTTAGTCAGACAGACAATGATTCAAATGGCGATGGATTTTGCGATTCACCATATACAATAGGAGATGATGTTGTTGATCAGCTTCCACTTTTTTCAAAATATTATGCTGTGAATGTCAAGGAGTTTGAAACCACACTCCGATCAAAGGATATTGTGATCGGTGCTCAGGGTGCTGACGAAGATCAGGCAGGGAGAACACCTGGTTTCAGCTACTTGCTTGCAATAATTACATTCGGAATTGCCTTTCTATTCATAAGGAAAGAGCAGGAATAACAATTCAGAAATGATGAACGTGAAGCGCATCAAATATTTCAGAAATATGAAACAGCCTAAAATGCTAATAGTGCTGCTTCTAATAAGTTCCATGCTATTTACAGCGGGATGCATTTATTCAGCTGAGCCTGAATATCAAACAGGCGAATTGAATTTTACTGTAATGCCGGAAAAGACACAGGTGCAGGAAAGAGAAGTATTTGACATTTACTCTAACGCCGGATGATTACTGATATTCATATATAGGCATGTGTTATCTTATCAAGTTCATATTCCATCCGTGGGTTTAGAGAATACTTCTTCATGATTTAGTAGCAACCAGAATAAATGTAGCTATAGGTCCGAGTAATAAGGAAATGAGAAACCAATTGAGACCTTTTTTGTTCTTACTTTGAGCGATTCCTGCATTTATTAATGCAAGAGTTCCCCATCCGACAGCATAACTCTGTTCCATGTATTGCTACCTCTTAAGTTTATTTGTATGTTACTTTTTTATGATACATTTGATATTTTTCACGCAGTATGCATCTATATAGAACAATATTCTTTGTGATGTATATTACCTTTATGTCCATTTCATCGAACTTTTCCAATCTCTACATCAATCTGAAAGAGAGACCGTGCTGTTGGTGATGCTCAGGGCCTGTAAAATTTTGCTGTTTGTCATACCTGGCTTATCTCGTATCATCAAATGATCAGTTTGATGAAATGGCCATAAACAACATATAAAAGAAAAACGATTACATTGGTGAACATTATAAAAAATTCATTGAATAAGTTATATTGAAAATAGGAGAGTGAGGGATTTGAAGAAGACTAAAATACTATTTGTATTACTTTTGATATGTTCTGCATTGTTCTCAGCCGGATGTGTGGATGAACAACTCACAGCAGAAGAGATTGCAAAACAAATGCAGCAGAAAAACGACCTAATTGAGGATTCATCATTCACTTTGTATATGACAATGTCAGCCATGGGTCAGGAAAACGTAATGGAGCAGGACATATTCCAGAAAAAAGAGAAGATGAGATCGGTCACTAAGCAGCCTATAGAACAGGCGGGCACCATTGTCGTTTCCAATGGAAAGACCATGTGGACATATGATCCTCAGCAGAACTCGGTCATGGTCATGGAAATGCCGGATATCGATCGGGATCAGGAAATAGATTATGGTAATCTGATTGCACAGTTGCTGAATGAAAGCGATGTTTCTTTTTCCGGAATGGAAAAGATTGAAGGCAGGAACACTTTCATAATGGATCTTGAGCCAAAAGAAGAAGTTCCATCCGCAGGTCCATTTACCGGCAATATCAAGGTCTGGGTCGATGAAGAGACCTGGATGCCGTTGAAGTATGATATGTATGATACCGATGGAAACGTAATTATTTCAGCAGAGCTCCGCGATCTGAAGGTTAATTCGGGTATTTCAGATGAAGTATTCGAGTTTGAGATACCAGAGGGTGCAGAAGTTAGTACCATTGATATGAATGAGTTCGCACTTCCAGAGGATATTACATTAGAGGAAGCAAATGAAAAAGCAGATTTTCATATTCTTCTTCCATCCTATGTCCCGGATGGCTATGAACTCGATCATGTATCACTGTTTGATAACAGCGAGTTCGCATCCGGAAATCAGGTTCTGCAAAGAATCACTCTGGTTTACATTGATGGTGACTCAAAGCTGCATATAACTGAAGTCTTCTACGAATCCGGTTTTCCCGGACCAACCGAGTTCTCTGTTTCAGAGAACGTTGATGTCAATGGTTCTCCCGGAGATTTTGTCGAAATTTATGGAAATAACATGCTTCGATGGGATGTGGATGATATTGAGTTCATGATAAGCGCTTCCCTGGATAAAGATGAGATCGTGAAGGTGGCAGAATCCATGAACTGATCTGATAAACTTGCTTTTTGTGTCTGTTTCATTGGACATTTTCTTTTGCTTCGATGAAACGGACACAATCAATTATATTTCATATTTCACCTGGTATAATCGAATGTAGACATTTAAAAAAATTTCAATCCATGAAGATCTCTGCTAAAACAAAAATCATTCTTTTGATCGTTGTATTGATATTAAACCAATCTGCGGGATGTATCGGCGAACCTACAGTGGAATCTCTTATACAGGACTTAAAAGATGAAGATGATAACGTTCGAAGCCATGCAATACATTCGCTTGGTCAGATAGGAGATAAAAAAGCAATAGGACCACTTATTCAGGCGATGAATGATGAAAATGAAAATATCCAGGTTCGAAATCATGCAGAATACGCTCTTTCTGAAATTAAAAATAATATGACAGTTGAGCACTTTACTAAAATCGTGAAAGAAGCTGATAATACTTAGTAAGTTCTTACGGATTTCCTGAGTGGAAAGAAGTGAAATTGATTATTGGTGAAGTGATGGATTGATTATATGAGAAAAAGATCATTATTAGTATTGTTTTTTGTGACCCTGGGTCTTCTCACCTCGGGCTGTGTCGATGATGTTACCCCTTCTGAGGACGAAAAATCAACAACTAATAAGTTGGAAGGAAAAGAATTGTCTTTTGGGCAGTACTATCACCTTGAGCCTCTGGATGTGCAACCTCAGGCAATACAATATGATTTGCCCCTTCAGATATCGGAAATATCGAATTACGATGAGTTCATTTCCAAAGTAGAACTTAATGACAGTGCTATAGAAAAACTCCAGGAGAACGGTTTTGTAATTATAAGGAACCCATTCAATCCCCGGGAAGAATTAATAACTGACATGTATGATACTCTTGAGGATGAGGAAGTGCCTGTTTTTATAAGCTCGGATTCTCTTTTGCACCTATACCACATTCAGTTTGATGAAACCCTGCAGCGCATAGAAGAAAAGGAATTTTATGATGCTATCTGGGAATTAGACCATAAGTTGCTGCAAAAGTCAATCGAGGATTATGAAACATCTTCTGGCGAACTGAAGGAAGCAGCTCTAAGGAATATGGCTTATTTTTCAGTGGCTTTAAGCTTGCTTAAACCCGGGGTTGACCAGACTTTAGCAAGTGACCAAGATTCTACGTTTAAGAGTGATCCCTGGGTAGAGGATGATGACGAAAAATTCAGTTCAGAAGAAGCTGAAAGATATTCATTCGAAATTCCTGGGATCGTGAAAGATGAAGTGGAAGCAGAACTCGCACTCATCAAAAGTCATGAGGGATTTGCTCTTTCTCCTACCTTCAGCTATCAGGAAGATTACTCACAGTATATTCCAAGAGGACATTACACCCGCTCTGAAAAACTGAAGAACTATTTCAGGGCTTTCATGTGGCATGGTCGTATGAGCATGTTGCTCAAAGGTGAACTGATAAAAGCAAAGGATCCTGAGCAGGAAGCAAGGATACAGACTCTTGCAGCCAGCTTGATAGCTTCGCACATGGAAGAAGAAGTTGAGCTTATGGACAAATGGGAGCGGATCTATTCAGTAACTGCATTCTACGTTGGTTTTTCAGATGACCTGGGGCCATATGAGTATATACAGGCTCTTAATACCGTAATGGGAGAGAGTAAGAATATAGAAGAACTTGACGTAGAAGCATTAACAGCAGAACTTGCAACATATCAGAGTCCGGAAATATACGGCGGGACAGGAAAGGCAGAGATATATGTAGCCGATCCGGAAGAACTTGTCAATGCCCTGGAAGAAACAAAGGGCTTCAGGTTCATGGGACAGAGGTTCATTCCAGATTCCTATATGTTGCAGAATCTTGTATATCCTGCAGTAGATGATAGGTTCATGCCTAAAAGCCTGGATGTGATGGCTCTTCTTGGTTCAGAGAGGGCGTATGAACTCCTTGAGGCTCAGGGAGATACTGCAATCCCTGGTTATACAGATCAGTTTGATATGTTGCAGGATGAATTCAATGGTTTCAATGATTCAGACTGGACAAAGAACCTTTACTGGTCATGGCTCTACTCACTCCAACCTCTTATGAAGGATTACGGAACAGGTTATCCTACCTTCATGCAGACTGAAGCATGGCAGGATAAGCAGCTGACAACATGCCTTGCTTCCTGGACAGAGCTAAGGCATGATACCTTACTGTATGCTAAACAGAGTGTTACTGGATTTGCAGGCATGTGGATTGAACTTGAAGAAAAAGAAGTTGTAGGTTATGTTGAACCTGTACCGGAGGTATATAACAGGCTACTTTCTCTTACCCGCATGACAAATAGCGGTTTGGGAGAGATGGACGTACTTGACACTTATTCTACCAATCGTCTGGACAGACTAGAACAAATACTTGAAAGACTGACAGATATATCCAAGAAGGAACTGCAGAATGTAGAGCTCTCTGAGGAGGACTATGATTTCATTGAATCATTTGGGGAAGAGCTGGAAGGTGCTATAGGTAATGTTGATGAAAAGAACCAGAAAACGACTATAATAGCAGATGTACACACTGATCCCAATTCAGGCAATGTTCTGGAAGAAGGTGTTGGGTATGTGGACATGATAGTTGTAGCGTATAAGGTCCCGGATGGCAGGATAATCCTCGGTGCAGGTCCTGTGATGACACACTATGAGTTTGAGCAGCCAATGTCGGAGAGGCTTACTGATGAAGGCTGGAGGAAAATGCTTAAAACTTCTCCTCCACCGAGAACAGAATTTACAGTGTAGAAGTAACAATGCCAAAGATGAGAAAACAGAAGTTTAATTGCTGTTCTCATCTTTTGTTTCCTTTTTGTGGACAATAATAGCATTTAGCATTTTCTATTTTAACTTTTTTCTCAACATATTGTTTATTTATACTGTACCTTTTAATTTTTCAAAATGTATAAAAAAAATATTAAGTAATAGTACATAGATTATAATGTATGAACAAAACAAAAATTATTTCGGTAACTTCGTTAATCTTACTTGCGTTGTTTTGTATAGGCTGCGTTGAAGATACGGATATAAATGCAAATAATACAATCAATGCAGATTCAGTTGAAGAGTACAATATCGCAACAGCAAACAATGCTTTTGCCTTTGATATGTATTCAATGATAAAAAGCAACGATGAAAATGTTTTATTTTCACCATACAGTATATTCACTGCAATGGCTATTTGCTATGATGGTGCTGAGGGTT
>JAVEPM010000086.1:0-11628 GCA_034008115.1 Methanolobus sp.
TATAATCTTCCTCAAACGTCCTAGTGGTAGCGATTGATTGTTTGGGTTGCACCGCTTCCAGGTCAAATGTCGGAATGCCTTGTAAGTCACGTTGAAGTCGCCATCCTACTACGGACATATTCTTCTTTACCCAGTTTTCAGATAAACAGGTAAAATCATAAGCTGTTTTGCAGCCTATCTCTTGTAATCGTTTGGCGTGTTGTCTGCCAATACCCCACACATCGCCCACTTTCAACCATTTGAGGGCCTTCTCGCGCTTTTCGTCGGTATCAATGGAATAGACACCTTGTGTGTGTTCGGGGTATTTCTTGGCGATACGATTGGCTAATTTGGCTAATGACTTGGTGGGTGCGAATCCCACGCTGACTGGAACGCCTGTCCACTTAACGACCTTTTGGCGCATTTGTTGACCATAATCGAGTAGATTATAGTGTTCAAAGCCTGTGAGCTTTAGGAAACATTCGTCGATACTGTAAATCTCCATTTCGGGACTATAGTCCGAAAGGATGGACATCACCCGATTACTCATATCGCCATATAAAGCGAAATTGGCAGAAAAAACGTGTACGTTTTGTTTTTTGAAAAGTGATTCATACTCAAAGGCAGGTGCACCCATTGGTATGCCTAACTCTTTTGCCTCATTGCTCCGTGCAATCACACATCCGTCGTTATTGGATAATACGACGATTGGCTTTCCGTTCAAATCAGGACGGAACACACGCTCGCATGAAGCGTAAAAGTTGTTGCAATCGATAAGCGCATACATACCTCACACCGCCTTTATGACAAATGTAACGATACCCCAAATAAGAAAATTATTGTCTTCTGTGACCCGTATCGGTTTATAATTATCGTTTTCGGGAATCAACCAAATTTCGTGCTTATTGATTTGAATACGTTTAGCGGTAAATTCACCGTCAATGTAGCAAACGGCAATTTTGCCATTGATAGGTTCCAAACTCCTGTCAATCACTAATAGGTCGCCATTTTCAATCCCTGCATTTTTGAGGGAATCGCCTTTCACGCGGCCATAGAATGTGGCTGAGGCGTGCTTTATCAAGTGCTTATTGAGGTCAATTGAAACATCCACAAAATCCAATGCTGGTGACGGAAAACCTGCACTAATACCATTTTCGACAAATGGCAAGTTTAAATCCGTGTCGGTTTCAGGCGTTAGGATTTCAAGCAAAGGTGGCTCTTTGTATTTTGATTTGGTCATGGCTTGTATGATGATTTATGTGAAGACTTCTTTAACTAGACTGTAAACAAGGTCATTCCGTGCATACAAATATCTAGTTATTCTCTCTTCAAAAGTAATCATTAAACACAAATAAAAAAATAGTGACGGGAGAAAACTATTTTTTTTGAAGCTAAAAAATAAAGCGCCCTGATTAGAGGCGCTTTGTAAGGGTTATAACGGTAAATTGTATGAGTAGTGGCAGACTGCGTGGCACTTTCCTGTCAAACCGCTATGCAGTTTGAGCGGATTACAAACCTTGCTATTTACCACATCGCCTGCCACTACTTATACAAAATGTTATGCTTTGTTATTTTTTTCGTCTTCTGTCGGTTATGGCCTTTATGAATTCGTCTAATATTTTTATATCAGCAAGAAATTCTTTAGAATCTGGCATTTCTTCTATTAATGCACCAGCCGTATCGTGTCCTGTAAAATAAATAGAGCATTTAGTCATATTGGAATCTACAAGATTATAGTCATCTTCTGTTAAATCAATAATTTTTGATAATCGTTGAGTCTGTATTGCTCTACCAAATCTCTGAATTGCACCATTTAAAAATACTTCCTCAATAAAACGTTCCCAAGTTTCTCTAAGTTTACCATATAAAATTTTAGCTCGTTCTTTATAAACTTCCTCTGTTTCAGTTCGTTCAATCTTCTCTAATTGTTGATGCGCATTTTTTAATACTCCAATTCGCTTGCCAACGGATAAAGCATCCCAAGGTGGATTATTTGCAGTTATTCCAGTTTCATTTTTCTTTCTTGTAAGACTCTTTATATTCAAATCACAATCTAAACTATCAGAATACTCTTGAATCATAAGAAGAAACGTAATGTCGTGAGTAAAGACAATTACTTGTCGTTCTAATGCTTCTTCTACTATTCTTTTTGAAATTTTGTTTCTCCATTTATGGTCAAGTGAAGATACCGGGTCATCAAAGATTATAGCACTTTTGTGTTCTGAAATTGATAACTCCGATAAGAATGTAGCCAATGAAATGCATCTATGTTCTCCTTCACTTAAAATGTCTTTTAATGCTATCCCATTTGAGTTATCTTCGTCAAGCCTTAAATAGTGATATTGCTTTCCTCTCTGTCCTTTGGTTTCAGTTTCAATTTTAATGTTCTTAAAACCGAGTTTTTCGAGCTCTTCTTTGAAATTTTGTTTAAGGTTTTGATTTATATATTTCGTTGTTAACTCATTACTTAGTGTTGTGATAGTTCTAGTATTACATTTACTAATACACTGATTCAATAAATTAATTTTCTTTTGTCTATAAATTTCGCGACCTAATTTTGGTTTATAATCAAAAATCTTTTTTTCTCCTTTTAGTTGATTTAATTCTTTGACTAATGGTTTTAAATCTTCATCAATGGATTGAACTTTCAATTTTTCATTAGTACCATTCAATGTTTTGATGAGTTCTTGAATCAAAATTTTAGGCGTATTTTCAATCTCAATTGAATTAATAATGTCAACTGCTTTCTTTGAATTGAATAGTCCTATTAAGTAATCTTTCTGTTTTGAAAGTGTTTCTAAGTATTCGACTTGTTTTTCAGAGTAATTCTCTATTAACTCATCAAGTTCAAGTGATATTGGTTCTTGTTCATTAAAAGTGAACTTAAGCCTATTTAAATTCTCAACTGCCAAGTCATATTTTTCAAGTGCTTCATCATAAGATTTCTGAATATCATTTTTTACAAATGCTTCAAATTTAGAAAACCTATCTTTTGCTTCATCACCTATGCTTTGAAGACAGAGAGGACAATTACTATCATCAGCAACTACAGGAAAACTTTCCGTTTTTGTGCTCTCATTGTAAAATTTTCTAGCACTTTCCCATAGTAGTTTCCAGGAACTATTTCCAACTCCTTCAATTGGTAAAGCTGAAAAAGCTTTATTTGAAGAATCCTCAAGTGCTTCTTTAGTTGAAGAAAAATTATTTAATGTTTGTTTTAAGTTTATTAAAGCTTGACCTGTTAGGCTGTTTTCTAAAGATTGAAATTTGTTTTTTAAAATTTCAAATCGTTTTATTTTTTCTTCATTCGTCTTTAAACTTGTTTTTGGGTCAGTTGCTTTTAGTTTATCAATTTCTTTAGACAGAGATTCAATTCTTGCATCTTTCGTAATATTCCAGACAGACTCAGCTCTTAACTCATTTAGTGTTGAATTTGAACTTAAACTATTTAGAAACACTTTTGCTGTTGTATCATCAGAAACTTCCAATAGTTCATAATCAAATTTTTTCAACGAAGGAGCTGACAAATCAAGGTTTAATTGTGCTTCAATTTTTCTAACTGCCTCTGCTAATTTATCGATAATTGATAAACCTTGTGGGATAAATGCAATTTCATCCTCTCCTTCTATGTAATGATTTGCACTAAAGGAGTCAAACACATCAATTTTTTTTAGAGCATTATCATTTATTGTTCCATTGATAAGATTAACAATTGAAAAATTTGTTCCATCAATAGTGTATTCTATATCTGCTTTTTTATCATTCCCAAAACAAGTTGGATCAAATAAATTATCGTTTATACTTGGTTTATGACCTCTAGTGTTACAAGAGTGTTTTAATATGCTTACATAACTGGATTTGCCAGAACCATTATCTCCATAAACTACGGTAAGTCCGCTTGGTGCAAATTCTAATTCACTTGTTTTAGATAGTGCATTTATATTGTTTATGTTAGTAATTTTAGATAGTCTTACATTATCATTACTAGCTGAGTTATTGGCAAAATCTCTCAAATCTCCGAAATCAACTTCATCAAAATCAAAGTCCGATAATCCGTAATCAACTTTACATATTTCTTTAAGTTCAGAAATATCATTATCTGTTAACTCATTATTTCGGATTAAAAGGTCAATTGCAACTTGCCAAAATGCAGGTTTGTTTTCTACCCAATCTATTATGTCATTCAGTATAGGCATTTGATTAATTGCTAGGTGTGTTTATAATAAAGCATAACGGTTTGGCGCTTGGCGCAGTGGCGGATTTCGGAGCACAAAACTATCAATACAGCACAAAATTTGATGCGAGGCAGAATGTTCAACTAACCACTTCACACGCCATTGAACCAAACGCCTGTTATGGGCTGGGCTTCTTTTCTCTGTCATATGTCTGCCTCTCTTTTTACAATTACCATTTCGTCAAAACCGTGCTTTATTAGGAGTTTCTTCAACGTTGTTATAAATCGTCTTAGTTCTCTTTCAAGAATTGAGTCGTAATCGGGACTTAATCTATTGAAGTCATTTGGTAATAGATTAGAAATAGCATAGTTAATTCCTGTAATAATTGTAGGAAAGTCAATAAAGACTAGTGTTTCATCTTTAATTTGCGTGTCAATACTTATATTTCTCGGTCGACCTGCGTATTTAAAAGACACATTTTTGGTTTCAATTGAAGATTTTAATTTCTCAAATTGAAGATTTACATCTTGGTTAATACGGTCTGGAACTAAAATATGGAGCTTACATTTTTTAAATTTTACTCCGTCAAGTTCATAGCCACCATTTTCAATAAGAAACCTACAAGTAGGTGCTATGAGGTTCTCTAGATAAACTGAAGCCAATGTCGCAGAGGGGAAAAAATTAATCTCGTCATCTGAACTTGATTTAAAAAGGTCTTTAACTTGGTTTACCGCATTTTCAAAACTTAGTTCATTTCCGTTTTCGAAAACTGCTAATGAAAGTCCACCAAAGTCCGAAAGCAGTTTAATCTCTTTGTCAATAATAAAAGCACATTTGGAAGTACCAAGTCGTCCTGTAAATAAACCAAGTTCAAATAAAACATTGTCTCTAGGTTGCAACATTACTTGTCCCCGGAATTCAACTTTGTCGTCATTTGTTCCTAATAAAATACCATAGTCAAATTGCAATGTTGCTTTGAGCAAGTCCGAAAGAAAGTTTTGGTTAATCTTAAACACAGAAGAATCCCAAACTTTCTCATTCCAAATTGTTACATCAAAGTCGGTCGATAAAATTGTCTTCGCTTTCTCTGCTAAATTCAATTCTTCGGAGGAAGAGCCTATAAAAAGTCTTTTTTTTATCATATTCCAAGTGTTTTCCTTAAGTCAATAAAAATACCTTCAACTTCCGCCATTAAAATTTTTAGGTTATTGAGTTTTTTACTGTTGTATTTGAAAATGTATTCTCGACCATCAACAGAAATTATACTATCAGCTTTTGTTTGACTAGTGCAAATCTCTTTGAGTTGATTGTAGATAACAGGAACTAGTTCGTAAAATGATAATGTTTGATATTTTGAAACATCTATGTCATAACAAACCGCATTAATGTCAAAGCTACTTAGGTCAATATCTTGGTCGGAATCAGCTTTTACATTTTTCAGAAATCTAATCATTCGTTTCAATCTTCCGTTTGTTTCTGAGCTTCTCTCATTTATTCGCTTTATGCTTAAAAATGGGAAATCAGGGTCGCCTTTCGAGTTTGTCTCTTTATTATAAACTTGTATTCCACGATAATCTCCCTTTTCATTTATTATTGAAGATACATCGTCATACCAATTTGCAATTACTACATCAACTTCACGATTGAGACTTTGGTTTTTAATTTTTATTGACTTCGGTTTAGAAGTATCACAAATATCATATACTTCTTCAAGGGTAGATTCACTGTCTAATCTTAATTGTCGTAAGTCTTGAAGTACATTTCCTTGGTAGGAACTTGTATTTACTTCTCGCTCCATTTTTTCAATTGAGCTTTGTCTGTATTTTGCTCGATGTTCATATGATTCAAGTATTTGTTTTACCCTTGTTGCGTCATAGGTGTAAAACTTTTCACTAATTGTAAGTAGGTCAATATCACTATACCCTTTAATATGTGTATCTGTCATTACAGAACCTTGATATTTAAATGTTACGTCACCTATTTTTTTTGATAAGTGGTCTTTTACTCGTTCACCCGCATCTTTACTTTTTTTAGTGTATTCTGGCTCAACGCCTTTCATTGATACTCGAATATATGTCAGTACTTCACTGTATGAAACTGTCGCTAGTTCATCAGAGAATGATTTTCTCAATGCAAAATTTTCAGGATTAATTCGTCCTTTGATACTCTCCGTTAGTTGTCTATAATTCTTTGCCATATGTTTTAATTTATTGAGGGGTTGTCCTATAGCCTTGCCCATAACGGTTTGCGGCTTGGCGTTCGGGCGGTTTGCGGGACGAAGTCCTGTCAAGCCGAAGCGAACGCTGAACGCGGGAGTCTAAACTTGCGCATTACATCTGTTAGCCCGACTGACGCCAAACCGTTTGTTATGGGCTGGTTTTCTATTAGAATTTTCACAAGTAAACCGAATAGAAAAAATTATACAAGTTTAATTCGTAACTTCTTGTGAGCTGAATTTCATTAATGCCCAAATCACAGTTCGTGACATTTTATCACTGTCCTTAAACGTCGTTGTTATAAAATTAAGAGTTTGATCCCAAATTTCAGAAGAAGAGTCAGAACTTGGAATGCAGATATAATACTTTGCACCATTTGCAATATCTATTCTTTTGTAAATCATCATTATCGCACAAGGTTTACTTTCTCCGTCTCTAATTAGAGCTTTAAATTCACAATTTCTTTTCTCTGTACCTGTGTTTAACCCCCAATCTCCAAGGTCGTTTAGTAAATATCCTTTTTTCATATCTAAACCACTTTCAATTTGGATTTTATAACCTTTTGTTATGTAGTTATATTCCTCTTGTGTTGTTTGTGCAAAAAGTTGTGTTGTGCAAAAAAATGCCAATGTTAATACGATTGTTTTCAAAACTGTTTCTTTCATTTTTAGTCAAAATTAATGTTGTTCTTATTTTAATTGTTTACATTTCTCAGATAACTGATTTCTGTCAATCCATTCATTTAGTTGTTTCTGAATGTCGGAAAAACTTGTTTTACTTCCACAATCCCATAATTCAACAAGTGGTTCTTTGTCGAGAATGCTATTATAAAGTATTTCCAATGTTGGAATGATTTCTAATTCTGAATATTCTTTGTAAGTATATTTCAGGAAAGCGACATTTTTGCCAATTCCACGATTGTCAAGCCAATATCCATTATGCAATCGTGAAGGAATTGCAAATTTTCCATTACTTAGTAAATCTGTTGGGTGTGGATAAGAAACAATTTGTTTCTTATCGTCTGATAATGTTACAGGGACATTGCAACTATAATCCTTTGTTGTTTTGTAGATTACAATGAGAGGCAGTGCTGCTGAAAAAGGTTCAGTAGCAATTTTAGTAGTACTGTTGTCTGTAACAGAATTGTTATTATTCTGCTGTGTTTTACAGCCAAAAAAAGTCAAACCCATTATTGAGATTAAAAATATAAATTTCATTGTTTCACGATAACTTTTTTAGTGATTATTCCTTGTGAAGAATATAGTCTAATAAAATACAATCCATCTGTTAAATTAGAGATAGGAATTGTATTTGTAGAATTATTTGTACCTAAGGTCGAAGTAATTATTTGTCCGTTTAGGGTAAGTAAATCAATTTTTTCAATGTTGCCATTAAATTGACTTGCATCAATATTGATAAAACTTTTTGCAGGATTAGGATAAACTTGGATTTCTTCGACAATTATATTTTCTATGTCAGTTGTGTTTGAGGAACACCATTGAATGTCGTCTATAACAATTTGTGCATTGGTTGTTACAGAACTTGCAAGGCGGATTTCCATTGTAAAGTCGCCTGAAACATTTATATTATCAACTACAAAATCATAGATTGTAGCATCTTCTCCATTTGTTCCACCAATTGTTTGTGATTCTCCTTTTAACTCATTGTTAATGTATAGTTGTAATGTGCGTTGTGAGCTACCTGTATGTCCTTTACGGAATTTGCAAGAGAAGTTCTTAATTCCGCCTGAAATGGTATTAGTATAAAGTTTACTATTCTCGGCAGTACGGCGCAAAAGCAATGATTTTCCGTTTATAGGATAATTTGCAGTACCACTTGCATCAATACAATGCACATAATTCCAAGTAACTCCATTGTTTCCGACAAACTGTCCATCTCCGTATGTTGTGTTTGTGTTAGCGTTTAAATTTGAGAAATCTTCGATTTTTTGAATACATTCTGTGTGTGTTGTTCTGCTTATTTGCATATCCAACAAATATGTGCCTGAATTGCCCGAAAAATACGGTGCAACTTTAAAGTAAAGAGTTCCACCATTTTCTACAATTATATCATTAGGCATTACATCATCATAAGTTTCAGACCAAACATTTGTGTTGTTTAATGAGGTCGAAAACAAAGCATCTACCGTATAAGTTTCTCCGTTTGCACTATTATAAGAATCGTGTAAACGTGCAGTTACAGAGTAATCGTAACCTGTTGGTAATACTACTTTGTAATAATCTAAATTATCGCCCTCGTGTAAATTAGAGCCTACTGTGTTTTTAGTTGCAGAATTGTTTGAGAAGTTTAAACTTAAATTATATGCTTGCGCTTGGGTGTTATTAGTTTCGTAAATGTCGGCAGGAATTGGGGGAGTTTCAACAATTACATAGACAGGGTTTGGATAATTGCTACTTCCACAGTAATACCAACTTGACGAGCCATTTTCTTGATAAGCAATTTCCATTAGATATGTACCTGCTTCAACTGTAATTGTACCTGTGAAATTATTACCGCCTGTATAATGATAACCATTCGGAAGTCCATTATTTTCATTTAGAATTTGAATGGTTTGCGCCCAAGAACCATCTAAATTAGATAGACTTACTCGATATTTTCCGTAAAATGTACTACTGCCTGTATTTGTTACATTTACATTTACTGTTGCAGATTGATTTTGTCGTAAAACATCGCCTGTTATTGTAAATGCAGAATTCGTTTCGATACTTGAAGAATAATATACTTCAAAATTTGCAAGGTTTATCTCATCAAAGATTATCCCATAATCATTTGGAACCATCGTCCAACTTCCACCTGCAACTCGATAAAAAACAATGACTTGATAATTGCCGGGAATTAAAGGTGCTCCGCCTGAATGTGTAAGTGTACGTGTTGCGTAATAATTTGGTTGTAATCCTGATATTGTTGCTATGGAAGAGAAGTCAACAAAAAAACCTTGTGAATCAAAAATGGCTGCTGTAATTTCTCCTGAGAAATTATCTGGGCCGTGGTTCTCAATTTCTGTCGTAACTGTAACTGTACTTCCAAACCAATATCTTGATTGTGTAGTTGATAGGTCTGCGTGCATTCTTATATCAAAATTTGCAGTTGCAGGACCACTACCATCGGCAGGTTCAATGCCGATTACTGCTTGTTGTCCATTGTTATAAGAATATGAGCCTCCACCAATTCCACCACTTCCTGGATTAAGAGCATCTAATGCAAAATATCCATCATATGAGCCACCCCAACCCCAATTAAAGTGAAAATAATTATTGTTGTCGTAACCATCACAAACAAAGCAATGTCCACCATCGCCAAATCCTGCATAAACAATTGGTCTATTTGCATTTAATTCGGTTTTTAATAAATTTATCCATTCTGAATTAGAGTAATTTACTTTTCGTAGTCCTTGTATGCTACTTTTGTATCCAAAATAAGTTTTTAACGCATATTCAGTACAATGGGTAACTGGACTTGCAGAAGAAATAACATATGCACCACTCCCTCCTTCTGAACTAATGCCATAATTCATATCCACGCTTACACCACAATGATACATAAGAGTTGCTACTGCTGTTTGTTGCGTAGAGGAACTTGAAGAAGTGAGTTGATTGGGCATATTTGCCCAATCATAAGTGGTAGAGGCAAAATTTGCATTTAAAGTTCCATATTTGTCGTGGTTATATGAATGAAATCCTGTACCTGTGATAGGATATTCCCAATAATTCATTACTTGCGCCATTGCAGTAGCCACACAGCCTGTAACAGATCTTGAAACAAATAAACCACTACCACGAGGGCAAGAATTATTATAAGGGCTACCTTGATCCCATTTTGTTTGAATTAAAGGTGTTACTGTTTGTGTACTTGAAGAAGACTTTTGTCTTCCGTCCAATAAATCTACCCACATAGAATCTATTTCTGCGCTAACTGGTAAATCATTAGTTATTGCATACTGGATTTGTTGAGTATAGTTTTCAAACCATTTTTGAGCATTTGGTGGAATGTTATTTGGGTCAAAACTTCCACTATCTGCATATCCCAAAATTGGAACAACGCGGTCGTCTGCTGCTACGATAACAAATCCTGCGGAATCTTCACGATTGAAAATATAAAATTGCGGATTTTCTGTAACAGTATTTTCAGCAACTCGTTTCAACGAGGGTGCTTTTTGCATTTTTAATCGCTGTCCGTTAGCGGTAACAATAGTTGATTTCTGTACAAAGAAATTTACCGCAGTTTGTTTAGCTGTTTCTGGTGTAATTGTAGCTGCAAAAATTCCATTTAAGACAATGAATACTACAAATAATAATGAGAATAACTTTTTCATTTTAAATTGGTTTTTTCTGAATTTTGAGCCAATATGTACTGCTCGTGCTTCTAAACTTGCCCATAACGGTTAGTATATGCAAAGTAGGCAATTGCGGGCTTCAAACCTATCAAACCGTTACGATTTTGAAGCGGGCTACAACCCTTGAATTTACTGCTATTTCGCCTATTTTGTATATACATTGTTGTGTGTAGTTTATTTTATAATTTTATACTAATTCCAAATGACAAACTCATTAAATCAGGATATCCTGGGACAAAACTACTAGTTACATCTACTTTATTATTTATTGCATATTTGTATTCAAATTCACCACCATACCACAAAAACAAATATTGCCATTTATCATCTTCGTCTCCTTTAAAACGATTTTGATTTATATACCCATCTAGCTCTAACCAATTTCTACGATAAACTATTGTTGGACCGATTCCTCCACTTATCGTATGTTTTCCTTTTTTTAGAATCCTGCCCCTTATACCAATGTGCGTAAAACCTCCTAACCTTGCAGCACAATCTGAGTATAGTGCTTGAGCTATTTTTAACGAAACTCTTTCCTCGACAATAAAATATTCGTATGAAACAACAGCTCCAAAATTCATCACTAGGTAACCATTCTTATCAAGTTTATTTGGCATCAAAAAAGAATTTTCATGTTCGCCTTTAGGATGAATACTAAGTCCAAAATATTTTATTCCTATATTATTTTGGGCTTTCAAACATATTGAGAATAGAACAGTTAATGAAAGCAAAAATACCTTCATAATAATTCCGTTTGTTTGCGATTTCAGCATTTTCTAACTAATATTTTCTTTTATAATTTCGATTCCTTTCTGAACTTTGCTTATTATTGCCTTTGTTAATCTGAGTCTTTTAAAGCTTAAATATTTAGTGGTTTATAATGACTGACAAATTACACACAACG
>JAVEPM010000087.1:0-11439 GCA_034008115.1 Methanolobus sp.
TAAATGTATATGGCCAGATAGAATTGCCACAATACAAAGGTATTGGACGAAAACCATTGCCAAAACTAATGCCGGTTAAAGATCTGAAGTACATCAAAGTATATAAAAAAAGAGTAAAAGGCTATGTGGTAAGTACAGTGAACCGTGTTGTTTTTGGAGATCAGGATGAAATATTTGAGATGCTTGGAGCTTGTTCTGAAGACTATATTGGTACATCCTATATAGAGAGAATAAATCTTACAATTAGAACTTCTCTTGCAAGGTTCATAAGGAGAGGAGTAAATTTCAGTAAAACAATGAAAATGCACCAGAGATCCCTTGATTTGTTTCAGGCATGGTATAATTTTATAAAACCTCATGATTCCCTGAAAGTTAAAGTTGATTCACAGAATAGAAAATGCTTGCAAAGAACTCCGGCAATGGCGGAAAAAATAACTGATCATGTATGGACATTAAAGGAATTATTGACTTTCAGAACACCAGTTCAATAGTGGGGGGACACGACCGAAATTTCTGTGTAGCAATAAAGAGATTATAATAAAGAGTATGAATTTATCCACGGAGGAAATAAAATGGCTGATTTGATCGGACTTACAATATTGTTTTTGATACTGGCTCTGGTTGCCTATGTGCTGGGTGCACGCGGGATTGCGGGGCTATCTATGACAATTGCAAAATGGCTTGTAATAATCTTCATTATACTAGCAATCATCTCTATATTCCTGTAAAGACCACGGGTTTTAATTGAAGGACTGGGACTAAAGTGGAATAAAGACACAATGAAATAGATAATTTTGACTTATCGATCACAGAGCAGTGGAAATTTTTAGGCAAATTGCAGTAGATTACACATGAAAAAAGCATACTCTGTAATCACTATACATACATATAATTTCTCCGTGCCTGATATTTCAAAAGGAACAGACATGCCAGAAAAATAGCCCCTTATGTAATCTTCATTCAGAGAAGGCTTGTAACTCCTTTTTATTGCTAATGTCAAAGTTTACGGTTGCCCACTAAAAGTACAGCTAAAAAGCAGTATTTTAGACAACAAATTCCATTTTGAATCTTCGTTTAGTGGTATAAGCGGAGATTTCATAATTAATTACCTGAGGAGGATTATAAATCCTCCTATATAAATTTACGATTTTATTTTATTTTATTTTATTTTATTTTGTTTTGAAATAGATTTTAAGACTAAATTAAGTGTATTTTTGTCAGGGAAATCGTAAAAATCTTATATTTGAAGAATAGAAGAATTATAGGCAAAAATCAAGGGCAATTTTACAGGATCCTAAAATGGGGCTATACGCCGTTATTGTTAAATACTCAGATATCTATGTATATAGTTATACATCAAAGCACAAATGTGGATATTAAATGCACTCGGTTATAAATAATATAGTGAAATCTACTGAAAGCAGGATCTCAAAAATTAAAACTGAGACTGGACAGAAGGCAAATTTAAAAAATGCAGAAGAAAAAAGAGACATCATCAACGCCATAAAAGAAAAGAAAAAAGAAAAAAAGGTTGCCGTCATAGCTGAAGTAAAACCAGCTTCACCTGGAAAAAAATTAATGAACATATTACCGGATGACGCTGCAAAGATAGCAGCGGAGATGGAAAGAGCCGGTGCTGTTGCGATTTCCGTGCTTACAGAACCTGAGTTTTTCCATGGATCGACTAATAATCTCGAAGCTGTTAGAAAAAAGGTAACCTTACCAGTATTGCGCAAGGACTTTATCATTAATAAAGTCCAGTTTGATGAGATCGAAAGTGACCTTATATTACTAATCGCAGGTATTCTTGGAAATACTCTTGGTAAAATGGTAAATCTGGCCATATCAAAAGGATTTGAACCACTTGTAGAAGTACATAACAAAGATGAGCTTGCAGAAGCCCTTAAAACAAATGCAAGACTCATCGGCATCAATAACCGGAATCTTAGTACTCTGGAAATCAATCTGGACACCACCATTAAACTTGCTCCGATTATAAGGGATTTTGACAAAACCAACGACACATGCCACATCGTAGTTAGTGAAAGTGGAATATACAGCATAGAAGATATTAAAAAGGTTATTGAGGCAGGAGCAGATGCAGTGCTTGTGGGCACTTCAATAATCAAAAGTGGTGACATATACACAAAAACAAAGGAACTTGTTAATGCACTTGATTAATTTAAGAGATGGAGGAAGATGATGAAAAAATCAATGTATGGCAAATTCGGAGGGCAGTTCGTTCCCGAAGTACTTATGCCGGCACTTGAAGAACTTGAAGAAGCTTATGAACATTACAAAGATGATCCGGAATTTCTTACAGAGCTTGATTATTATATGACAGAATTCGCTGGCAGGGGAACACCCCTTTATTTTGCGAGGAATCTCAGTAAAAAATACGGAATCAAGATATATCTTAAAAGAGAGGATCTCGTACACGGCGGAGCACACAAATTAAACAACACTCTTGGACAGGCGCTTCTGGCCAAATATATGAAAAAGGAACGCATCATTGCAGAGACCGGAGCTGGGCAACATGGCACTGCAACTGCAATGGCTGCCGCAAATATGGGATTTAAAGCTGAAGTGTACATGGGTGCCAAAGATGTCGTACGCCAGCATATGAATGTATACAGAATGGAACTCATGGGCTGCAAGGTTCATGCTGTTGAATCTGGGTCAAAGACCTTAAAAGATGCAATCAATGAAGCACTAAGAGACTGGGTCACCAATGTCAATAACACACATTACCTCATTGGCTCTGTTGTGGGACCCCACCCTTACCCAATGATAGTACGTGATTTCCAGAGTGTGATCGGAAAGGAAGTTAAAGAACAGATTATGGAAAAGGAAGGACGTTATCCAGACTCCATTGTTGCCTGTGCAGGTGGTGGAAGCAATGCAATGGGCATATTCTATCCTTTCATTGAAAATAAAGAAGTGAAACTTTTCCCTGTAGAAGCAGGCGGTAAGGAAATGAAAACAACAGAGAAAGAGGCACTACATTCTTCCTCCCTCTGTGTTGGGGAGGAAGGGATCCTTCAAGGAGCACATACACTCATACTCCAGGATAAACATGGACAGATACTTGAATCAAGCTCGGTTTCTGCTGGTCTTGATTACTCAGGTGTTGGACCCGAGCTGGCCCATCTTGCGGATATTGGAAGAATTAATCCATGTAATATGAACGATGATGAAGCATTGGAAGCGTTCTACGAACTGAGCCGTCTTGAAGGAATAATCCCTGCATTGGAATCATCCCATGCTGTGGCATACGTAATGAAAATGGCAAAGACCGGTGAACTTGGAGACCTTGTTGTAATTAACCTTTCGGGAAGAGGAGATAAGGATCTTGAAACTGTGTTCAAATTGAAGGAAGAAGAAGCAAAAGAAGAAAAGGAGGGTTGCCTGTGAGAATAGCAGATAAATTCGCTGAACTTAATATGAAAAAGGAAAAAGCCCTTATCGCTTACGTGTGTGCAGGTGATCCTTCTGCAGAAACTACAAAAGAGATCGTACATTCACTTGTAAAAGGTGGTGTAGATATAATCGAGCTTGGACTTCCTTTTTCCGATCCTGTTGCTGATGGACCGACCATACAGGCTGCATCAACTCGTGCACTTGTAGCTGGTATGAATCCCGATCATTATTTTGAAATGGCTGCATCAATAAAAGAAAATGTTCCTCTTGTCTGCATGACATATTATAATCTTATATACAAGAGAGGAACTGAAAAGTTCGCCAGGGATTGTGCTGAGTCAGGCATCACAGGAATAATCGTACCAGACCTTCCAGCAGAGGAATCCGATGGACTTGATAATGCATGTAAAAAAAATGGAGTGGATCTTATATTCCTAATCACGCCAGTGACAACTGGTGCCAGGATGAAGAACACACTTAAGAAGACCTCTGGTTTTGTATACATTGTTTCAAGACTCGGAGTCACCGGAGAAAGAGCTGATGTTGCGGACTCAACACAGAAAATACTGGAAAACATTCACACGGAAGTACCAAAGGCAGTAGGATTTGGTATATCCAATGGCCGGCAGGCTGCTGAGGTTATCAAGGCTGGTGCAGATGCTGTAATCGTTGGTTCTGCGTTTGTCAATATTATCGCTTCGGGTGACAATATCAATAAGAGACTGGAAAATCTTGCAGCTGAGCTTAAAGGGAGTTGCAGACAATAAATTATACAAGAAAAAATATGGTTACATCCTATATAGAGAAAATAAATCTTACAATTAGAACTTCTCTTGCAAGGTTCATAAGGAGGGGAGCCAATTTCAGTAGAACAATGACAATGCACCAGAAACCCCTTGATTTGTTCCAGGCATGATATAATATTATAAAACCCCATGATTCTCTGAAAGTTAAAGTTGATTTGGAGAATAGAAAATGCTTTCAAAGAACTCCGGCAATGGTGGAAAAAATAACAGATCATATATCTTATATTCCGCAGATGTCTAGTACAAAGTGGATATTTTTCTTTTTCATGGATCCATGCATACTTATATTGATACAAATCATAATAAATTGTACTTAAATATCAAATAGTGCTACTGATGGTTGATAAATAACTTTAATTCAAATAATTAGCAAAATTTCTGGACATCTGCGGAAGGTCGGATATATGGACTTTAAAAGAATTATTGACTTTCAGAATCCAATTTCAATAGCTTACGGACATAAATTAATATTTGTAGAAGTAAATATATATACCAGTAAGTTCGTATTCGATATGGGGCACATATGTTTTAGGGTATATAAAAAAGTGTGGAAACCTTAGGATTTATTCCTGTCCTGAAGCAAAGTCTTAAAGAGATTCTTATTAATAGGGATGAAACTTATTAATAAGAATGAAAAGACATAAAAATATAGAATAGAGGAGTGGTAAGAATGACAGTACAAACGTCAGCAGCATTGTCCAAGGCATTATCTGCAAGCTCGATAAAAGGAGATTCCGTAGAGAACCCCGAAGGTGAAGATCTGGGAAAGATAGAAGATATAATGATAGATCTTGACCGGGGAATGGTCGCATATGCCGTACTTTCCTTTGGTGGGTTTTTGGGAATAGGAGACAAATACTTCGCAATCCCCTGGGGAGCATTGAAGAACAAAGCCGGCGAGAATACATTTATTCTGGATGTCGAAAAAGAAACTCTGGAAAATGCTCCCGGGTTTGACAAAGATGACTGGCCCAGGACCGAAGAGGAAGCTCACAGAGAATATGTGACACATATATCTGAGTATTACGGATACAAGCCCTACTGGGACAACATACGTACGCTTTGATCAGGCAGAGGTTTTTGATCCGATAACTTTATTTATAGGATTAATAAACCCCGGGTAGAGAAGAAACCAATTAATATGGGGTTTCTTTTCTATCTTCTGAAAGTAAGCATAGTATTGTTGTCATTGTTATATAGAATTCAATTGTATGTAGTAATAAAAGAGATACTAATAAAAAGAATGAATCTATAGGAGGAAATGAATGGCTGATCTGATCGGACTTACAATATTGTTTTTAATACTGGCTCTGGTTGCATATGTAGTGGGTGCACGCGGGATTGCGGGACTATCTATGGCAATTGCAAAATGGCTTGTAATACTCTTCATTATACTGGCAATCGTCTCTTTAATTCTCTAAAAGACCACAATTTAATTTGAAGGACTGGGAATAAAGAGCAATGAAATAGATAATTTTGGCTTATCGATCACAGAAAACCGGGAATTCAGAACAAATTGTAGCAGATTCCAGATAAAAGATCTATGCTTTGTGATCAATAAGTCTAATTTTACCGTGTTTGAAATTTTAAAAGGAACAGGCATGCCAGAAAAAAAGGATTCTGAGGATGATCTTAAAGGTGATCTGGAACGCAAATCCATACACATAATTACAGGACTTGCATATATTCCTCTTATTTTATATTATAATGAAATCGCGTTTGAGATTTTGCTATCTCTTGAAATTTTATTTATTATTATCTTCTTATCATTGGCAGGCCTGCGAAAAATCAGGTATACGCCTGTTCAGGATATTATAAAAAGGTGGGGGCGTGAAAAAGAAGACTATGTTCCACTTAAAGCCACATTGCTTCTAAACACCGGGTTTCTTATCACCTTCATGCTTTTTTCTCCCTACATTGTATATGCATCAATAGCAATAACAGCACTTGGTGATGGTATTGCAACAATTTCAGGAAAGCTTATAGGCAAACACAAATTACCCTATTCCGAAAAGAAAACCATTGAAGGCTCTTTGGTCGGAGCAACAGCAGCTTTTTTAGGTGCATCGTTATTCATTTCTCCTGTCCTGGCACTGTTAGGAAGCCTTGGAAGCATACTGCTGGAAAGTGTGATCGACAGAGATATAAAAACCACGTCCACTTCAAAGAAAATAATTAACTTATTGAAAAATGATAATTTACTTATGCCTGTTTTTTCAGGTATGTTGATCTTTGTAAGCGGGAAAATATTGATGCTCAGCTAATCAAAGAAATAATCGCTCCAGTCCACAGACCCTGGTTTGTAAGCCTGTTCGATTTCTTCAGTTTCCCCATTTCCAAGTCCCTTTATTATTTTCTTTATATCCTTAAAGGTTGCATCCACAGTTCCTCCTGTGGTATTAATTTCAAAGACCTTCTCACACCAGTCCACCGCTTCTGCCAGAATTATGTCCAGAGCTTCTGCCTCGAGGTTTTCCCTTACTTTTTCAACTGAATACTTCCTTTTTTCCAATCTTTCTTTCAGTTTTTCAGGCGATGTCCTCAGCACAATAACTATATCTGCAATATGGTGCGAAAGATGGCTGTCAACTATGGTTACGGGATATGATTTTTCCTGTAGTTCCAGAACCCTGTTATATACCAGGTCCATGTCAGCAACAACACAGTCCCTTTCTGTATCCACTTCGCAGTAGAGCTTCTCTTCTTTGATGAGCTCGTTGAGATGGATAACCTGATATGACGAGTCCTTTTCCATTAGTTTTGTAACAGATGTCTTCCCTGTCCCTGGTGTTCCTGTGATACCGATAAGCATGTTTACCAGTAAACCTGCAAACGCTTAATCCTTGTGCATATCCTCGATTACCCTGAGGAAGTTTCTGATGATCTTAACTCCTTCATCGGTAAGGATGGATTCCGGGTGGAATTGCACTCCATAGATTGGATATTCCTTGTGCTCAATGGCCATGATGATGTCATCATCTGTCTTTGCGGTAACTTTCAGGTCATCAGCCAGTTCCTTTATAGCAAGGGAGTGGTATCGTCCGCCCTTGAAATCATCCTTAAGGTTAGCAAAGAGCGTTGCATTCTCATGTCTTACATCGGATGTTTTGCCATGTATAGGTCCTCCATTTGCATGGCCGATGCTCCCTCCAAATGCAGTATTTATGGCCTGGTGTCCAAGGCATACTCCAAGTATGGGAATCTTTGGTCCAAACTCTCTGATAATGTCAAGGCATGTTCCGATATCCTCTGCTTTGTGAGGTGTGCCGGGTCCGGGTGAAATGATGATCCCATCCGGATCCATGTCCTTGACCTCTTCAATTGAAATCGTGTTGGGAACGACTACGGTATCAGGTTCGAATATGGATACAAAATCCACAAGGTTCCAGACGAAGGAGTCTTTATTGTCGATGAACAATATTTTCATTATTTACCTCCAATCGCCTTAATCATTGCAGCCATTTTTCTTTCAGTTTCATTGTATTCGTATGTCGGGTCCGAGTCAGCTACGATGCCTGCTCCTGCCTGCACATAGGCTGTATTGTTCTTTATCATCACAGTCCTTATGACAATTGCAAAATCAGCGTCCCCATTCCATGAATAATATCCTACACCACCGCCATATATTCCTCTTGCTTCAGGCTCAAGGTCATCTATTATTTCCATTGCCCTTATCTTGGGTGCACCGGATAATGTTCCGGCAGGGAATGTCGCTCTTGTGGCATCGAACTGGTCACATTCATCCCTCAGCTCTCCGCTCACAGTGCTCTCTATATGTTGCAGATGTGAGTATTTCACAACACTCATAAGGTCGTCAACTTTAACAGTCCCAGCCTTTGAGACCATCCTTACATCATTGCGTCCGAGGTCAACGAGCATTACATGCTCAGCACACTCTTTTTTGTCCTTCAGCATTTGAGAGGCAAGTATTTTATCCTCTTCATCATCCTTTCCGCGTGGACATGTACCTGCTATCGGATTTGTTATTACTTTCCTGTTGTACACTGACATAAGGGTTTCAGGACTTGCACCAACGATGCCAATGTCCTTGAAGTTGAATATATACATGTAAGGACTTGGGTTGATGTTTCTGAGCCTGATGTAGAGTTGAAGTGGTGTTTGCTTCATTTTGACAGTGTATCTTCGGGAGATTACCACCTGAAAAATATCCCCATCAATGATGTGTTGTTTTGCTTTTAGTACCGCATCCTCATAAGCT
This sequence comes from Methanolobus sp., assembly GCA_034008115.1. Taxonomy (GTDB): domain Archaea; phylum Halobacteriota; class Methanosarcinia; order Methanosarcinales; family Methanosarcinaceae; genus Methanolobus. The sequence goes on from JAVEPM010000087.1 coordinate 8,446, forward strand.
GCCTGACCTGTATTAGCAACTGGTTTTTCTGGATCGAATGCAGGAATATCTTTACTGATTACTATGACGGATGCCATCTGCAGTGACCTTTCCATCAACAGTGCCTCGGAGTGCGCATGCTCGTAAATAGCATCTAGGTCACTTGCCTCTGTCACAAAAGGTGTGATCACTATGTAGGTTTCGTTGCTTATGTGGTCAAAGACAAAGGTCTTTGACATGATAGCAAAATGCATGTCCGGTGTGTCAGCATCGGGCTTTTTGTCGATGTCTAACCAGGAATCGTAAACAAGGTCGTAGCTGTTGTAACCGATAGCACCTCCCTGGAAGGTCTGCCTGTCAAAGCGTTTCTGATTAAGTAGTGTTATATCGGTACTGGTGGGGTATATTTTTCTAAATGCTGCAAGAGCGTCATCGCCTTCGCTGACCTTTACCCTGAACTTGCCTCCAACAAGGGATTCAACATTTCCCATGGACTTGAACTTGTTATAGATGTGTTTTGTAAGCTCGGAGTTCATCTGGCATTCTATGCTCAGGTACTTGTCTTTTATTGACACCACCATCTCCGGCTCATAACCTACAAACGAATATCTTGCATGCCTTTTTTCTTTCTCTACAGATTCAAGCAGATAGGAATGACTTGCATTTTGCAAGGTTGCGTACAACTGCAAGGGCGTACATATGTTATCCACTTTTGTCATAAGCTGCACGATTGCAGGCTTCTGTGAATTTTCAACAAGGGATACGAAATCCTCTTGAGTAAGATCAAAATCAACCATTGATACACCTGGCCTCTTCTATAAACCTGCATACTTTTGCAGAATCTTTAGTTCTATTTGTCTCTACACCTGAGGCAGTGTCCACGGCAAATGGCCGGACCTCTTTTACAGCATCCTGTACATTTTCGGGATTAAGCCCGCCTGCAAGTATTACCGGGATATTTGTATTTTCCACTGCCTGTCTGCTTATTGACCAGTCATGCACCGCGCCTGTACCTCCACTGTATCCTGCTTTGCCCGAATCCAGAAGTATGCCGTCTATCAGGTCATTATCAAGTAGTGCATCCAGCTCTGGCATAAACTCTGCAGGCAGTTCTTTGCTTTCAACTGGGATGGTAAATGTCCTTATAATCTTCTGGTGCGTGCCGTTGCGTATAATTTCTATTTCTTCTGCATTGAGCTCATTGTGAAGCTGTACAACATCTGGCTTTACTTTTTTTATAAGCTCCAATGCCTGCTGTCCGTCAGATGGCATTATCACAAGCACAGAGTCCACAAAGAAAGGTACTTTTTTAACAAGTTCTGCTGCTCTCTGTGCATTCAGTTTCCTGTGTGTGTTCACCGGGACCTCTGTGATAAAACCAACAGCATCAGCTCCGTAGTTTACTGCCAGTTCTATGTCTTCAGCAGACTGCATTCCGCATATCTTCACTCTTGGAAGTTGCTTCATATATAGCCCCTTGGACGTTGTTGTTCTCACTGAATTCCAGTAGTTTCTCCATGGCTTTACCACTGTCAAGTATCTCTTCAACCATTGGAATGGCTTCTTTTACGGAGTCAGCCTTGCCTGCAATGTAAAGGGCAGCAGCGGAGTTCATTACTATGATATCCCTCTTTGGTCCTTTTTCACCTTTGAGAATGTATATTATGTCAAGTGCATTCTCTTTCGGTGTGCCGCCTACGATATCAGTTGCTTTTGCTCTCTTGATCCCCAGTTCTTCAGGAGTGAGCGTATAGGTGCTTACTTTTCCGTTTTTGAGTTCGGCAATATATGTTTCGGATATATTGGAGATCTCATCCATGCCATCTCCGTGGACTACCATTGCTCTTTCAACACCGAGCTTTTTCATTACCAAGGCAAATGGTTCGCATAGCTTCTTATCAAAAACACCAACAAGCTGAGTATTTGCATTTGCAGGGTTTGTAAGAGGGCCAAGCATATTGAAAACAGTTCTGATTCCCATTTCCTGTCTTATGGGTCCAACCCTTTTCATTGCAGGGTGGAATATAGGTGCAAACATGAAACCTATTCCATCTTTTTCTATTGATGTTTTTACTTCTTCCGGTGATTTGTCCACCTTTATGCCAAGTTCTTTGAGCACATCAGCACTTCCTGAAAGAGAGGTTATAGAACGATTGCCATGTTTTGCAACAGCCACACCGGCCGCTGCAGTTACGATGGCGGATGCCGTTGAAACATTGATGGTATTGTGCCTGTCACCACCGGTGCCTACTACGTCTACAAGAACACCATTGAATTCCGGTGCAATTGTATTTGCAGCATTTTTCATTCCGGTAGCAAAACCTGCGATTTCTTCAGGAGTCTCACCTTTCATTTTCAGGGCTATGAGGAAGCCGGCAATCTGTGCATCAGTGGCCTCTGTAAATATTTTTGCGATAGCGTCCTCTGCTTCCAGTATTGTGAGATTCTGCTTTTCGCTTACTTTCTTTATGTAGTCCTTCATGTCCGCACCTTTTAACTCATTGATGTATATAATAGTACAACAATGATTAAGAGTGGCCAATTGTATTTAAGGATTATGGCTTAATCAGCTTTGCACATAATATCTTAGTTGAGTGTTTCTATATAGCTAAAAAGACACACTTAAATTAAGCTAAGAAATTTCAAAGCTGGAAAAAGGATAAAATCAGATGCATTGTTAATAAATCATAGTCATATATGATAAGCACGTATATTCTTTATGAACTGTCTCAAATGTAAGAGTTCCAGTCATAAAAAGAACGGTATGACTGCTGGCCGTCAGCGTTACAAATGTCATGATTGCGGATATAACTATTCAGTGCAGCTAAAATCAACTGCCAGCCCCGATTCTGTTAAACGACAGGCTTTACAACTTTATCTTGAAGGATTAGGATTTCGTTCAATTGGCCGTTATTTAGGAGTTAGTCATGTTTCTGTGTATAACTGGATAAAGAAATTCGGCCAGGAATTAGAGGATTTAAAGAGCGAAAATAAGATATCGATCGTTGAATTAGA
>JAVEPM010000088.1:0-11409 GCA_034008115.1 Methanolobus sp.
AAGAAACTATGATTATGTATTTATTGAAGACATCAACATGAAAGGACTTGCAGGATGTCTAAAACTTGGCAAATCAACAAATGATAATGGATTCGGGATGTTCAGGACAATCCTGAAACAGAAGACGCAAGAAATTGGGAAGAAACTTATCAAGATTCCAAGGTTCTATGCCAGTTCAAAGACATGTTCTGTCTGCAATGCAATCAACAAAGGATTAACTCTGGATGACAGGACATGTACTTGTGGGACAATTCATGATCGAGACACCAATGCTGCTATCAATATCCGGAACTATGGAATAACATTAATACAACAAACCGCAGGAACTGCGGGGATAGCCTGTTGATACTTAGTAGAGAACTACTATTGAACAGGAAGCCCTGACCCTTTAGGGTCTGGGTAGTTCACTTGTTATTTAAGAGAATATAGCATTGGTTTTCAGCTGAATATGAACAAATTTGTAACAAATAAATAAAATGTTCGTACGTAGAATATATCTACATTTAATGTGTATGAAGTTAAGCATTCAAAAATAATTCTATTTACATATTTACGAGGGTATACATGCGAGTTTCCATGGACATTGAGTTAAAAGATATCCCGGGGCAGTTGCTTCTTGCTTTAAGACCAATATCCGAATTCAAAGGCAATTTGATATCGGTGGTTCACCATCATGAAAAAAAAACTCCCCGTGGCACTATCCCGGTTCACATCGTTTTTGAGACAAAACCTGATAATCTAAACAATATTATCAGCAACCTTGAAGATAGCGATATAGGCATTGTACATATTGATGAAAAGAGGTATTATGAGCATGGTGCGGTAATTCTTATCGGGCATATAGTGCACACTGATATTCAGGATACCATAGATACAATTGATAATACAGGCTATGCAGAAGTTGTTGACCTCAACCTTTCTATGCCAAAGGTAAAAATGTCATCATCAGCATCATTGAAAATAGATGCATTAAGCAAAGAGCATCTTGCATCAGCTATTGAGCTTCTGAGGGGAATTGCAAAAAAGAAAGACCTTCTGGTAATTGAACCTATTAAAAGTGAATTGGGGGCAATTTAATGAAAACAATTCGTGTTTCTATTATAGGCTTCGGTGCAGTGGGTCAGGGTGTTGCAAAGGTCATTCTTGATAAACAAGAATATCTTGAAAGTATTGGAATTGATTTTAAAGTTGTTGCGATCGCAGACTCAAGAACAGCTGCCATTGATACAAATGGAGTGGACCTTGCTGCGCTTATTGCCAGAAAGAACAAAGAAGGTACTGTTGGCACTGAAAAACTTACCGGACTTAAGATCATAGAGACTATTGACCACGATCTTGTTGTGGAAACAACTCCTACCAACATAGTAACTGGTGGCGTCGGTCTTGAGAACATGCTAATGGCGTTCAAACGCAAAAGGAATCTGGTCACCTCAAACAAAGGTCCCCTTGCCATGCAATACAGCGAGCTTATGGAAGCTGCCGATGCTGCTGGTTCAAAATTCCTGTTCGAAGCGACCGTAGGTGGTGCAATGCCTGTATTAAATCTTGCAAGAGATGCTCTAGCAGGTAATAAGATCACCAATGTTGAAGGTATATTCAACGGTACCTGTAATTACATTCTCACTCGTATGATGGAAGAGCATGCTCCGTATGAGCAGATGCTTGCAGAGGCGCAGGAGCTTGGGTATGCTGAAACCGATCCGACATATGACGTGGAGGGTATTGATACTGTCTGCAAAATGGTCATACTTGCGAATTGCATATTCGGAATGAATGCGACTCATGAGGATGTCACAGTCACGGGCATAACGAAGATCACACCTGAAGCATTGTTGCTGGCTCATAATGATGGTTATGTTATCAAACTAATAGGAGAGGTCAACGACAGCAGGATTAATGTGGCTCCTAAACTGGTGCCAATTGATCACCCGCTGGCGGTTGGCGGTTCTCTTAATGTCGCATCCGTACAAACTGACCTTTCCGGTCCCATCACTGTAACAGGGCGTGGAGCAGGTTCCATCGAAACTGCGAGTGCGATCCTGAGTGACATGATATCCATTTACAGGAACTGAAATTCTATATTTCTGGAACAAGGAGCATACAATGACAAGTTTTAGAGAATTCTCTCAGACCTGCAAGGTCATCGAGAGCACTTCCGGTTCCCTCAATATGACATCCTTGGTTGCTGAATTGCTTGAACAGGTCACCCCTGAGGAACTTCCGGTTGTAACTCATTTCGTAATGGGGGAGATTTTTCCTGCATGGAGCAGTGAAGAGATTGGTGTGGGTTCCGGTATTCTTTACAATGCCCTTGCAAAATCGGCAGGACTTGCGGTTTCTGATATAAAGGAACTTGTGAGGGAAACCGGTGATATCGGTGAAACTGCTTCAAGATCTCTAAAAAATGTATCCAGTGGCCAGGCTACCTTCTCTTCATTCATGGAGGAGTCCAATGATCTCTCTATTCTTGATGTATTTGAAAGATTCAAGGCTATTTCTAAATCATCAGGAAAAGGCTCCCAGACATCCAAAATAAAGAATCTTCAGTATCTTTTTAATTCATCTTCGCCGGAAGAGGTGAGTTATATTGCACGCCTTGCAGTGAAAGAACTAAGGATAGGAGTTGGTGAAGGCATAGTAAGGGATGCCATTTCCAAAGCCTTCGATGTTCCGGCAGAGGAAATTGAAAGAGCTTTCATGCTTAGCAATGACCTTGGACTTGTGGCAAGCACTGCCAGAGAAGGTGGAAGAGATGCAGTATTATCTCTTGGCCTTAAGCTCAATAGGCCCATACGCATGATGCTGGCCCAGATAACTCCAAGTCTTGATACAGCTCTCTCAGAGATAGGCACTGCTGCAGTAGAGTGGAAATTTGACGGTGCAAGGGTGCAGATACATAAAGAAGGCGATAATATCACTCTATTCTCCCGTCGACTTGAGAATATAACAGACTCTCTTCCTGATATCGTAGAAGCAGTAAAGGATAATGTAAGTGCTGAGTCTGCAATACTTGACGGTGAAGCAGTGGCCATTGATAAAAACGGAAGACCAAGGGCATTTCAGGATATACTGAAACGTTTCAGAAGAAAATATGATGTCCAGGCCACAGCACGTGAGATTCCCCTAATAGTCAATCTTTTTGATATTATGTATCTCAATGGTGAGGAACTGCTTGACCTTCCGCTCGTACAGAGAAGAAAGAAACTTAAGAGTTGTGTCAAAAACGGGGATAAGATCAACGTTGATACTCAGTATCTTACTGATGATCCTGAAAAAATTGTGGAAATATACAATGCTGCTCTTAAGGCAGGTCATGAAGGCGTAATGATAAAGAACCTGGAGTCACCCTATTCTCCGGGAAAACGCGGTAAGAACTGGCTCAAGAAAAAACCTGTAATGGAGACTCTGGACCTTGTTGTAATAGGTGCAGAATGGGGATATGGTCGGCGTACCAGCTTCCTTGGATCCTACGCACTTGCATGTCATGATCCTGACACCGGACGTTTCCTGCCAGTTGGACGTGTTGCGACTGGTTTTTCAGATGAACAACTTGCAGAACTCACAGAAATCTTCTCTGACCTGATAATTGTAGAGTCAGGAACAGAGGTTGAAATCAAACCTGAGGTCATCTTTGAAGTTGCATTCGAAGAGCTCCAGAAAAGTGTGAATTACGAATCCGGTTATGCACTCCGTTTCCCAAGACTGGTTAATGTAAGATCAGACAAGTCTGTTGATGATGTTGAGACCATCGCTCGTCTTGAAGAAATGTACCTGATGCAGCGTGAAAGGAATTAACCTACCATCAAAAGTGTTATTAGGAAATAGCAATCTTCTAAGAATATGAGAGCAAAAAGTCTAATATTGCTGATAATATTAATATCTGTATTGGCATTATCCTTTTCAGGTTGTGTGGATGAGCAATCTTCAGATTCACAGTTCGTTGAGGCAGATGCTATTGTATATATCAATGAATATGAATTCCATCCTTACTCAAGCACGATCTCACCAGGTGATACTGTCAAATGGGTAAATAATGATTCTGTGGCCTTTGTCATAAAGGGAAACCTTGTGGGAGGAGACAGTTTCCAGTCTCCGACACTCAGGAAAAATGATACATTCACTTACACGTTCGAAGATTCGGGCACTTATAAATATGAACTTGTTAGCCACCCATGGACAAAAGGCGGATTCATTGTAGTTGAATGATATTCCAAAGCAGGATTCTTTAAGTCCTGCGTCTTTTAGCATTTTAATTGTTTTTATATATCATAATACTCAAGTTCTCTGCCGATGTTTGTGAGATATTCCATTACATTATTCCTGATCCTATACTTTTATACTTTGAGACATAATCACCATACACAGGTCGTATGATGAATTCAGATGCTCCGGTAATTCAAAAAGAGAAAAAGAAACTCGATCCCGCACTTTATGTACTTTCACTTTCCAAGTTATTCAAGGATTTGGGTACCGGAATGCTTGCATTTCTGCTTCCTCTGTACATAGTCGGCCTGGATAGTGATATTTTCCATGATACACCAATAATTGTCAGGGCAGGCATTATTGCTACTGTTTTTGGACTGTCAAATGCAATTTCACAGCCATTTCTTGGTCGCTTGTCAGATTCTCTTAACAGAAGAAAGCCTTTTGTTGTTCTGGGAATGGCAGGATTTACTCTGATCTCTTTCATTTATGCCAACACCAATAACTTTGATCAGCTGGTGTTGCTTCGTATTGTACAGGGGATCACTGTAGGTGCAACTGTACCTGCTATTGTTGCAATGGTCACTCACATGTCAACAAGCAGTACAAGAGGCGTTGCAATCGGCATATATTCCACAGTCAGGGGTTTTGGTTTTGGTACAGGCTCCATCATAGGTGGTATAGTTGCCAGTTATTATGGTTTTGCCACAGCATTCTATCTGTGTGCTTTACTGGGCCTTGTAAGCTTGATATTAATATCATTTTTCGTATCGGAAACTTCTGATGCTACAGCTCAAAAGAAAAATATAACAGAGCAAAAGCAAGGATTCCAGTTTACAATCCTTTCAATTACAATGTTCATGATGATGGCAGGGATAATGATTATATTTGCTTTCCTACCTGAATATGAAACACGGCTCAACACCGGTCCGATATCACTCAGTATTGCGGTTTCTGCTTATGTTATCATAAGGGTGTTATTCCAGACTCCCATGGGATTTATATCAGACCGTATTGGAAGAAAACGGATAATTGCACTGGGCCTGCTACTCAACATTCCAATCGTAATTGGCCTTGGTCATGTTGATAACGTCACCCAACTCATAGTACTGCGTGCAGTCCAGGGTATATCCATGGCTGCAGTGGAAACCCCGGTAATGGCTCTTGCAGTTGATCTTGCAGGGGTGTCGGTTAGTTCCAAAGTAAGTTCTATAACAGCTTCCCAGGCAGCCGGAATGGCACTTGGTCCTATTATGGGTGGACTTCTTGCAGGTTATATTTCATTTGAACTGCCTTTTTATATCTGTGCATTTATGTTGCTGTTGTCATTGCTGCTTGTATTGACAGGTGTTAAAGAACCTAAACACGTAAAAAAAGAATGAATAAGTCGTTCATCAAAAATAACAAAAAAAATCATTTATGAGAATAATACTATTCTCATGGTATTTTTTGATCAGCCAATGACACTCATGTCCGAAACCCTTATTGAAGGAGTGATCGTCGCACCTACTTTCCTTACATCTGTCCCAGCACCATTGATATTCTTAAGCATATCAAATATGTTACCTGATATCATTAGTGATTTGATAGGCTTTTCCAGCTTGCCGTCTTTAATTGTAAAAGCATTTCTTGCCTCCACAGAGAAATCCCCTGATATGCTGTTTGCTGTATGCGCACCTATTACTGTATTTACATAAACACCAGTGTCAGTGTCAGCTATGATGTTACATTTAGGGAAATCAATTATGAAATTTCTGGTTCCCACAGAAGGTGTTGAAAGATATGAGTTCCTGGAAGCATTTCCGGTACTTTCCACGCCATCTTTTCCTGCTGTATATGTGTCATAAAGATATGACATGAACATTCCGTTTTCAAGAACAGTGTTCTTCTGTGATGCAACTCCCTCATCATCTGCAATCCCGGTCTCTATGCCACCTTCCAGCAAACCATCATCATATATTGAAAGTTTCTCATTTGCTATTATATCTCCTTTTTTTCCGATGAGGTTTGAACGTCCTTTCTGTACATTATCCGCATCAATTGATGGCATGAATGCATTTTCAATAAGGTCTGAGAATGCAAAAGGATGAAGCACGACATCTGTTTTGTGGGGCTCGATGGATATTGTACCCTGCGACATCTTTGCAAGTTCAGCAGCATTTTTGCCAATGGAAGTAAAATCAATATCATTCATTCGGGATATTGCAAAATCATAGGCTGTGGATGTTTCTCCTGAACTTGTAATAACATCAACGAATCCGGAAACACCGGTTCCTTCCTCTGCCACTTCTACTCCGTTTGTGTTCAATATAAGATTTTTCCCATGACTGCGAGCAAAGCTGCCAGAAGTAACTATTATCCCAGGTGTGTTCTTTGCACTTTCTATCATTTCCATAGTGTGGCCAATGCACTCATCAAGCTCCATTTCCTGGAGTTGTTTATCCATTGTTCCAGATACTTTTGGGTAGTTCTGATTCGATGGTAATGATTTCCAGTCCGGGTCACTGTCCTGTATATTTGCAGAACTGACTGCATTCTTTGCCGTTTTATCAATAAGGCTCATTATGTTGGTGCTTGAAAATCCGATGGCACCATCTATAACAGTCCGTATGCCAATTCCAGTTGTGATGCTTTCCTTTGCACCCTCTATTAGATCCTTCTGTATGTTCACAGAAGTTTTCTGACTTTCCATAATATATACTTCAGCTTCTTTTGCACCATATTTTATTGCTGCCTTGAGAGCCTTTTCAGCAAGTTCATACATATCATGCACCTCCTACCATGGCCTTGGATATCATCAGATGTGGAGAACCGTCAGTAACAGGCACAAGCTGACCACCTTTTCCACATCTTCCTGAATTCATTTTCAGGTCATTACCAACCATTTTCACATTGTTCAGTATTTCGAGGATCTTTCCTGAAAGTGAAACATCCCTTATGAGTGTTGTGAGTTTCCCGTCTTCAATAAGATATCCCTTTTCAGCATTGAACTGGAAAACACCTTCGCCGGTGTTGACCTGTCCTCCCCTTGAACCTATAAGGTACATTCCGTTGCCTATTTCCTCAAGCATTTCTTCAAACTTTGAATTCCCGTTATCGATATAGGTATTACTCATACGGATAATTGGTCTGGAATGTCCCTGTGCACGACAGTGTCCGGGTGTTCCTCCAAGTTTGGCTGCAGTTTCTCTTGAATGCAGGTATGATTTAAGCGTACCGTTCTCGGTAAGGATTGTTTTTTCAGACTGTGAGCCTTCGTCGTCAAAGGGGAAGTAACCGTATTCATGTAATGTAGGGTCATCAATAATTGTGACCAGAGGAGATGCAATATTCTCTCCTATGCGGTTTTCCAGAACCGAACTTCCTTCAAGTACGAGATCTGCTTCAGATGCATGCCCTACTGCCTCATGGGCAAAAACACCTGCAAGTTCCGGGTCAAGGATGACTGGCATATTCCCTCCTTTAGCCGGTTTTGCATCCAGTAACTCTAAAGCACTTTTTGCTGCTGCTTCTGCAAGCTCAGATGCGTTATATTTATCGAATATCTCATAGCCCGTAACACCAAAACGGCTCTCTCTTCCTGCCTGGTATGTCCCGTCCTTTGACGCTACGGCGCTTATGGCAAAACCAGTTCTTACAACGTCGTATTCTCCTTCTATTCCTGTGGAGTCCGTATACATTATCTTAAAGGATGATTCACTGTACACTGCACTGGTGCTACTAATACCATCCATTTTTGCATGTTTACCGAATTCCTTCAGGTTCTGTACCTTTTCTTCAAGGGAAACATCAAGTGGATTCTTTTTTACTTTAGGGAGATCACTAACAACAGGGTTTGCTATTTCCTTGATCTTAACATTTTCTTTAGATGATTTCTCATCCATGCTCACAGCAAGTTCAGATGCAGAACGTATTGCTTTTTCAATATCAAAATCTCCATCAGCGGCTGTGAATCCCCAGGAACCTCCTTTCAAGGCACGCACTGCCGCACCTTTTGTAAAGTTAACAGATATCTGTTCGATCTTATCATTATCAAGCACAATAGAAGTACTGGTTCCCTCTATGATCCTTGTATCAAAAAAGTCTACGCTATGCATCATTTTGCTCCTCTCCGTATAAATGAAATACAAGTTTAAATAAATAAATAAATAAATAAATAAATAAATAAATAAATAAATTGTCCCTGTTTATGCAGGGACTATGTCTGGCATTTCCGGACTGGCCTTGAGACTGCTAAGGCTCTTTAATTTCGCAACAATTTTATCCTTATCAGGTCCATCGATAAGACTGTGTTCAATAACCTCAATGATATTAGTTACCGGAACTATCTCTATCTTATCTTTATACGCTTCTTCTAACAGCACATCAGCTTCATTGGATTTGGGAATTATTACTTTCTTTATTCCTGCTCTGGCTGCAGCTTCTATCTTATAGGTCACTCCACCGATGGGTAGTACATCTCCTCTTACTGATAGTGAACCCGTCATAGCTACAGTTTGGTCGATAGGGATATTCTCAAGAGCTGATATAACAGCAGTTGCTATAGATATGGACGCACTGTCTCCTTCCACACCTTCATATGTTCCAATGAACTGGATGTGGATATCATGGTTAGGTATGTCCTTGCCTGTAACATTCTTGATAACTGCAGATACATTCTGAACTGCTTCTTTTGCTATATCCTTGAGCATGCCTGTGGCAATCACTCTGCCCTCAGAATTGGAAAGTGCTGGTGCTACTCCTGCCATAATAGGCAAAACAATACCTGAATCACCCCCCATTACTGCAAGACCGTTGACCTTTCCAACAGCACTACCTATCTTTTTGAATAACTGATAATCATTCTTGCGATCTAGATAATTGTCAGCAAGTTGCTGTTCTATGGACCTTGCCATCTTTTTTGCTGCAAGTACATGTTGTGCAGTTGTGACTGTTGCACCTTCGGAATGTGCGATATCGCCTGCAACCCTTACAAGACCTCCAAGGTCACGAAGTTTCAGTGTGAGATGACCTTTTCGTCCTGCTCTTCTCTGAGCTTCGCGGATAACCTCATCCACAGCTTCTTTGTCAAATGGTGGAAGGTGGCCATCCCGTAAAACTTCCTGTGCTACGAATCTAACCAGATTCTTACGATTATCTGGAGTATCTTCCATGGAATCTCTCATGAATAGCTCGTATCCGTAACCTTTTATACGGGATCTGAGTGCTGGGTGCATTTTTTCCACTGCATCAAGGTTACCTGCAGCTACCATGATAAAATCACATGGGACTGGTTCTGTTTTTACCAGTGCACCTGAACTTCTTTCAGATTGTCCGGTGATGGCATATTCCTTTTCCTGAAGTGCTGTGAGCATGCTCTGCTGAGATTCAAGGCTTAAAGTGTTGATCTCGTCCAGGAAAAGCACACCTTTATGTGATTTATGAATGTCACCGCTCTCTACTCTGTCATGTGCCGGAGTCTCAAGTCCACCTGACTGGAACGGATCATGTCTTACATCACCAAGAAGTGCACCTGCGTGGGTGCCTGTTGCATCAAGAAAAGGTGCGTGCTCCTTCTGGTAATTTGAAACTATCAGTTTTGGGATCATCATTTCATCTTTTGGCATGAACTGACGTGTCAGGAGCAATATCATAATTGCAGCTATGATACCCCACAAAAGTTGACCTACATAAAATGAATATATCACGATACCAAAAATAAGTATCATCATCAACATATTGCGTGATTGGGCCTTTTTCTGGGCTTCCAGTTTATGGGCCATGACAATTTCCCTGCCCTTGCCGGCAGGAACTGAACGTATCTTTGGATTATTATTATCCTCCGGGTTAGGATAAGCCATTATGTCCTGTAATTCTTCCTTTGGAAGAAGTTCAGCCATTGCTTTTGCAAGTAAGGATTTTCCTGTACCTGGGCTGCCTATCATCATAACATGGCGTCTCTGGCTTGCCGCCTTTTTCACCACCTCTACAGCATGTTCCTGTCCGATAATCTGATCTATCAAAAGTTCGGGAACATCTATGGAGTCCGTGGTCTCGAAATTATCCTCGTATAATTCAATTTCTTCGCTAGAAGTGCTAATATCTTTTTCCATAGTCTTCTCACAAGGTTTGTGGTTTGTTCACAGTAGTACGTACAAAATATATACTTGACGGTTTTTATAAGTATGTAATTTAAATTTATCATATTTAACTTGTGAGTTAAGTTAGTGAGTTAAGTTAATATGATGAAAGTAACATCAGAATATAAGAAACTATGCATTTCTTTATCGTGGATATGGTAAAATGAAGCTTACTGCGTTTCTGGCCTTTGCAATGATCGTTTCTTTATTATCGTTCTCAGCCAGCAATAGTGTAATTTCAAATGATGGGGAGTACATAAAGTTCAATCAAGTATCCATGGAATTTCAGGGTACAGATACGGTTATTTCTGTTTCTTATAGCCTTGATATGTTTTCAAGTATGTATATTTTCCTGCTGGGGGCACACAACCTTGAGCCTGCTATTGATGATCTTTTATTTGATTTTGAGAGCACGGAAATGCTTGAGATAGGTAAGGACAAAGCTGTTATCTCAGCAAAGAACGTATCCAGAAAAAATGATGAATTCTACTTGCATGATTCGCATGAATTGGGTAGAAATGTAAATGTACTAACAATTATTTATCCTGATGGTGCAACACGAACTATTTCGGATGCCAGTGCTACACCTGACACTTTTTACTACGAGTGAATTATTTGTAGAAATAGCTGTTTATGCATTCCTGCAAGAACTTGCCACGCAGAATTTGTTGCCACCAGTATCCTGGATAGTTAGCCCTGCAATTAGGATGAATAATCTCTGAGAATTACCGAGGTCTCGGTAATTACATGGAAATAACCATGTTGTGTTTGTTTACAGTAGTTCCGATTATGTGTAGTTCCGAATGAACGCATCCACCTTTCTTCCTTTTGTCCAAATTTATTTTTAAAAATAATGCACAGACCACTCACATGTACCTGATCCATTCAAAATTCTGCATAAATATTGTCCTTATTTTTCATTGATGTCTAAAGTACAAAACGAACGACCCCATGAAGTTTCATTTTTTGGTTTTATACCTCTCACTCCTGCACTATTTTTGTCGCCATAATATGGAATATCATGAAAATCAATAGCAATGTCTTGAACTGTGTTTTCAAGTTTCATCATTTTGTAGATATCAAAACT
>JAVEPM010000089.1:0-10998 GCA_034008115.1 Methanolobus sp.
TACCTTTGATCTGATAAGTTCCATTGCCTATGACATTGCCTTTTCCAGCAAGACCGAAATATTGACAGTCTTCGTTAGGACAAGCAACATCAGTGAATTTTGGTTTTGGTCCTCGTTTTCCCATGATTAAAATATCTCTAAGTCATATTATATAACACCAACTGAATGATATTGGACTACCAAGAATCCTAGCAATTGAATTAAATTTACCTCCGGTTAGCATATATATCTTTAAACCACACCTATTGTCCATCACATTAATCTGCGCTTTGATGACAAAGCAGTAGAAAAATTATACCAGAAAAAAAATCGAGGCAAGTACTCTTTTTCTTCTACACGTAATAACAAATGAGTGATTCAAAGCCACAAATGAAAGTAGGCACTGTCAGGCCTATTTACCATTTTTTGATATATTCTCCAAAAATAGGACCTTTTTCATCACTAATAAAGTCCGCTGTGTAGCATATGTCAAGTGATATAAATGCTGCTTTGGTAAAAGACAATAGGAATTGAATCTTTCATCCGACATTCCGCAGATGTCCAGATATTTTGCTAATTATTTGAATTAAAGTTATTTATCAACCATCAGTAGCACTATTTAATATGTAAGTATGGTTTATTATGATTTGTATTAATATAAGTATGCATAGATTAATGGAATAGAAAAACATCCACTTTTTATTAGACATCTGCGGAATATAAGTTTCATCAAGAGTATAATCAGATTTACGGATGTAAAAAGGAACCTTTAAACCTAAATGACGTATTCTTTCATGATGTAGAGCATTGTGTGTTGGAACCCTAATTCCCTATTATGTGCAGCAGGTTTCTGATACAAAATCCAGGGAAAACACAATAGAGATATGAAAAAAGTATAGAATATCCTGAAAAAGATATTTTATCCTAAAATTTCATAGACCCTCCTAATAACATTGTCGTAGATTTGCAGGAATTCTGATGTAGGTTCAATCGTGTTAAAGTAATAACATTCTTCAAAACTTTTACCCATATCTGGTTTCTTCATTTTATCCTTATATTGTGCATATATCCCCTCACAAAGATGGTTTGCATCTGCAATGGAGAGGCTTGTAGCAAGTTTGGCAATGTTTGCCATAAATAATGAATCCAGTCCTGCAGAGTGGTCTATCAGACGTGCAGCATTTGATATTGGACCTGCCAAAACATCTGTGCCGCAAACTACATTCCCTATCGTTTGTGTGGCAGTCTCATACATCATCATTTCTGAACATGGCCCTGCAGAGTTGCTGATATCTGTCCCGTGAATATATTGCGTATTTCTTGTGATTGCCATGGATGCCATGAACGAGGCCCACAGTGTATCACGAGATGATGCTGCACCTGTCTGCAAAAGGTCCGGTTCTTTGAAATACATGTGCCCATTGTGGATTAGTTTGCTCTTCAGTCCTTCTGCAACGATCTGAACTGCAAGTTGCTCAGGAGATACAATAGTCCTTCCTCCAAGCAAAATCCCCTGGTCACAAATGTACAGTGTACCTGTTGCCCTATAATGTATTGCTTTTGTTATCGCATCAAAATTTGTTTTCAGGTCAAGCTGCTGGTATATCTCATGCATGTCTCCTTTTTTTGTGAAGGTCGGGTTTGCTATAGATAAAGCCGCTCTGATATCTTCTATGAAAGGAGGTGTGCTACAGCACATACCTGGCCTTCCTTCCAGTGCAGATGCTTCTTTCACATAGTTTATAGATGCATGTGCTGAATGCAGATTTAACGGAGTTTTGTAGTATGTAGACTCTGGTATTTCATATATGGATGCAGGTGCCAAGGCATCAATAACGTTCAATTTTGCATATGACCGGTGTATCTGGATGTATGATTCGATGGATATAGGAGCACCGCAAGGACCGCCAAGTATCAGAGGAGTCCTGTCATCAAGCACATCCCGAAATACAATTGTCTTTGCATCGAGCCCTTCCCCTATATTGTATGATTCTTTTGTATTACGAATCCCGTTGATAATCTCTTCCCTTGTAAGCTCTATAACTCGTCCTGTATCTATTGAATATACCCCTACCTCTTCCATCAGATAGATTGCAGCGTCAAATACCCTGTCTGCCATATATGGATCAGAAGGTATCATCTCTTCCCCATCAAAATGAATATCGTACTCTCTTACGAGCTCCATATTGGTTTCGTAAAGCAATCTCTCATGCTCTTTTTCTTCAATCTTCTTTCCATTCAGCATTTGGTCTACGATTTGGTACATATTCCCGGCATACAAATACCATCTCTCTATTTAATATCTCCGATACACCAACTACATTTTCTAAATTAATTATATATATACATTACGAATGAAAGACAAAGGCTTTATATATTAGATATTTAAAATCGACGGAAGATACATATAGGTATAGAACATACTGAATATTAGCTAGAGTCAATTGAAATGGCGGAATACATCCACAATCACTGAAAAGTGAGCGGAAGTGCTTGATAAATAAAGAGGTAAGAAAATGAAACAGGATTCGTTGGAAAAAATCAAGTTAATTGTTTTAGAGAATAATACAGCGGGTGCAGAGGAGATTCTCTCTGATGCTCTTGAATGTGGATTGGAACCCGTTGACATTATTGAAAATGGTCTCTCTTTGGGAATGAAGCAGGTAGGAGATCTCTTTGAGCGAGGGGACCTCTTTTTACCGCAGGTAATGATGGCTGCTGCACTAATGACAAAATGTGTGGATTTTCTTAAAGATAAAATGCCTGAAGAAGAAAAAGACAAGAAAACTATAAAAGTTGTAATTGGTACTGTGGAAGGCGATGTACACGACATCGGCAAAAACATCGTGAAAGTTCTCCTCTCTGTGAATGGTTTTGAAGTCCATGATGTGGGAAGAGATGCCCTTACAAAGAAATTTATTGACAAGGCAATAGAGATTGATGCCGATATAGTTGCTTCTTCTGCTTTAATGACAGGTACGATGTTAGTAATGGAAGACATTGAAGCTGCCCTTAAGGAAGCAGGTATCAGAGATAAGGTAAAAACCATAATAGGAGGCGCTCCTGTTACGGAGTACTACGCTGATAAGATCGGTGCCAATGCCTATGCAGAGAATGCAAGTGAAGCTGTTAATGAAGCAATGAATATGATCGCAAAATAATTGAACAAATGGAGGATTTGCAATGGAATATAATCAACGTATGGGTGATGGGCGCCTTGTCAGTATGACAAAAGATGCCATTCGTGAGGATATTGAAGCAGGTGCTGCTGATGCAGCAGATAGAGCTAAAATTCCCACTCTTTCTGATGATGATATGGAACGCCTGTTAGATATTATGATTACACAGGGAAAAACTGTATCAGTGGATGTTGGAAATGAAGTTGTGATGACTACTGATATGGGTCACTCCGTAATCAATGGAAATTACAGTGAATGCGGCGGTTCTGGTGTATCAGTCGGTATAACAGCTGCAAACCAAATTATTGAACGCTGCATGGGTGCGGATTCTGTTGGAGTACAATGGTATGACTATACTTACAAATCTATAAAAGCTGTAATCACACAACAGCAACAGGAACTAGAATCTATTCTTCTAAACACTACCTGTCCATGTTGCTTCGGTTCAATGCCAAATCTCGGTGCATATTACAAACCAGATGGCCCATTTGAAAACGTGGGTGATATGATGGCTGAAGGAAAGATAACGGAGGGAATGGAAGTTTATGAACAGGCTGCAGAAGCAGCTATAGAGGATGTTTTTTGGGTCACCCAGCAGGTTGACAAAATAGGCATTGACAACATAAACATCGATACAGCAGGTGCTGCAGGAGATGGTGATCTTCTTGCCTCTCTCAAATCAGCAGAACTCATCAAGAAAAACACAGGCATATCCGTAGAGATGGGAATGGCAAATGAATTTGTGTTGGGAATACATGGTGGTATGGAATATGCAGGTGAGCGCCTGGCAGGCATGTATGCTCATAAGCTTGTAAAAGTGGCTGAGAAAGCAGGTGTAGATATTTTTGGTCCTGTCTGTAATACAAATACCCGCATGTCCACTCCCTGGAACGTTGCAAGGGCTGTGACCTTCCTTAAAGAATGCAGCCGTGTATCCACCATCCCCCTTCATGCTAACATGGGAATGGGTGTAGGAGGTATACCAATGGTTGAGAACCCCTCACTTGATGCTGTAACAAAGGCATCAAAAGCAATGGTCGAGATTGGAGGAGCTGACGGCATATAGGTAGGAGTGGGTGATTCGATGGGTGTTACCCTTGGTCACCATATGGCTTCAGGTATGAATGGTATCCGTACTGCAGGAGATCTCGTTCTGAGAATGGAAATGCAAGGTATGAGAATCAATGAGGCAAAAAAGTACGTTGCTGGAAAGCTTGGAGTAGATGTACTTGATCTTGCTGATCCTTACAAGATGACAGAAGTAAGAAATAAACTTGGATTGGGAACTGTTCTTGCAATACCTGGTGAACCTAAAGGAATGAGAGCCAAGGCTAACATTGCAGAAGTCCTTGATATTGAAATTTCATGTTTGAATAAATTGTAACCTTAAATTAAAAAACATGATCAGGTAAAGCGCAAAGGAAAGATTGGTCTTCTCATAATCACTTTTGCGCCTCACCAATCATAAAATCAGGTGATAAAAATGTCTGAAAATGGAACAGGTCTCCGTAGAGGAGCATCGTGGACACTTGGAGTATTCGTTGTAATTACAGGAATTCTTGACTGGATATATTTAAGTGGTCCTGCGATTGAAATGGTAGGAAAATGGGCCCCTCTTGCATGGTTAGTTACAGTAGGAGTAATGGCACTTTCATGTTATATATTCCTTGAAATGGCCATAATGCACAAAGATAAAGCAGGTGGAATGGCAACATATGTTATAGAAGCATATAAGAAAAGAAGTAAGATCCCTGGCCTTTTGGCAATGTGGGGTTATGTGACATCTTGGGGTTCTGCAGTAGCAGCGATTGCAGTATTTGCAGGTTATTTCGTTCAGTATCTTATCCCCGATTTTAATATCACGCTTGGTGCGATAGTTATTGTTATTGGTTCATTTTTAATGTGTCTATTAAAAGTGGAATTGGTTGATAAAATTCAATCCCTTATCCTTCCTGCAATTATTGCATCAATTGCTGTTATTATTGGTGGATGGGCAACCCAGCCTGTACTCACACCAGATTTTAGTCAGATTGTGATAAATACAAGTACCACCCATCCATTGGTAACTTTTATAGGAGCATGTCTATTACTATCATGGTCTGCATACGCCCTTGAAGCTGTGCTGACTGTTACAGCTGAATATAAGGACCCTGTAAGAGATACAAAGATGTCAGTATATGTTGCTTCAGCTATCTTTATAGTTATGACTGTTGGCATCTGTGCATCACTTATTTATCTGCTACCTCTTGAAATAGTCTTGAATGATCCGTTCACACCTCTACTACCTTTGGCAGATGCGGTTTTTGGATCTGCATTCGCTTATATACTGGCCATCATTTTTGTTGTTGGTCTTATCGTAGGTGTTAACGCTACTTTTATTGCATCTTCAAGAGTACTTTATCAAGCAGCATCACTTGGATATATTCCTAGATTCTTCGGAAAGTTGAACAAAAACCAGGCACCTGTGGGGGCACTTGTAGCTGTTTTGATAGCAAATCTAATATTGATACTTAGTGTCGGAGAAGCACCGGTTTTCATGGTCATTGCAGGTACTATCGGTTATTTTATAACAGTGATCCTGGCAAACTTTGCTATCTACTTCATGAGAAAGGATTTTCCGGATGCTAAGCGCGAGTTCAGAATTCCTGATTTCCTTGTTCCTGTGAGCATAGGCTTAGGTATCATTAACATAATATTCCTTGTACTGGGAAGCTTGGCATACACAGCTACAAATATTATTGTTGGTATTCTATTCCTTTTAAGTGTATTCCCATTCTACTGGTACAGGACAAAAGTGGAAGACAAGAAATACTCTTCATGAACGATTTCAAATACAATCGAAACTGTTCATAGTAAATTTTCTTTAAAGATAAATGGTTATGACTTTCATAACCTTTTTTTATTTAAATAATAATAATAATAATAATAAGAAGAAGAAGAATATACTGTGATAAAAATGAATAAGATAAAAGAATGAGAAATGATAAAAATGAGTGATCTTAAAGATAAAATGCAACGAGCGATTACATGGAAGACCGGTTTCTTCCTAGCCATAACCGCAGTTTTAGACTGGTTCTGGTTAACCGGGACAGCTATTGGTTTAGTTGGCAAATGGGCAATTGCTGCCTGGGTTACAGCAATAAGTCTTCAAGCAATAGCATGTGTCGGTTATCTTGAAATGGCTACAATGTTTAAAGATTCTTCAGGCGGACTTCCCTCATACGTACATGAAGCTTTCAAAAAATATAGTACGATTCCAGGAGCTTTGGCATCATGGGGATATGTCATAGGATGGGGTGCAGCTCCAATTGCAATAGTTTTATTTGCAGGTTTTTTTGTCAAACAAACCATATACCATTCTTTAAACGTAACTCTCTTTGCTTCAATTCTTATGATAGCTGTTTTTGTTTTAAACTATTTTGGAGTTAGATCCTGGAGTAGAGCAAGTACTCTCATTATAATTACTGCTATCATTTCACTTCTTATATGCCTTGGTAATTGGATTTTCCCTTCACCCTACGCAGTAAACTCTCCTGGTTTTGGATATACAGTAGAAAATTTAACATTACCAACTTTTATAAGCGCTGTTTTTATTTTGGCGTGGACTTCATATTCGACTGAAATTGTGCTGACCGTAACAGCTGAATATAAAGACCCTGTTTTAGATTCTAAAAAAGCATTAATCGCATCCATAGGCGCTTTTTTCATAGGAACAATCTTCGTAGCCGCTACATTTTTGAAAATGCTACCTATTGATGTTATCTTGAATGATCCTTATACCCCTCTATTACCTCTTTCTGAACATCTGATGGGACGTGCCGGTGAATTAGGCATCACTTTTGCAATGGTTATAGGTCTTTTCCTGGGAATGAATGCATGTTTCATTGCAGCATCTCGTGTTCTTTATCAAATGGGAAGAGATGGAACAACGATAAAACAATTTGGTGCTTTGAATAAATATGGATCCCCTTCAGGTGCAATATTTGGACTTTTACTCCTTAATCTCCTTATGATCACTCTTTTTGGAGAGCAACCAATAGCAATTATACGCGCAGGAGATGTTGGATACTTTGGAACCGTTATCCTTGCTAACATATCTTTTGTGTTACTAAGACGCAACAAGCCTGATGCAGAAAGACTATACAGAGCACCTGAATATTTTGTATATGTCATGGCACTGCTTGCAGTAATCAATTTTATAATTGTATCTGTCGGCTCTTTGGAGTGGGGTTTGCTTCGAACAGCAATAGGTGTTTCCCTATTATTTAGCTATGTTCCTTTGTATTACTACAGGAAAAAAGTACAGGACAAAAAAAGTGCAGTATGATTTAGAAATTTAAAGAAAAATTAATAACCATTTGAGTTGATTGGCAAAAACCCTGCTAAAGGTATCCAATATTTCATCTCCTAAATGCAGAATCCTTACAAATAACATCAACTCAAATCGCTGCACCTATCAGGAACGATTCCATCAGGAATCGATTTTGATACATATCCCAGATGGGAAGCCATTGATTGTCATTCAATGATTTCCGTCACAATTTCCTCAAGATCACAGAAATTCGACCAGAAATTGTAAGCTCCTGCATTGATGAACACCAGTTCGTCACCAATCTTTGGCTCATCTTTTAAGTAAACACGATACCTGAACAGGTCCATGGAACAGGGTGTACACCCTTTCACAACATAGGGTTCTCCACTATCCTTGCCGACCTCTCCTTCAATTCGAAGTTTCACAGGAACCAGGACCGCATCCATGTCACTGTTATATACGGATGCGTTCACTATGATATTGTTATCATATACTCCTGTTATGTGAGTCACAAGCTTTCCTGCAGGAGCGGCTATGAACCTGCCTGGCTCTATCATAAGCTTGATCTTCTTTTCATGAAGCCATTCCCGAAGTTCGGATATGCTTCTGAATATTCCGCTTATGACATCGACATTGGTGTTGGCATATTCTGAAGGTAGTCCACCCCCGATGTTCAGTATGCCGATGGCTTTGAGGGTTTTTTCTGTCAGAGCATCCTCAATCTCAGGCTGGATCTTCCATTCATTCACATTCTGTGTTTTCCTGTGGAAGTGAACCCCAAGGGATTCGATATTCCTGTTGTCTTTGATCTGAGCTATCCTTTTGTTTATGGTATCCGAGCTCATTCCGAAAACGAAGTAACGCTCAGTGCGTATTGAGTGTTCCTTGAGCTTGAGGCGTAACAATAATCTGATCTTCCAGTCAGTATCAGCGATTGTAGAAAGCAAAGTGTCAAGGTCGGATTCGTTGTCAACTGCAAAACAGCGGATGCCTTTTTTATAAAGCTCTTCTATCATCTCAGGAGACCAGGCCTGCGCCAGGAACAGCACTCTTGACATGTTTTTTATGTGCTTCAATTCATTTGGCATGTGGACACTTATGAGCCCGTCGGTATTGTCTTCAATCAACGGGCTGACCTTTGGGTTTGTCTTTGAGCTGAATGCTACAATATCCGCTACTTCCTTGACCTTGTGGTACTGCTCGATCACTATCATTTTTGAAAGAGTGAATCTGGGTGCAGCTACGGTGCTGTTCATTTTACCACTCCGGTGCTTCTGTTCTTTTGTAGCTCTTTAAGCAGACCATAGGCTGCCAGTTCATCAAGCGCTCTTAGCATTGCCAGTGGGAAGGTGATACTCACATCTCCTATAACCGTGGCAACATCACTTTCATCTTTGACCTTTCCCCATGATTTTGCTTCATTGGTATTAGCTCCCGACATGCTGCCTGAGGTGTTGTGAGCAGTTGTCATATATACTGCATACTCAGCGCCTCCATTTAAGAGGGTACTCAATATGGCATGGTGTTTCGAGATGGAGCCTCCAAGGGCTATGACACCTTTGCGGTCATCATGGCTGCTTGCAAAAAGGATGTTGCCGAAGTCTTTCACTACATCAACTACGAAATCCGGGTGTTCCTGCTGGAACAGATACAGGTGGAAACCAAAGGCTCCATCGGTAATGGCAGGACAGAATATAGGTACGTTGTTCTTTGCAGCCTGACAGAGTATGGAGCTCTTGTCATCAAGCATAAGTCCTATCTCCCTGAGCATATCTGAAACTGCCCAGCGATTTTGCTTTTCGTAAAGCTCCTTGAGCATTCTCCCGATAAGGCTCTCGAAATTCATATAACTTTCATTTTTGATGAAGAGGTTTCCCACACGGCTGATGCCTTTCTCGTGCAGTTCCACATCATCTGACTGGAACGAGCCGATCTGGAAGTCCTCTCCTGTGGCTTTCATGATATCCTCTTCAAGACCACCAACGGTGGTTACGATCACATCAGCAATTCCCAGCTCTATAAGCTGTGCAAAGAAACCTCTTAGACCAGAGGTAACCATGTTGGAAGTAAATGTCAGGAATACCTTTGCAGAATCTTTTTTCATCTTAACTATTACTTCTGACGCCCGCTGTAGCTCAACGCTCTGGAATCCGATGCGCTCGTAAGAATCAACAAGTTCAGACACTCGCATATCCTGTTTCCATTTTAAGTCCTTGACTTTTACCATTGAATATCACCATAAAGTATGGTGATGTAATCCTGAAATCATATAAATCTTGGTCTGTTTTATTGTATTTCTGGTTTCTGCAGAGGATGTCCAATTAGCTTCATGTGAACTACCCCGAAGCTAAAGACTTCGTGGCTTCTTGCTTCATTCTTTCCTCCATTGAGGACAAGTCCACAGGCCCATCCCGTAGTTCCTACGGTGTTTTATATCCCTATTAAATTTTGCTTATCTAAAGCAAATTTTTTGATATTAATAGCGACATTAATGTCCCTATCATGATTGGCATTACAATCAGGACATTGCCATTCTCTAATAGCAAGTGTCATATCTGATTTGTAGTGACCGCACAAACTGCATATTTTAGTTGATGCTTCGAATTGCCCGATACGAAGTATAGTTTTTCCGCACCATTCGGCCTTATATTCGAGTTTAGTTACGAAAGAACTCCATGAAGCATCACTAATTGCTTGAGAAAGGCAATGATTCTTCAACATACCGATAACGTTTAAAGTTTCCAATGCTACCGCTTGATTCTCGCTTATGAGCTTAGAAGATAATTTATGTTGAAAATCTGCTCTCTGATTGCTTATTTTTTCATGAAGCAATGATAATGCTAGTCGAGACTTGTCTTTGTTCTTTGAACCTTTTTGCTTTCGGCTCATTCTTCTTTGAAGAATACTCAGGCGTTTCATAGAGTTTCTGAGATACTTTGGATTCTCGATCTTTTCACCATTGGAAAGAACTGCAAACTCTTTAATTCCAACGTCGATGCCGATAGTTGCCTTTTCACCGAAAGAAGATTTCTTAGGTGCATCCTTTTCATCATCTAAAAGGATACTGATGTAGAATTTTCCAGTTGAACTTTTGGATACTGTAGCTGTTTTGAGTTTGCCTTCTTCAAGTTTTCGATGAAGTTTTGTTTTAACGTTACCTATTTTAGGAAGGGTTACAGTATTATTTTTGTAATTTAGTAACTATTCAGCCTAGCACAATCTGCCAATTGGTGCTGATTTCATCGAAATGGAGATGTCTGCCCACTAACAATCTAACAATCAAAAAAGCAATCAAAAAAGCAATCAATAGTAACAATCAAAATAAATCTTCATAATGAAATTTACATTTCAACTTTTTGTCAAGATTGTTATAGATAGCTTTTTATCAGGCTGAATAGTTACGTAATTTATTACATAATTCTGAGGTACTGAAAAGGACTGTACTGGATTTTTACGGGACTTAAATTTCGGGAATCCCTTCTTTTCACGGAAAAATCTTGTAAAAGCATTATCGAGATTGAGGGTAGC
>JAVEPM010000090.1:0-10818 GCA_034008115.1 Methanolobus sp.
ATAGACTTCAAACCTGGTTTAGATCAAGTTTTATTGAAAAATAAGGATGATGATATTTACCAAATATTTATTGTAGATCTGAATTTAGCAGATACTAATCATACAGAATGGGAGTCAGGTATTGAAGTAATAAAAAAAATCAAAGCTTGTATCTCTGATCCCGTAATTTTGGTTTATTCTCAGTTTCTAAATCCTTCGTTCCGTTTGAAAAAACATCAAAAGGATTTAAATGATTCAGAAGACCAATTAAATTATCCGTTAATTATTGGAAACTTTTTGAAATATTATATGAATTTTGCTGATGAAAACTTAATTCCGAAATCATTAAATAATGATATTATTATGAATGAAGAAACACCGGTGGAAATAAATGATTTGCCGTTGTTGACATATAGATTGTCTTATGTGTTGGCCAACAGGGTATTAACGAACTAATCCGGGTCTGAAATTGATAATAAATGAAAGTCGGAGTTATTGATACTAATTCAAATCTTAGAACACAGTTAGCTCAAACGCATCCCCGTGTTACTTTTGTTGATTTAATTTGTCAGCAGGAAGAACGGTTAGCTTTGGTTTCAGACAAAATAATAAAGGAAATTGCTGATGCTGACATCTTTATCATTAACATTGAAGCAGGATTCGAAAATACCTACAGATCAGATTGCTTAGGAGTGGAGATTGTGTTTTGGTTACGAATTAAGCATGCCTTAGGGAAACCTATAGTGCTAACCGGTTTTCAAACTATTGAACAAATACTGAGAAATCATCCGAGTTATACTGTGATTTTTGCACAAAATGTCTATTATCAAGATATCCTTTCTGGTTTTGATGTTTTGAATTGTTTAGATGGTATACCCCTGTTAGTTAAGTCCCAAATTTATTCAAAATATCTCCCACATGCTAGAAATCAATTTAACATAGAGTTTACGCGCCATGAAGACGCCAATTGGTTTGGGATGAAAGCATTGTGGGATGCTCATAAGTGTAGAAAATACGGTAATTTTCATAAAGACTATCCCACCCTTGTAAAAGAAAAATTACAAACACTAAACAATTTATTGGCTTTTTTTATATATAAATCCTTTCAGCCGACCATTGAAGAGATTATAGGTATTCATGAGAAAAGATTAAGCGAAAGAAGATCGCAAATTCAGAGAAATATCAAAAGTAACACACAAGAGGATAGTGCTAATTATTATAATAAAACGAATGAAATATTTGAATATGAAGAATTGCTGCGTTTATGTAAGGAGGAACAAACACAGATTCAGAAAAATATTAACGACCAAAATTATTGGCAATCATTGAGTGATGCAGGACAAGGCGAAGCAGAGAGAAAAAAAGTGATCGAAAGAGAAAACAATATTAAAAAAGAAATATCAGAAATCACCGTTTATATAAAACAAATTAAAGATGAATTATTTCAGTTGTCATCGAAGATTAATGAAAAAATACAGAACCATAATATCGAAGAAGAAAACATAGAAAAAAGTGGCATATCTGATGTTGAGAAAATTTACGCAGGTGCGATAACAAAACAGAATGGGCAAGAAGATTTTTGTTTTAAGGCAAAGAAGCTTAAACATATATTACTAATTGATGACATGGCTGACCAAGGTTGGTCGGTTGTATTTAATGAAATTTTCAAAGAGAATAGTATATATATAAAGACCTTAAAAGAAGGGTCTTACAGTACAAAAGAGGAGCTTTGTACTAAAACACTTGAGTATTTACAAATCAATCATAAGACAACATTATGTATTTTTTTGGATATGAGAATTTTCCCCCAAGATAATTATTCTATATCGGTGAAAGAGCTGACCGGTTATCAATTATTACATTCTATAAAGGAAACATACCCTTTTCTACCTGTCTTAATAACAACGTCGTCAAATAAAGTTTGGACATATACTGAAACACGTGCAATAGGAGCAGACTCATATTGGAATAAAGAAGGGGTGGACAATTTTTTTTCCTTCAAGGAATCACTGAACAATTACCATAAATTACAAGAAATTGTGTCACATTTTGTGAAAGATGAATATATGCTTTTAAGATTGCTTGGTGATACGCTGAGTATTCTAAAAACAGAAGAAAAATTATGGTGGAAGAGTGGGGCATGGACGTATTCTGATGGTTCTATAATACAAGAAAGAAAAATAGACAAAGAAAAAGTGTGTATATTGTTTAGAAGAGGAATAGATTTGTTTGTTAACTATTTACATAGTGATCTTAATGATATTGATTCGGTTTCAGATTACATAAGCCTGATAATTGTACACTACGGTAAAATAATTGAATTATTGCACAATAAAAAAGAGGGTAGGCCTAGTACTTGGCATGGGGTTGAAATACGAGGAAAAGGAGATGTTACAGGTCATTCATTATATTCAATAAGAAACCGGGCAGCTCATACGAATAACGTTATTCTATATGAGGACTTCAAAGACTTTATACAGAAATTTTGTAAATATCTTTCTTCTTGTAACATTCTGATAAACAATAAATGGATTGAGCCGCCTATTAAAAAAGAAAAGCCTGAACTTCCAGTATGTCACTGCGAAAATAAACCTATTGAACCAAAAGAACCAAAAGAACCTGTCATATCTGAAAGTGTTGATTTACAACAAAACAAAAGTGCAAACATTTCTGAAAAGCCTACCCCAATTATAAAAAAAGTTGAAGACCCGTGTATGGCAGATGAAGGAATAACAGGAATATCTTTGTTTAGAAAAATCAAAGAATGGTTGAAAAGAATCTTTTATTAGGATAACTTCTTATGGCAACGAAAATTTACATATTCTGCAATAAACACAGCACTGAATATACAAAGGAATTGGTCGCGAAATCCTGGACATTCTATTCAACTGCTGACGGAAGAAGGAGTTCTGAGCTTAAAGATCCTGAAAAAATTGATAAAGGTTTACAAAAAGAAAGGCATTCTGAGATTATTAATGTTGATAACTACTCGGATTACACCAAATTAGATTTTGTTAAGAACACAAAAATTAATCCAAACAGTTATCAGACAGCTGATAAGATATTTTTTTTTATAACCCCCGAACTTTTTTGGAAAACGGATAATATTGATGAAGGCTATGAATATGTGCAGGACATTATTACCAACAAGCTTCAAAAAGAGAATCATATTCTTCAGTTTCGCTTTCTTTCCATTCTGCCCTATGAAACACTTATTAATCGTTGTCGGTCATCATTAAAAAGGCTTGTTGAATCATTCCCTTACTATGATCTGCTGGCTGATCAAAGAGAGATCATTGAAAGATCATTTATTGAATATTCGTCTACTCACTATAAACTTATAAAAAAACTGGCTGTTTCGGATGCTGGTTATATCAATTATCTAGTACATGAAATTGGTAACACAATAAATAGTCCGGATTCTTCTGAACAAAACGACAGGAATTTATTAAACAGCATTAATGGCCTTAACTATCTCAATAAAGATATTAAAAATATATGTGCCTCATATACAAATGATTGCAGGGTGGATGTGTTTCAAAATTTAAAAATATTACTAAACGATCTGCTTTTAAACTATTACACAGATTCAAATAATCGATCTTATAATAAGTATCAGTACAAAGTAATGATTGTAGAAGATGATCGATTATATCGGAATTTTTTAAAAAATGTACTTCAGAAATTTTTTGAAACCGTTGATATTATTGAACAAGATCAAAACGAAGAATTTTCTGATATGTTAAAAAAGAATTTGCTAACAGTGACTGAAAAATATGACATAGTCTTTCTTGATCTTATGTATAAGAATGAAAACGGGAACTGGGCAGATTATAGCGGTCTTGACCTGTATAAAACTATTAGAGCCAGGAATCATTACTGTGTAACACCAATCATAACCAGCCTGCCACGAGCAGTGGTAGCTTCACTGATTAAGGAAGTAGATGAAAACGGCATCCCTTATCATTTGTTGCTATCCAAAGCGAACGGTGAACAATTTTTCCTTTTAGATTTCAAAGACAAATTCCCGGATATTATTAAGACATGCAAGGATAACCAAAAAAAGAGAACCATATTCCAGCCAATTCCTAAAGAGGGAATTTTCAAAATTGTCCCGGGAATGATACTTAGTTTGGTAATAGAAAAAAAACAAGAATTTGAAAGATTTGTTTCGGCTTCACTCAATTTTTTTGAGCTGTATAAAAAAAATGAATTGAATGTCTTAACTCCCCAATGGAATAAAGGTAATCTCCCCTCTTTAAAGATGCTAAACCTCGAAAAACTCAAGGAATCTTATATAAGTACGATGTTACCTATCATACTCACCCATCGTTTAATTGTTATTGATTACGCCTTAAATTCAGGGAACGCTCCTATTCGTGAGTGCGACTTTGTAGAGGGAGTGCTTAGTAAAATTAGTAATTCCAGGAGTTTCAATAAAAATTACTTAAACAGTAAACTTGGATTTAGTGTTACTACAGAGCATGGAGAATTTAGAATAATACTTCAAAACATGTTTCCTCATGAATATGCTTACATGTTAAATTTTGGTGATCAACCTTCCGGATGGGATGTCTATTCACAATTGAAAGAATGGTTTGTTAATATGCTTTGTGAGATAATTATCTATGAGAATTGGGATGAACTCAACCTGCCAACTCCATACATAAATACTGATGAAATTGACTCAAAAGGTTTTATTTCAAAGCAAAATATAAAGCCAGACCTAAATATAAACTTTTTGAAAAATTTCTTGGAAAAATTAATAGATAACTATTATGAAAATGAATGGATTACTGAAATATTTGACAAAGTGGCTGAATTGTGGCGCGAATGTTCCAGAAGTTTTCTAATACCCCAGAATATAAAGATATTCTTAAACGATATAGCTGATAATAGGACTAACATTTAATGTTAATGAAAAACTTCGGAAAACTCGTATCCAATATCTTTGCAGTAGTAATAAAAAACTACTGCGATGAAAAACCGGTCGATTATACTTCTTCTGATCATCTCAACTGTCTTTACAGTATATCTGACATCATGTTCTTACTTTAAAAAGCAAGATCTGGCCATTACTCTTGGCTTTAAAACCGAAGCGCAGGAACCTATCAGGCATAGAGCGGTATTCATAATTTTTGACGGAACAGGAAGTGGTAAGTATACTTACCGCGTACCACGCATTAATGTGGATTTAATTGCAGATGCTATCACATTAATATCCGAAGATGGAGAAGGCGAACTATGGTTGACTTATGTTGATCGGTCTGCTTTAAACAATGAAGTGCTTTACTATTCCATTCCTAAGCAATATGTGCCACTAAAAAGACCATTAAGAAAAACAGGTGAACGTAAAGGAGAATACGATAAAACCATTGAAAAGTTCATCGCAGATTCTTTGGAAGTGGCAACAAAACATGAGTCTACAAAAAATGATGAGAATAGAAAACTTGAAAGATTCCTTTCTTCTTGTCAAAAAATGATTGATTCACAATACGCCCCCAAACCTCGTGGAGAAGATTATTCGGACATAATCGGTGCTTTGAACGCAGCCACAAGGAGTCTTTCAAGTCTTACCTCTGAAGTTTTCTCCACGCTTTCCATTCTTCTCATCAGTGACGGAGAGCATGATTTACCCGCTTCTGACACATCACTGGAGTTGAAACCTATACCGGATGATATTTTTCTGGTTACTGTCAATAACAGCGGTTCAGATTCGAGTGTTGTTGCAGGCCGTTCGGTGGAAATTGATAATATTGAACGTGCCTTGAATTTGATAATTAACAGACAAGTAAACAAATTAAATCTTTGATTATGGCCACAATATTTCACAACGATAATCTTTCATTTGATTCAAAGACAGTTTCAAAAATGTTTTCTAGTGCTAAGGGTGTAGCATTGGAAGTAAGCAATAGTTTTAATCAAATGCAAAGTATGATCAAAAGATATCACCAGGCCAGAGAAGATTATGATCGACTATCTGCAGACCTTGAACCGGCTCCTGATTTCGAGGACAAGCAAAACGTCAAAAGATACAGAACAATATTTTTAGTTGTTCTACTTATTGCCACTACCCTTTCAATCAAAGGGGTCAAATTTTTTCTTTCTGAATTCTATGCAAATATTCCATTGATTATATATATCCCATTGTGTCTTGTTCTTGCTTATGTAATTATTCATGGTTCTATATATTTGAGCAGATTAGCTGGAGAAATAAACAGAGATGATAAACCAATACTTTATAACTTTTGTAGAACAACTCCATATATTTTGGTATTGTTCATCCCTTTTATGAACCTACTAGAAGGTTTCGATTCAAATTACCGTCCAGTTGTAATGGCACTAAATATTGTTGGATGTATAGTAGATATTACCATGCATGCTACATTAGTAGCTATGGGTCCTAAGTTTATCACCATAAAAAACACAAAAACAAAGATCAAAAACCAGAAAAAAAAGGAAAAAAAGATTGTGCAGGCAGAAAAATATATGAGGTCACTGAAAGAATCGTTTGAGTCAGCTAGAAGCAAATTTGCTAATAATGCAAGAGCTTTTGTATTGGAATACTTTATGTTAAATGAGGTAAATTCCAATGCTTCTGCAAATGTACTCCGGTTGCTCGATAATTTTCAAATTTGGATGATTAATAACAGGGTTATATACAATAACTCACTACCATATCATGGTGGCTCGGATGGTCGTCCCATAGTTGATACAGGAGGTTTTTTCAATCAGGCACAAGATACAGTGAGACAAGTATGGGACAATCTTAATAAGGTAAGCATGGAAGATACAGCAGGGGACTCATCAGGAGACAATACGCAGATTCATCTTGATGAACATGAATCTGATATTATCCCAGACGATTATAGTTCTCAGATAGAAATTATCAGCACAGAGGATAAAATATTATAAGTCATGAGCGAAATTACAACAAGATCAAACATACGCAGTATTACTGAAATATCAATTGATCAACCACCTGAGTCTTCAAGTGTATTACTTGATATATCTAATTATAGTACGTTAAGTGCCGTATTACAAAGCATTAAGCCCACTTTGTCTACGGGCATATCTGAGCTTTTAGAATCACTAAATGTTAACCAGAAAAACAATATGGTCAACGTTTCAATAGTAAGTCCCAATACACTTCGGGAGTCTTTTAAGAAGAATTTTTCGTCATGTAAATTAGATTTGATGGGCAATCAAAAAGATCCTGTCATAACCAGAAAAGCAACAATACTTAAAACTCTTGAGCATATGAACTTTAAGGTTGAAGATCAGGATGCAATAGCTGAAGATATTAATGAAATATTGATAAGTGATAACATTCAGGCTCTTAACGTCGGAATTAGTGTAATGATGAACAGACTGGAAGTAGGTCATACAAAAGCATTTTCGTCCACTATAGCAAATGCTTGTGCTATAGCCAGCGAAAATGTGGGTTTTAAGACAGTTGATATTATTACAGTGAATGATAGGATAGAAGTTTTAGCAACTAACCACAATGGTCAAAGACTATTGTCAGAAATATCATTAAATAAAAAAACTAACCAAGTAA
Source organism: Methanolobus sp. (assembly GCA_034008115.1). Taxonomy (GTDB): domain Archaea; phylum Halobacteriota; class Methanosarcinia; order Methanosarcinales; family Methanosarcinaceae; genus Methanolobus. The sequence goes on from JAVEPM010000090.1 coordinate 7,541, forward strand.
ATGCCAATACAGAGACTATTGGTATAACAGACGGATCTTGCCGTGTAATCATAAAGCAATTTGATGAAGAATTACGAAAAATGAATATTAAAATTGGTGAACAGCAAAATGCATATACCGGAGGGAAATGTCAAATGTCCTACTCCAGGATGATTGACCAAATGGATAAAACATCTCACAAGAAGAAAGATTTTGAGCGGCTAAGAAAACTAAATAATAAAGTTGCAATAAAAAATTAAGCATGGAAAAAGCAATAGATCAAATACTTCAGCCTTATAACGAGGGGAAAAGTTGTGTTATATTACAGGGACGCAACTTGAACGATCTTGAGATCAATCAGGAGGGACACATACAACCATTACTCGAGATAGTCCGGGAGCAAGCTCTATTAAGGCATAATCTTATCTTGGTGCAATATAGCAGTTCTACAGGTGTATATTATGACCTCACAGGATTAAAATCTTCTGAAAGAGCCGGAATAATAAAAGTCCTCAGAGAACTTGGATTATATAACAACAATGGTTCACAATGTGCTCGTTCAGAAAATGAATTTGTTCAGGTACTACGATCTTTGTTAAGGCTTGGGCAACAAACATCATCAATGCCAAGGGATGATGGAAAGTCGTTTCATTTCCTTATTCTGATTGAGTTCGCGGAACACCTTCTTCCTCAACTTAATAACGGGACACATACTCAGGAGCAGATAGTCGCTATAGAATTAGCTCTTAGAATATCTAATTCACTTGCCTTTAGGAAAAGCCTTAATTATACAATGTTTTGGGAAGCAAGAACGGGATTAATGGAATCACTTATTTACCAAAACATCGATATTGTTACATTAAAACAACCTAATATTAATGAAAAATTACCCTTTATCCAATGTCTTAAAAATAGGTATAGTTTGGCTAGATACACTGATAGTTTAACAGATGAAATTGTTGCAAATCTAAGCGCTGGAACTCCAAACCGTTCTCTTGAATCAATTTTTCTTACAAGCGAAAGGACATCTAAAGCAATAACACCAAATAGTATTTTTAATCGTAAGCAATCAGACATAATTTCCTTAAGCGAAGGGACATTAGAAGCAATTGACCATGAGCGAATTAAGGGAAATGCCGTTGTGGGTACGACAATAAAAAAACCCATGAAAATCCTAGAAAGAATTGCTAACGGTTTAAAAAAAGGTGATAAAAGTGTACCACGGAATGTAATTCTTTGTGGTTCACCAAGTAGTGGTAAAACAGTACTTACTCTTATTGCTGCTGCTAATGCATCAGTCCCTGCGTTCAACCTTGTGAGTCCCAAAAGCCAGTGGGTGGGCGAGTCGGAAAGACGCAATAAATTAATGCTGAATTTATTGCGTGACCTTGGAGGATTGGGTTTAATAGACGAAATTGAACTTCAATTGCCAATGAATCGTAATTTGTCATCTTCTGATTCAGGAGTTACTCAAAACCTGATAGGTCAGTTGCAATCATTTCTTGCAGATACCTCTTTGGCAGGAAAAGTATGCTTGATTGGCACTTCAAACAGACCCAATGCAATATCAGAAGCGATGAGACAAAGATGGATCATATTGCCGGTATTAATGCCTCTGCAACAAGATTATCCTGAAATAATTGTCAGTATTGTCCAAAGTATAAACAAAAATTTTATTTTGGAACCAGAAAATGAGATACTTAAAGCTTCAGCCCAGAGGTTTGTACTGGCAGGAGCCGCCCCTAGGGAAATACGAGAGGCACTGATTGCATCCCAGGCAGTTATTGTTAAAGAGTTGTCGATAGAGCACATTGAATTTGCAAGTTATGATATAATACCGAACAATAACATAAGTGCAAGTGTTTTCAGTGATTATGTTGCTCTGAGTTATTGCAGAAATAACAGTTTTCTTCCATGGTGGGACGATCAGAAGAATTCCCCGGATCAATCATATCCTTATCCGGCATATATCCGGGAGATACTTACAAATGATTACTTGATTGACCAACAGAAATTAAATCAGATAATAAAACAGATGGAGCCATATGTTAATCTATGATTTTAATGGATGATATTCTCAATATATTGAAAATCTACTTAGAATATTTTAAGTCCTGTGATATGAACATCGAGGAACAGCAAAAGCATTTAAGTGGTGCCGGGGCCACATATTTATTTGAGGGGAAATTATGTAAATATTATGATAAAAAATATGCTCTAACTTTTTGCAATGCTACTACAGCTCTTTTATCTCTGGGTTTTGCTCTGGGTTTAAAAAACAAAGAAATTCTAACATCACCTATTAATTGGGGTGGTTCAATCGCTCCTTTCCTGTTATTAGGTGCAAAAGCTCACTTCATCAAATATAATCCGAATACTCTTCTTATTGACAATAAAGATCTTTCGTCAGCCATCACAGTTAACACTAAAGCAGTTTTGTCTACGGATTTCAACGGACTTCCGGTAGATTCCGAGCAAATCAAACAATTTTGTACGGATAATGGCTTATTCTATATAAGCGATAGTTCCCAAAGTTTGGGAGCATTCTATAATTTTAAGCCGGCGGGATCTTACGCAGATGCGATAATTTTAAGTTTTTCACCTGGTAAAACTATTTTTGGAGGAGAAGGAGGGGCAATTCTAACTGATAATGATGAAATCTATGAAAAAGTATTATGGTATTCGCAACATCCCCTGAGACATATGACTAGATTTGGTATCAGTAATTATAATGAATATGCTCCCTTAAATGGAAGGATGAATCCACTTACTGCAATCTTTTTAAATTGTACTTTTGAATCATCTATAGACAAATCTAAGCAATACCAGCAAGAATGCTATCAGCTGATAAATGAGTTAAGGAATAAAGAAATGATTGAAGACGAAAAACACTATATATATCCTGATTCTTCCACTTATTTTAATTTTGTATTAAACACCAAACCGAATCAGTGTGTTATAGATTTTAATACATATTTGAGAGTATCAAAAAAAAAATGGCAGGCTGCAGATTACAAAACTAAAATTATTCCGTTGCAAAAAGAATTCATCAAAGAATATAAAAATCAATTTATCTGCTCGGATCAGTTAATGAAACAATTATCTCGTCGACCATTAAATCGTAAAATTAAAATTATCGTTTATAACAACGAAAGCGGTAGTTAGAGTTGAAACATTATTCATTTTTATGAGCCGTTAGGTCTGGAATTACTAACTTAGTTGGGACACAGAGTTAAGCATAAAAGTTTAATTTTGTGTAACATGAGAAAACAAAGAACACATTACGGCAAAGCATTCAA
>JAVEPM010000091.1:0-10745 GCA_034008115.1 Methanolobus sp.
TAGCAAGAGCACTGTTCTTTGTGATTCAATGTATAATGTACAACATTTTGAATATGCTAAAATCTGTTCTAAAAATTACAGCATACGAATTAAAATCATCAATTAATGAAGAAATAATCAAAATTTTAAGATATGGATTTAAATCATTGAGTAGAGTTTCGGTTCAATTATTTTTAAATTGTTTCAAGACATAGAATAGTGAGCAAAAACGAGTGCTACGTAAACGATTAATGAAAATATAACCAGAATAGAACAGGTGAAATTGAGAAATTGGTTAGCGTAAGCCATATAAAATTAAATACACATGTGAAAAATAAGGGCAATGTTTATGCAGAATTTTGAATGGATCAGGTACATGTGAGTGGTCTGTGCATTATTTTTAAAAATAAATTTGGACAAAAGGAAGAAAAGTGGATGTGTTCATTCGGAACTACTGTAGTTACAAATAAACATATATACCTGCAGGCTATAGGATGTCTGAATGAGTAAAATAATCCCTGGAGAATCAGGTTCATTCTCCTCTTTTCTATCAGATGGATGCAAACTCTGCCAGCAAGGAGCAAAGATGGTGCTTTTTGTCACCGGGATCTGCCCAAAAGATTGTTTCTATTGTCCCGTATCAAACGAGAGACGTACTGACAGCACATATGCCAATGAAAGAAAAGTTATTTCTGACCAGGATCTACTTGAAGAAGCAAGGCAAATGGATGCACTGGGGACAGGGATTACCGGAGGGGAGCCTCTTTTAAAAATAGAAAGAGTTATCTATTATTTAAAACTCCTGAAAAAAGAGTTCGGTCCTCGACATCATATACATTTGTACACATCCATGGCCCCTGACAGGGAAACACTAAAAGAGCTATCTCAGGCAGGACTCGATGAGATAAGGTTCCATCCTCCAGTGGAGCTATGGGACAGGATGGATAATACCAGCTATGCAGATTCAATAAACTTTGCAAAGGAACTGGGAATGGAAGCAGGAATAGAGATTCCTTCTATTGAAGGTGCTGACAAAATGGCACTTTTTGCAGAGAGTAACGGGTGTTTCCTTAACCTTAACGAAATGGAGTTTTCCGACACAAATACTGATGCAATGAAAGCAAAAGGTTATACGTTGAGAGACGATGTATCAAATGCAGTTATCGGTTCAGAGGAATATGCAGCTGAAATTGCCCAGAATTGTGAAATGATACACTTCTGTTCATCAAGTTACAAAGATGCGGTTCAGCTTCGAAACAGGCTTATACGTATTGCTGAGAACACAGCAAGGCCTTTTGATGAGATAAGTGAGGATGGCACTATAATTTATGGGCACATTGAATGTGCTACAAGTGATGAAATTGAAATTGTAAATAATGAACTATTGCAGATGGAAGTAGCACCTGATATGATGGGAAGCACTGCAGATGGAATTGATATTGCTTGGTGGATACTGGAAGATCTTGCCGAAACGATCAGGACTCAAATGAGGAAAATGTACATTCTTGAAAGATATCCTTTTAAAGATGGACTAATTGTTGAGAAGATACCCTTGTAAAAGCTAAAATATATAAGGTAGAATGGTATAGATGGTACAATTTCTATATCCAATAAGGATTAAAAGACTATTTCAAATAAATAGTTTTATAAGATAAAATAACATATTAAAGAAAGAGGTGTTGTACTGGAAACGATTGAAGAGCGAGTAAGAGAAAGACTAATAAAATATCTTAGTCGCGATGATACTGGTATACGTAAAGTAGTACTGAAATTGTTCCTTAATGGTGGTAAGTTCACTACAGGTGACGTGTACGAGCACCTTCATAATACGGATTTTGATGTGAGTTACAGAGGCGTATCCGCAATGGTTGGTCTCATGAATACAAGACTGGGAATCCTGAGTATCGATGTTACCGGAGACCACAATATATACCTGTTAAAGGAAGATTACAGGGATATTGTACGAACCGTCCTCGATAATTATTAAAGAAAACTCTCTCTTTTTCCATATCGAAAGATTTCAAACTAAAAACGTAATTAGATCTCAGTTAAAAACGGGGTGTCACCCATACTAAAAAGTATATCCCGAATAGTATACAAAGGGTATGAACGTCTGCTTACGCAGGAAGTTCAAAATGAAGATGTTCCACGGCATGTAGCTATTATTATGGATGGGAACCGCAGGTATGCACGTAAGCTCGGCCAGATCAGTTCTTTCGGACACAACCTGGGAGCAAATGTTACTGAGAATGTAATGGAGTGGGCCTGTGAGATAGGAGTGGAACACCTGACCATTTACGCATTTTCAACTGAGAATTTTAACAGACCTGACGATGAGAAGGATAAACTCTTTGATCTTATCAGGATCAAGTTCGATGAGATAGTCGTCGACGAGAGGACGCATGAAAGAAAGATGAGAGTTCATGCCATTGGTGACATCGAGAAATTACCAGAACCACTCCGCGATTCCATCAAGAATGTGGAACTTGTAACATCAGTATATGATAAATTCAATCTCAATGTTGCAATAGCATACGGTGGCAGACAGGAAATTGTTCAGGCAGTACAGGAAATTGCTGTTAAGGTTCAGGCCGGGGAACTGGAACCGGAAGATATCGATGAAGATACCATATCAGAACACCTGTACCCTTCAAATGGCTCAGCCCTACCTGATGTGGACCTGGTCATACGCACTGGCGGGGATGAGCGAATATCCAATTTCCTCCCATGGCAAGCTAATGGAAACGAATGTGCAGCATATTTCTGCGCACCATTCTGGCCGGAGTTCCGTAAGATAGATTTCCTTCGCTCCATACGCGTCTATCAAGCCCGTGTAAGAGAAAGACATCAGCATACAACTACCCGCGCCGCACATTTTTTGAAAGCCCTTGGGAAAGCTGAAATTGAAGAAGCAAGGCATCATTCTAAAGTGAATCACTAAATTTTGGCTGTTTAAGTAAATAAATAAGTAAATAAATAAGTAAATAAACAAATAAATAAAAAGTGTCTAGTAAAATAAACAATCGAGAATTCAAGCCCAACCAATCTGCTGGAGGGTAATCATATCGTTCCAGATCTTGGTCATGTGTTTGATCAGATCACCTTCGAATATCATCAGATAAGCATAGTCTGCTGCGGCGGTCTTACCTGTTGGGGGCACCGGACCTCCAAGACCAGTCTGCGTACCATGAAATACTGCACATGCTGCAACGCTATTTCTTTCCTCGTCTTCTGCCATGAAGAGCAACTCATAATGTCCATCTGGTATTGGGATCAGTAAGTTCTTCATCCATTCAGTGTAACCTTCCACAGTGCTTATTCCATCCAATGCATTTGCCTGGGCAGAGAATGTTGCATCAGGCAGACAATATTGCTTGCAGTCTTCCCATCCTTTTCCAGTTTCACATGCCTCGTAAAACTGTTTTGCTGTTTCCAAATTTTTGCTCATATTTTAACCTCCATTTTCCAAAAACTAAAAATGTAATTAAACATAATATTTCAGAGTTATCCTATATATACTAATTCCAATCGCAATTTCACCCATTTTTACTTTAAGATCAGTGTATTTATGGCATCAAACTGGCGTAAATGTACTTTTTTGCCTAACCTTTCACAAAATCCGCGGCTACTGTCAAAGTTGGGTTATAAGTAAGCTATCTGATCAGAATCAGATATTGATCTAAACTGAAAGCTATGCTTCCAGATTGAAATATTCAGGAGCTAAGAAGCTTACTGAAGGGTTTCAGGATTGAATGAATAAGAAGATTGCTTACAAGAAGCAATCTGTTATTTGGAGTATAGCCCTCAATTCAGAACAGCTCTTCCACACATTCCTTGAAATCACGGTAGGTGCGGGTATCTGCAATATTCTGGGGACCTTTAGCAAATGCTTCAAGCATTGAGCGATAGTACCATTGCTGTTCTTCCTTAGGTGCATTGAACTTGTCCCAGAACCCTTCTCCTTCAATCCTTATATCGCTGATAAGGTCTCTGATATTGGCAAGTTTGTCTGCACATGAGAGGAGTTTTACCTCGCTGTTTGCCCTGGCCATATTTCTGATGATGTATTCCTTTCGTTCTTTCCAGCTTTGTGCCTTGTCGCCAGTTGTAGGCTGTTTCAGTTCTTCAGGTTCGCTAACAGCGTCCACGTAATCTGCAACCTGCTGGCCATATTTACTTGAAATTGTTGCAATATCAACGTCAGTATCTTCAATAATATCATGAAGCAATCCTGCTATAACAAGTTCATATGACGCATTTTCTTTAAGAAGGATGGATGCTACATCCATTGGATGTGACATATAAGGAGTACCTGACTTCCTTACACCATTCTTATGTTCATCGCTGGCAAACGTAAATGCATCAGCAAGATCTTGCAGGCCCATCTCCTTTTCTTCTTCGTATTTTGTCTGGAGATCATCTAACTGGATCCTGTAATTTGCCATTCTCACATGTTCGTAAACGGTCAGCTTACCATCAATCTCTATTAATATCGTCCTGTATTGATCACTTGCCCAGATCCTTCTGGAAGGTTCCTCAGACAGGAAATCCAGATAGCTGAATAGCTCTGGTGTTTCTATAGGTTCGGAAACATCGATCGTATGGATTGTAATCCCATTTCCTTTTTTTACAGTGCTAATAGAATGCTGGCTGACAAGCTCACGTATTTTCATGATGATAACTCCGTAATTGATATGTATACTAATTTTACAAGTCTTTGCCTATATGCTTTGTAGTTATTAGTATATCGCCTCTATCAAGAATGTTCAGAAAAGTAGACACCTGCAATTACAAAAACTGCCCCTGTTATTACATAGATGTTTGGTAAATTCCCTATTTTTCGATCATCCACTTTTTGTCCATCTTCATGAATCGTCAATATTAGAATTATATTGGAGATGTTCGTACCTATATAATAGTTTCGTAATCTGCATCCATATAGCTCCCATCAAATTAGAATGACATAAGAGATTGTGTGAAGAAAGGAAGTAAATAATAGTGATGAGCAGGCTTTTGATGTGGAGAAGGTGCAGGGGTTCAAAAACAAACAAGAAATAATAGAGATGATTTTAATATGCATTAAACAGAAACATAAGCTCTGTAAACAGGCTTTAAGATTTTAAAAAGTGGATAAAGGAGAATGAATACCTAATTTGAAAGCGTTGGCAACTCAATATAAAGGAAATCGATATTTCCATTTATTAGGTAGTACTCTCCATAGAGCAATTGAAAGATTGCAGGAGAATTATAGTGCAGAGCCAATTGTTTGAAACAAGCTATTGATGAAAGTTTGAAAAACACTGGTATGTTGCTTCCAATATCTTCCTCATCATTTTTGTATTCAATTTGAACTCTCCTTCTCTCACTCTATCCTTCAATTTTTTCAGCGTACTTCTATACTTAATTCCAATATCCCTAACTTCAACAGGTGTCAAACCCAAAACAAACGCCCGTATCTTTTCAATATCATAATGAATCAACACTTATGTATACTATTTGTACTAATTACTGTAATGACAGGAAATACGGAAAATGAGGAACATTTATGGAAACAGTCCGAGCAAATTTTGAGAATCTTGTGTACAAGGGAATGAAATCCCAGGGACTTGACGATCTGTCTTCAAAATTAATAGCAATACTTTATTCTGACCCAGGTCTAGTCACTTTGAAAGAGCTTTCAGAAAAAACAAACTACAGTTTTTCTGCTGTGAGTGCAGCAATGAAGATACTTGCAGACTGGCATATTGTTGAAAGAAAAAAGAAAGGCGGGTCTAAAAAGCTGTATTTTTCAATTCAAAGGGACATGATTGCAATGACCCTTGAACAGGTAAAGTCCAAGAAACAACTAATGGTGGCACCTGCTTTAAGGGAGCTCCCAGAAACAATTGAAAAATATGGACAGAGTAAAACAGAGGAATCGGAAGAAACTCTCAGGATCATCAAACAATATTATCAGCAAATGGTCGCATTGGAACTCATATTAGATAATGCTGTTGAATTTACAGAAAAACTCCAAAAGGAGATGAATAAAGAATGACTCAGAATTCTAAAATAATATTATTGTTCCTATTGGTAATTACAATTGCTTTGGCGGGGACATCGACAGCTCAGGCAGGAGCCTCCGGGGATGAATGTTTAACAGCAGTTGTAAGTGACATAAGTCCCAGCTCAGTGGAACGTAATGAAGAATTCACCGTGGGAATCAGCCTTGAGAACTGCGGTACCAGAGTTCCTGAAAATATCACCTTTGAAATAATCCGCATACCTCCTGATATCATAGTTACAGAGGATCTGGTTACCTATTTTCCTAAATTTGTTTACACAAAAAGTGAAAGGCAGCTAAGATACCATATGAGAACAACTCCGGATGCCACGCCGGGTCCTCATATCATAAAAATGAAACTGACATATGGTAATGAAGATGTGTACGTAACAAAATATTATGATGTTGAAGTAATAGTGACCGGTGAACATGCAGAACCAAGGATATCTTCTGTCAGGACCAATCCTGAATTTATCTATGAAGGGGATACAGTAGACATGATTCTGGGCATAGAGAATTTTGGAAAAGGAATTGCCAAATCTGTAGTAGTTAACCTTAATCACGATTTTAAAGGTATCACCAATTCTACAATTGGGTCTCTTGCATTAAACGGTAGCCAAACAGCATTATTCAAGTTCAAGGCAAACAGTTCTGGAACATATGAGATCCCTGTTATCATAGACTATGAAGATGATTATGGCAAGCAAAAGGATGAATATGAAATTCAGATAACCGTGCTTGACAGAAAAGGAAACTTGAATGTTGCATCTTTAAAGATCAATCCTGTTCTTCCTTACAAGGGAGATACTGTAGAACTGACAATGAGGATCGAAAACTCCGGTGAGAACACAATAAATTCGGTAAGAGTATATTATGATCACCCTTTCAAAGGTTTAAAAGAATCTTTCATAGGAACCCTTGACCCGGATGAGGACGGACCTGCGGTAATTACTTTTGTAGCTGATCAGGCAGGAGAGTACGAGTTCCCTGTAACCATAACATATAGTGATGATTTTGGTGAAGAGCATATCAACACTAAGATCAATGTTATTGTTCTGGAAAAAAATAGTATGATAGGCACAGTTCTGCTTGTATTTCTCATCTTAGCAATTATTGGCGGCCTTATCTATTACAATTATAGAACAACAAGATCAAAAGATGCGGTGATCAGGCAGTTAATGGAAGGCAGCGATAACTCTGCTGATAACAAGAAACAATGAGGGGTGCAATATGATCGATGATATCCGGGTGGGAGCCCTCATTGCGTACAGCAATGTAAAGAGAGGGAACAAGAAAACACTGATGTTCATCGTTTTTGTCCTTTCCCTCATTTTCATGAATTTAGTATTTCTTCCATCAATGATAGGAGGAGTTTCAGGTTTAATGACCGGGTTTATGCAAGACTATCCCTATGGGGATGTTGTCATTGAACCAACGGGTGACAACATCTACATTAACAATGCTGATAACGTATTAAAGAAAGTCCGGGCTGTAGAAGGTGTCAGAGCTGCAACAAAACGCTTGGATGTGGGAGCGTCTATTGGTCATAAACAAAAAGTTGTAGGTGTAACGATAACCGGATTACTTCCCACAGAAGAGTATGATATTTCACGATATCCACACGTTATCACTGAAGGAGATTTTCTAAGCGATCTTTCCCGGAATGAGATAATCATTGGTGCTATGATTGCAGGGACGGGTTTTGGGTCAGAAATATACGATAATCTGGGTGAAGTAAGACCCGGATCGTTTGTTGACGTGACATACAGCAATGGTGTAAAAAGGACATATAAGGTCAAAGGCATAATGACCGGCACTTTTGAGGTTGTCGACCTGAATGCTCTGGTCCATTACAAAGAGATAGAAGATGTGTATGGTCTGGAGGGAAAAGAAGCTACCAGTGTGGTTGTAAGGGTTGATAAGCAAGGAACGGAAGCACAGATACAGGATAAGATAAGAGAAGCTGGAGTGAATGAGGAGATATTTACATGGGCCGATAAATCGGAATCTCTCCTGAGGCAGGCAATGCAAAGCATAGGTGCTATAGATACCATGTCAACGATCGTGAGTTTGATCGTAGGTGCGGCATTGGTTCTCATAATCATCTATATCAATGTGCTGAACAGAAAAAAAGAGATCGGAATTCTAAAAGCAGTAGGCATTACTCCAAATTCTATTGTCCTTTCCTATGCATTCCTCAGCATGTTCTATGTTTCCATGGGGATACTAGCAGGATTGGTGCTATACTTTACACTCATGATCTACTTCCAGGCGAATCCGGTATCCTTCTATGAGACCATGGAAATAGCTCCTGAGATCGATCCTGTGCTGCTTATCCAGAGTATACTCACCATGCTTATAATATCAGTGATAGCCGGGATACTTCCTGCCTGGAGTGTGTCAAGAGAGAGCATACTCAAAGCCATATGGGGGCGATAAAAAATGATCACAGTAAAGGACCTGAAAAGGTATTATGGCACAGGAGACATGGCTGTCAAAGCTCTTAAGGGGGTTTCATTTGAAATAAAGAAGGGAGAATTCGTGGCGATAATGGGTGCATCCGGAAGCGGAAAAACAACCCTTTTAAGGATACTGGCTTTACTGGATGATGCAACAGGAGGAGAATATACTATCCGGGGACTAGACGTTTCCAGTTTGCCTGAGGCGGAGAGAAGCTATTACAGGCTAACCCAGGTTGGCTATGTGTTTCAGGATTATGCCCTTATCAATGAGATGAGTGCTGCAGAAAATGTGTATATTCTCTCCATGATGGAAGGAAAATCAAAGAAGGAATCTTATAGGACCGCTCTTGAAGCATTGGCTAAGGTCGGCCTGGAAGGAAAACATGACAGGATACCGGATGAATTGTCAGGTGGGGAAAAGCAGAGAGTAGCCATTGCAAGAGCCATTGCAAAAAAACCTGACATAATGTTTGCTGATGAGCCGTGTGCAAATCTGGACACTGTCAATTCAAAACAGGTGCTTGATGTGTTCAAAGAACTGAATGAAAAATATGCTCAGACAATTGTGATGGTAACGCATGAACCCTGGCATACAGAATATGTTGACAGGGTGATCACCTTCCAGGATGGTCGTTTACTTAGTGATGAAAAGATGACGAAAGCGGGGAGTGAACATCATGAAGAATAAAACAGGATTCATCTCCGCAATTGCATCCACGGCTTTTGGCATATGGGTTCTGTCTTTAGGTCTTGGTGACCTGCAAGATAAAGGAGGTTTCTACAGAGCCGTTTTTGGAGCTAATTAGATAACCTTAAAACAAATCGTTACTCAAATTAGAAACTTTTATATCGGATATAAACTCTTCATAAGCATATTAGGTTGGTGTACATAATGTATATAATGTATGCATCTATGTCTGTGCCAGTTGTGCATATTTAAATTCCAGGGGGTGCACAGCACAAAAAAATGGTGGTTAGTTTAATGACAATAGTAGCTGTAATTCCTGCATTCAATGAAGAAGTTCACATATACGATGTGATTAAAAAAGCAAAGCATTATGTGGACGAAATAATTGTAGTGGATGATTGCAGTGATGATGCTACTGCTTTTATTGCTCAGAGCCTTGGAGTGAGACTTGTAAAGCATGAGAGTAGTATGGGAAGAAGTGAAGCCTTAAGATCTGGTTTTAAGGCTGCAAGAGAACTTAAACCCAAAATAATTGTTACTCTTTATGCAAATGGTTATCATAATCCTAAAGATATACCAAAACTTGTTGAGCCCATATACTGGCTTCGATCTGATGTTGTTTCCGGCAATAATCTTTATAATGATCCGGATGTGCTTTCATTTTTAGGTATGGATGAACACCTGGAAGAGTCCTCGCCTTGCAATAATAAAGCGCCTGCTGATATTGCAAACATGTCAATGGGATTCACTGCATTTTCATCAAGTACGTTTGATTCCCTAAAGTTTCATGAGAACGATACTAAAGTTGAACTTTCCCTTCTTAAAGATGCAAAAAGTGCGGGATTTAATGTAGATATACTTCCTGTATCTCGTTTATGTAATCACGACAATGATACTTTTCAAAAACACCGAATCGGAGTGGTCATTCCTGCATACAATGAGGATAAACTTATCAAGACCACTGTGAATGGAATTCCGGAATATATTGACAACATCTATGTGATCAATGACTGCAGCACCGACAACACTGCAGAGGTCCTCGAATTAATAGAGAATCCACGTTTACAAATCATAACTCACGAAGTGAATCAGGGTGTTGGTGCAGCCATACTGCATGGTTATCAGGCAGCTTTGAAGGAGAACATGGACATAGTTGTGGTCATGGGCGGTGATAACCAGATGAACCCGTTGCAACTTCCCAACCTCATGATGCCTATCATCGAAGGAAAAGCCGACTACACCAAGGGCAACCGCCTGCTAAGCGAGGAATTCCGTGTAGGCATGAGCAAATGGAGATCCTTTGGCAATGGATTACTTACCATGATCACCAAGATATCCAGCGGTTACTGGCATATCATGGACCCCCAGAACGGCTACACCGCCATCTCCAGAGAAGCCCTTTCAAACATGGACCTGCACAACCTCTACACATACTACGGTTACTGCAATGACAGGAAATACGGAAAATGAGGAACATTTATGGAAACAGTCCGAGCAAATTTTGAGAATCTTGTGTACAAGGGAATGAAATCCCAGGGACTTGACGATCTGTCTTCAAAATTAATAGCAATAC
>JAVEPM010000092.1:0-10558 GCA_034008115.1 Methanolobus sp.
CCTGCCATGCCGGGCCCAGCACCTCAAAAGCACCATAATAGATTCCTTTTACCGTAATGTTTTTCAGGTATTTGGCATAGTTGAGCAGCACCATACACAACATGGGAATACTTCGGAAAGAGTGCGTAATATCGAAATAGACCTCATCATTCTCCTCCAGTTGTTCATATATGGTATCAAAAACATCCCAGACATCCGATTCCGTTATTCCGGTGGGAACATTGAACACCGGTTCCACGGTATATTTAATCTTATGATGCAAAGCAAATGCTTTTAGTCGGGTATTTAATCCCTCACATTCAATAATTTTTTGATCCTTTTCACAGTGACCATTATCCACCCAGTTTTTCTTTTCGGCTTCATCGGTAAGAAAAACCTTTACAACATCCATTTCCGTCCAACCATTACAAATTAGTTCCAGAATAGCCTCCTGAATAAACCGCACATTATCAATTTTATGGGACTGATCGCCCAAATAATAGTTTGCCGGGACATATTCATTCGTTCCCAGGAATGAGATTAATATTTTTCGTGGCATAGGAGGTTATTTAATCAATTTTTCAATATTAAGAATATTCTTACCATATATTAATTCTATATTTAGGTCTTTTGCTTTTTCCTTAATATTTGGCTTGGGTTCCTTACGGGATACAAGAAAGGCTTTACCATACGTCCCTAAAAAATAATCTCTTAAGGATTTTAGTTTATACAAGTGTTCCTGTTTCACTTCCCCCGCCTTACACTCAATAAAAATGTGGGATACATCCTTTGATACAGCTACATCAATTTCGTTTTTAATGTTTTTTAAATTGCCCGTAGTTGATTTGAAATCAATTAGTATATTTTTTGCAACCTCATCAAACTTTCCTGATTCAAGTAATTTTATATAAACATACTCTTCCAACCAACCTCCAGTCAGATATTTCCCGCCATCTGGGTGACTATATCTAAACCCTTCTTCTCCCAGGTCAATGGCAAATTCATTTTGATTAAAAAAGACAGAAATAGGATATTTAACAGGGCCATATTGTTCGCTAAATTTTGGCTTAACCTCTTTTCCATTAAAAAAATCTTTTTGATTCTTTAAAACTATTTCTAATGCTTTGTTACTAATAAATTGCTCAGATAAAGCAAATCGTTCCTTTTGAAACTTGTCCAATTCAGTAGAATAATATTTCAACTGCTCTCCTTTCAAAAGAAAACAATCATGAATATCGATTTTTATCCTGATTTCATCACTATCAAATCCAAAACCACCTTTATCTTTAACAGTTAACTTTTCGATTTTGTGATCGCGGGTATTGACATAAATTAAATTGATTGGCTTATTAAATAGTGTCAAACACCTTAATATAAGTGCAGTAGACATGATTTTTGTTCCGCCTGTGTAGTTTATAACAACTTCAGACTCCCGATCAACCTTTTGAGCGATCTCTTCAGTCGCAGAGAAAAGATTCCTATAATCAAATCCATGACATTTTATGGGAATATGTTTTACTCCTGAAACTTTTGAGAATATGACATTTTGGTCATGCATAGCTTCAGTTGAAAGGGTGAAAACCTTATCAGGTTTCACATGTTTAATTGCAATATAATTTTGTAACCGTTGTTCACTAAGGATATTAATTAGAACTTTCATCGAATATTATTTTATAATTTTTTCAAATAGTTCAACGGCTCTATCATGCCCAACCCACTTTTCAACAAACTGCGTCCATACAGAACGCTTAGAATTATAATCAATCCATTTTGGATCAGTATCTACTTTTTTCCACTTCCTCAAAGCTGACTCCAAAATAGGAATGTCTTCTTCTGGCAAAGTCTTACAATTCTTTTTTCTTAAATAAGTTCCAATACGTCCTTTATGTTTCTCTATCGAAGACGTTAAATCTATGGCGTTTTCTAAATTTATTGTTTCAATATTTTTGACTTTACACTGCTCATCTAATTGATTAAGATATTGAACAGCAAATGACTCAACTGATTTGGGCATATCATGGATTAAATGCCTTGCCTCTCCCCATTTATTTTCTGACATTAATTTACGAATCGAGAATATTCGCTTAAAAACAAGAAGATCATTATAATTCTCCATTGAAGTGATTAAATCTAATTCACCATACCTTTCACATTGTTCAATTCTATCAGATAGCGTTTCTTCATCAATTTCGGCAAAATCTAATCTCAATTTATCAATCAATGAATTAAAGTCATCTTTAAGCCTTGCTTCTTCTTTTTTCTTTTCATCCTTTTCAATTTCAACAAGCTTTTCTAACACTGAGTTTATTTCTGGATTTAATGAATGAGTTTCAGAATACTGTTTTAAGTCTTCCCCATTTTTTTTTGCATATATGTAATCCTTTTTATCAATGGACATATATGGATTTCGATCTACCCCTCCATTATGAAAAGATGACATTGCAAACAACTCTTTCATATTTATACTATTTACCCATTTCTCACCTAAAAACTGGTTCATCACTTTTTCAAATACAGCGTAATATGTATTTGTGTTGTGAGATAATGTAGAAGCTTTTATTAATAATGAAACAGCACCACATCCATATGGCTTTGCCATACCGATTGAATGGAAATACCCGTCAGAATTATGAAAAGTTAAAGCGGACAACAAAGCACCTAACTCAACAGGACGCAAATTATGGTATCTGATCTTACCCTTAAAAACAGCATCCTTGCTTATAGGTTTTATTGTTGTGGTAATTTTGCCCTGCGGATGCTCTGGAATGAAATGATTTTTAACCGGATATCGCTTCCATCCGGAAAGACTGGCATCTGAATCATTGTAAGTACTATAAATAAAATGTTTACCTTTTTTTTGCAAAGGTCCATTCTGTTTTATGTATATTGGATAGTATGAAGCTTTGGGACTTCCCAGTATTGTAGTTGTTTCCGGTTCAAAACGTGGTATTGTTGTTAGTTCAAAATTAGAACATTGTACTCGACCTTTAAGTGCTTCGTTTTTAATTGATCCAAAAATAGTTTCCGCCAAATCACGTTTACTATTATTTTTATGATCCTTTGAAATCAAATCAACAGGTTTATACAGGAATGGCACTTTATACATAAAGGCAAGCCCAAAATCTTTTATCTTTTCGCCTTCTTTTCGGAAAAAGACTGGAATTCGTCCCTTTTCTTTCCAGTATTTCCAATCATCTGAGTCCTCATAAATAAACTCGAAATCGTTCATCTGATCTACAGATACTGGATATTTATCTTCTATATCGTTTTTGAAAACAAACTCCCAGTATTTTCCTCCATTTGGTTCGGGAGGATAAACCCATTTATCTGGTTGACCGGTCAAAATAATATCTCCAAAGATTTCTCCGTCCTGATTAATCTTAACTCGATTATCATGGAAGTTGTCACACAACCCATCATTAATAGAAAAAGTGTTCCCTTTTAATTTATTTAAATCTGATTCTTTACGGATTACAGAGTATTTAAACTTAGCTGTTTTCGGATCATATTTTACACCACCGTCTTTATATTCGTCATTCAAATTAAAGCTTTTCCTTTTAGAAAAGTACTTTTCAAGAATCTCACTACCTAAAATACTATCAATTTCTTTATGACCAATTCGATATGGTTTACCATGATCTTCAATATAATATGTATTATCTTTTTTAATCAGATATCCACAACGAATTTTACCTTGTTCCTTTACATTTTTTAATTCATAAACATTTTCATTATCCCAATCCCTCGTTGCATACTTCAATCTTTCATCAACCTTAATCTTCCCAAAGCTCATTATCTCCAACACACTGCGAATCATGCCTTTTACACTGGTCCCCGGGATATAATATTGCGTTTTTCCGTTCTTATCTATATAATGACAAAATTCCGTGGAAGATTCTTTATCGTCTCCATTTGAAAAATCTGTATTTCTAATAAAAACAGGCGTCTCTGCCTTTAAAGTAACTTCAATTATGCCACTTTCACCATCGCTGAATGGAATATCATGACTCACCTGACCAGCCCACCAAGTCGGAGAAAAGACCTTTTCGGATAATGGAACGAAATTGTAGGGCGCCTTAATATATTTCTGCTTATTCATAATGTCTTACTTTTCAAATCCAACAAATGCTTTGATAAGAGGTCTTAATACTTTAAAGTCAATGGTATTATCATCTTCCTGTTCAGACCATACTTGTCTGAACAAAACCTTTGAATTATCATGTTTATTAACGTGAAGATATTTCTGATCAGATACTTCCATCGTTTCATTTGCTTTTATCTCAGCAAAATCAACCTTCGTTATAATATAACCGGAGTCATTATGCCTGATTGAAATACTAATCTTATCACTTGCTGAATACATATTTCCTTCTACAATAAACGGATTCTGCTTTCCCTCATACTTCTTCAACAGCTCAAGATCAAAATGCTTATCATTTATAATTGGCTCGGATTTATCCGAAGGCCATATATATCCGATATAACTTAAATTTGGGATATCAGATAGTGTTTTTATTACTTCTATTTCATTAGCCATATCAAATCTCCTCATCATTTTTAAATAATCTTCCCGTAAAACAACCATGTCCACGATTAACTCCTCCTCCTAGTGGCAACATTCCGGTTTTAACATCTCTTAAAGAATCCTCAAGAGAATCTATAATAAGTCCAATTGCTTGCTTATCTTCTTCTTTTTCTTTCTCGTTTTCTTTACGTTCGGGAACAAGAGTAATAAAAAAATTAAACTCCTCATCAATATTTGCAACTACTTCATTAAAAAGAGCCCCTCCAATTACACCACCGGTAAAACGATCAATATTTATGTGTGAAAGCTTCTCCTTTGATTCATTCGGATTATTGGTTTCAGATAGATTGAAACCACAATAAACATCGGAAAAGACAATCTTACCCCTTTTCGAGACTGTTTTATCATTTTCATTAGTTGAATATCCAAATAGCCACTTTACAGCCTCATTGTTTGCACCTATTACATCATCTTTAGTCACATTAGGATAATCTACAAACCGTTCTTTCCTCTTATTATAATGGAATGCTACACGGTGCGCAATTGCACCTTTTACTGACGAAGCAGGAATCAATATTTTTTTCTTTCCAAGTACTGGCTTATTCTCATTCCATTCAATTACATTTTCTTCAATTTGATTCATGTCGGATTCCAAAGAGCCAACACCGGAAGAAAATATGAAGAAGTCATCTGGTCGAAGCTTCAATTCATATTTAATTATAAACTTTGTATCCGTAAAAGTTATCTCTTCCGGGATACTTAGAGGGTAAACGCATAATGACTTATTTCGATTAATATACTTCATTAAACCCTCTCTGGTTTGTAAATCATAACTATCAACAGTCAAGCCCTTAACTTCTATTTCGCCAAAGCCGTTTCGTGTTCCTCCCCCAAGTCTAAATTCAGGTAAAAACAAACAAGAAACTATCTGTCTAAAAATATCCTCTTCGTCCTCTTTACCTTCAAATTCAAGTTCAAAAACAAATCTTGAGCCTTTTAAGGCAATCTGCTGGTCAAATTTACCACGGTTATCCTCATCTGAAACACCCCGATCATTAATCCTTACATGTTGTCTATCAGGAAATTGTTGGAGTGCTTGATCTATTTCATCCTTAATAAGTATCCTTTCACCTACTTTTCCATTCTTGCCTATAAAATACGCCGAAGAAACTTTTATTCTGCTCCCTTTTCCTGCTTGATCATCATCAAAACCAAAAATATCCTTTATCTCTTCTTTATTATTGATGAGCTCTCTATCACAACAATGCCTTAGGACACCTGTAATGCTGGTTCCCGGAATAAACGGATAGCCATTATAATCCAAGAGGATTTCAGAATCCACGGTTATACCACATTCACCACTTGCCAGTGATAATGGCGTTTTGGATTCGATAACTATTTTTGCAATATATCTGTATGAATAACACATAACTATTTATTTTTTTTCTGAAATAACGCGGCTAATTTCTCTACTACAGACGGCAAATTCTCATCACCTATACTACTTCCATGTGATAAATAACCTTTAAAATTGTTTTCAATAGCATCTTTTAATATATCACGTCTGCTTTTTTCTTTCCATTTTTCAGCATTAACGCCATGCATTAAATAAGAATCTTTTCCAATAAATAAATACTTCATTAACTCCTCTTTATCTGAGCTCCGTTTTGCAATATCTCTGACTCCTCCCCATTGACTATTTGTAATTCCTGAACGATATTTTTCTTTTTCCTTATCCCGGAACTTTTTACAAGCAGAATAAATAAGTGCTTCTTGTTCTTCCTGCTCATTAATTCTCTTTAAAAACTTAAATACATTATCATCATAGTCATCATTTGACTCGAAGCGTTGAATGTTTAATTGACTTTCATGCAGCGTAATTGATTCTAGTTTTTTATGTGAGAGGTCTTCCTCCATCAAAAAGTCAGGATTAATTAAAACGCCACCCAATCCTTCAGATTTAAATTCTCCAATCCGGTAAAAAAGGTTTTTCTCAACACTTTTTGATAAACCACTATTACTTTGATTGTCCAAAACAAAAACAGATCCTTTGGATATTACAATTCTGTCGGCATCTCTGGTAAACCGCTTGCCATTCCAGGGAGCATAGGATCGGGTCAAAACCTGTGATTTTTCCCAGCAAACATTCCAATCATTATTTAAATTAAGATATGAGCCTATATTTGGAGCTAAAACCGAACTTCCATATTGGTTAATAATGCAAATATCAGATTCAGCATAGACAATAATTTGATTACCGGCTAATTCCCTTTTATCTCTATCATCAAAAAACTGAACGTCAGCATCCTCTCCCAAAAAAGAAATTTCAACCAATCCGTATTGAGCTGATTTACTTCTGCCAACTCGTTTTTCTCCGATTAATATTTCTTTTGCTCTTTCTAAATAGTCCTTGTTCTCTGATTCCACATAAAAAATCATATCAACACCTTGAGGTATACTTTCATATCCAAACAACGAAGAATCTTTAGCTCTTCTTTTTTCTGCATCATATGCTGATTTAAGAGTAAATTGTTTATTGATTTGAGTAAATTGTTTATTTAAGGGGGAGAAATACCCTGTTCTCGTTTGTTTATATTGTCTGCCTTCTTTAAAATTCTTTATATGATCTTCTTTTGATAAATTATGATGAAGTATAATATCCGCATCACTACCATTTTTTAGAGTTGCCCAGGAAGCAGGTCTGCGTAAAAACCTATCACCATTCATCGATATATGTGCATCTGAAAACACTAAATCACCTGAGTGAAACATTTTATAGCACATCAATTGATCACGTTCATCCTTAGCATCCTTGTACATTTTGTTTGCGACAATTCCCATAAAATTTGAACCGGGAATATAGTCAAGGGAACTTTGAGGGCCATCTGTTCCGGCTTTCTCATTGATAACAATATCACTAAGCAGTGTGCATTTGAATCTATATCTTATCATTGTTTATCCTCCTGCATTAAAGTTATTCTACATTTTCCAAAACCCCTGTTTCTGAAAGCGCCCATGTTTCCTATCATTCCCATCCCAATTGATAGTTTTTCTTTAATTTCTGAATAATCATCAACTGAAACATCACTCAAAATTATCCGACCATATAAAGTTAATGGAACGCAAACCTCAACAGATCGAAGGCTACTCTTTTTTGCTGAACCCTTTTCTTTATCAATAGCTGTAAAAGAAATCTTTTCAAAAAGAAATCTATTTAAAGTCTGTGATTTCTCATCCTTATTAATTTTATGAACAAACGACTGGGCCAGATAAGCATTTTCAAAAAACAGACTTCCGGAAAATACATTATTGTTCCGTCCTCCCTCAATCCCAAACCATCTATTAATGAAGCCGATATCAACAACGTCAAGATTCAAACCTGCAATTGTCTGTAAAGCATCCCTTAAATGTCCTTTTAGTGTTTTTCCTGGAATATATGGAAATCCATCTTTATCTCTAAGAACCACGGCATCTGCATCAACGCCACCCGATATCCCAGAACCAATGTGCCAATAGGACAAGAATTCAATTTTATATTTTATTTCATTTGTACGTTCCATATTTCCAATAATTTATTCTTTCATCAATGAAGCTAAAGTAACTACATCATATAAATCAGTTTTATCAATTTTGTTTTCTGTTATATCTTCAAGACTAAGTTCATCAATAATGACCTTTCCTTTATCTTTTAATAAAAGCATCTCACAAACTCGTTCCAAAAGCAATTGTGACTGTTCCTTATTTTCTCTCAATATAGTCAACCAATTTCGTATTTGAGATTTTGGCGAATTTTCACCTTTCATTATTTCAACTTTATTTTCCAATTCAGAGATTGTCTCCATGTTGGCTTCCTGAGATTTATGGAGAAGATATGACCCATTATCAAATGAGATACCTCCGGATTCTTTTGCCTCCAGCTTTTCTCTTCTAATGGTTTCAAAATTCTGATAGAAAGAAGACTCAACTTTAAAAAACCTTAATGATGAAGGAGGATTTGAATCATTAATACCTTTTGAATCTATTTTAGCACTTCTACAAAGGTCTTCAGCAAGATCAACTGCATAGTAGAAGGGGTATTTAGCTTTTACAAAGGCGATACCTGCACAAGCAGTTAAATCAGGTTTATCAATAATATCATGAAGAAGATGCTCTGTCTTCTTTTCAAATTCCGCCAAATAACATTTCGTGAAATTTAGTGCGTTCTTTGCATCACAAATCACGGTAACATCATCACCTCCAATTACTATTGGCCGAAAAGGGATTTGTTTTTTATAACATTCCTTTAGTTTTCCATCTTCTTCATAATAACAATTTTGAAATGCACTTTGAATGGAAATCTCTGTTGCTTCCTGTAATTTCCTAGAAAACAACTTAAAATTTCTATTAGTTAGTTGAGGAATAATCTTTCCAATTGAATTTCCATCAATATGGATAACTGCGACATAACTATTACTTTCACCCTTTATCCATTCCTCACTATTAGACGACAACAAACCAATATCTCTAAATCTCTCTCGCCCGAGAAGCTTACCGTAAAGATTATACTCATTATCTGTCTTTCGACTAAGTGTGCGTTTGTGTTGAGTTGCTTTATCAATTGCTTCTCCTTTTTCAATACAAACAGCAGGATTTCCAGTTCGATTATCCCTACGAGTTATGATAAAACCCTGTTCTGTATCAGCAATTCGCCGGTTTCTTTGAGTTTTAAGATTAAATTCAAGATCAGATAATGAGGCACTTATATCATCTTTAAGTTCAACAGACGCTTGACTTATTGTGATTCCCGGCGCAAATTCCATTACAGCTTTTGGGAAATTGCGATATATTTTCCTACAAGTTTTTTCATCGCAGATATATTTAATATTTCCAGCTGCTGATATCAAACAATTTTCATCAACATCTAACTCATTTTTATAGCCTCCAAGATGATTAATATCAGTGCTCATATCATTTAGTTGCCGCCAAAACAATTCAGAACAAATCAAATCAACCATTAAACTCGCCCCAACAATATCCTTTAATTTGCTGGTTGAAAAGATAAACTTCTGAATACCCTGAACAGAAGCCCCGTATAAGTATTTTTTTTCAGTATCCATCAATCTCTATATTTTAAACTCTTATTATTTTCATTGCAAACATAAACATCCTTATGGCACTCTTTCTGCCTTTTCGTTTTTCTGTGCCGGCGGCAAAATTGTACCAAATCCAAATCCGGCACCCTTCCCTAATCCCAAATAATACGGAATACATATATTGGTTCGGAACTGTACATTAAACCACATCAAGGTCTGCTCCTTAAATTGCGTTACTCCACTGGCCCATACTTCATCAATCTGTACTTTCACATCGCGCTGTACAAAAAGTCCAACACCCTTGCAAAACGACAAAATATTGCCTGTCAGAATCTTCTCCAAAAAAAATATCTTCTCCGACTCATCGGTCATTTCCCGATATAAGGTATAGTTTTTTTGATTTAGGGCCAGCCAGTTAATAATATTAAGCGGGAAAGACTTCTCCCAGATTTGCAACCTGAATTTATCGGCACGTATCGATTCTGTACGAAACTCCGCTTTACGATTTCCTATAGCCAGATTATGCCTGTTATGCTGAAAGAAATGACCTATATCCTCTGTTCCGTCACCGATGCACACAATAGATGCTTTTCCCTTAATTCTTTTGTATTGAATCAAAGGATACCTATAAATATATTTTCCCCCTTCTTCACTAAGATTATGATTATGAAATTTGTCAAACTGGCTTCCTGCAGTCTTTGATACGGCAGAACGAAAATAGGGAATCTCCTGTTGAGTAAGGGGTTGATCAAAAATGAAGCATGCAACATGTAACTCTACAAATTTTCTTTCTGATGTTTCATTTGATCCTTCAAAAGTCATAATACTTTAAATTTTACTGGCCGAACAGAAAAATTTGTTTCTGTTGATTTGGTCTTGGACTACGATAAGTTTCAAATATAGGCAATATTTTGTTTGAAACGCATGAAAACATTTTTTTTTGAAAAGAAGTAAGAAAAAAATGTAACCCCAATGTTTTTTA
>JAVEPM010000093.1:0-10144 GCA_034008115.1 Methanolobus sp.
GATTTGTTTTGCATATTCAGCCTATTACCTGATTTCCTTTTCCTGAATATATATGGCATTGCTTACCTGCCTTACCTATGCTGCTTATGAAAAAGTAAAACAAAGACTTAATAGTAGAATTATGTAACAAAACATTCTTAAATCAATATATGATGAGCATAGCATAAGCGTATTCTTGTTTGGTGTAACCATATATAGAGTGTTCTACTCGTTTTACTTTTTCATAAGCAGCATAGGTAAGGCAGGTAAGCAATGCCATATATATTCAGG
This sequence comes from Methanolobus sp., assembly GCA_034008115.1. Taxonomy (GTDB): domain Archaea; phylum Halobacteriota; class Methanosarcinia; order Methanosarcinales; family Methanosarcinaceae; genus Methanolobus. The sequence continues at coordinate 271 of JAVEPM010000093.1, forward strand.
AAAAGGAAATCAGGTAATAGGCTGAATATGCAAAACAAATCACATCACACATAAAACAAAACATACTCAATGCAAATCGCAGGCAAACATAATCGCTCTGGAAGGAAAAGGAAAATATAAAAAGTTGATTGGTAATTTTTCACCGTGCTGCGCACGTTAACACACTTTTATACACTTTTATACACTTTTATACATTTCTATACGCTTTTATATGGTTTCACACACTTTTAGTTGCTTTTATGTGACTTCATACACTTTTATATGCCCTTATATGCACTTTCATGGCTTCATAGCTTTCATTTGCTGTGTTTTATCTGGTTTTTCTGTGGTAAAGTTTGATTTTTTTTTGTGGCACCAGCGTTTTCTGTTAGCATTATATAAAGTTTTTTTTGGGTTAGTTGTGTGCTTTTAGGTGTGCTGTATGAGCTTATCTTTAGCTATTTTACTTGAATTGAGTTAAGTTATTCTGAGACAATTAGTTCTTTGGAAATGAATAGCACTAATTTAATGCTGCTCTGGAGTTGAGTAGTAAAGTTTCAAGTTATTGTGGGCTCTTAATATACACCGGCTAAAACCAAATTTATACTTTAGCATAAAAAACCCTACCTGTCTAAGTCCCTGTCCTGCAATAACTTACAGCCAAATTGGTACTGCTTGGGCTTGATAAAAAAACAGAGTAACATTTTCTTTGACAAATTTTGATTGGTAATTTATTGTGGTTTCATGATTGAGATATACGAAAAAGGACTATTTGATAAGTATAGGACTGGCAGTTATCTATTTGCCCTGATGCTTGGCTGCCTAAATCCAGAGACCAATAGGCTGGAAATTAACGGTAAGCCGATGAATAGTGTGGACTTATGCGCATACGCTAACCTGACCATGCAAGAGTTGTCGATGGCGGTTAAGGAATTGCTCTCTATCAATGCTATTATGATTATGCGTGGCAGGGGGAAGGAATTTTACTTTGCCAATCCAGAATATATCAGGGAAGGAAATAAAACACCTGACGATTTTGATTGGCTACTACAATTATTTGAAGAGGAGAATAACCAAGAGGATAAGAATCTTGTGTACTTTAAGAAGTCAAATAGAAATCTTACAGTTAGTATAGGCGAGGCAATAACAGACTTAAATAATAGGAGTAGTAATGAATAAAGGATTTTGCGAAATACCAATAGACAAGCTGGTCAAGGCTGGCTGGAATTACAAGGAAAACAATAAGGAGCTTGCCGAGAAGCTGGCAAACAATATCAAGCGCAACGGGCAGATTGAGAATATCATTGTGCGTGAACTTGAAACAGGGTTTTATGAAGTTGTTAATGGTAATCACAGGCTGGATGTATTGAAGGAGCTTGGATTTGCGACAATATACTCATTCAATCTTGGTGTTATATCTGAGGCACAAGCAAAGAGAATCGCCGTTGAGACTAATGAGACAAAATTCTCAAGCAACACGGAATCACTCTCTGCGCTGGTTAAGGAATTGTCTATTGAGTTTGATGATATAGACCTGACTATGCCATTCTCGGAAGAGGAGATGAACGAAATGTTGGCTGATGTTGATATGGAGGGCTCTGGAGTCAATGAATATGAAGAGGTGACTGAAAAGGAAATAGAAGATGTTCCAGAAAACAACGTTACAAAGCCAGGCGATGTATATGAGCTAAATGAACACAGGCTCGTGTGTGGAGATTGCACCAGCCAAGATGTGCTGGATGTGTTATTTGGTGACAGGAAGGTTAATCTTGTTATAACAGACCCGCCCTATGGAGTTGATTATGGCGCAAAGAACAAAATGCTTAACAAGTTTCAAGGCAAGAATGATGTAAAGAAGAAATATGGCACACGCATGGAAAGGGATATTAAGAATGATGCAATAGATGATTACAGAAAGTTCTTTGCGGAATTTATGTCAATCATACCGTTTGCTGAAGTTAATTCATTCTATGCCTTTATTTCCTCGCAGAACTTGCACAACCTCAGGCTGGCTTTTGATGATGCCAAGATGTATTTCTCAAGCATTCTTGTGTGGTTGAAAAACCAGCACGTTATTAGCTGGATTGATTACATGTCTAAGTTAGAGTTTATCATGTATGGCTGGAAGGGCAAGCACAAGTTTTATGGAAACAACAATGAAATGAATGTATTTGAGTTTGATAAGCCAATTAAATCAAAACTCCATCCCACAATGAAGCCCGTTGAGTTGATTAAGAGGCTTATAAATAATAGCAGCAAAGTTGGGGACATTGTATATGATGCTTTTCTTGGTTCTGGAACTACGCTAATAGCAGCGCAGGAACTTGGCAGGGCATGTTATGGCGCCGAACTGGATGAGCATTACTGTGACGTGATTGTATTACGGTGGGTAAACTATATGAAAGAGGCAGGACTGGATTATTCCGTTAAGCGCAATGGTGAAGACGTGAGCAATGAAGCATGGCTAACATAAAGACAATAGACTGGGATAAAATCAGGGCTGATTATGTGCTAAACCCAAGCTATCCCTCGTTTGATGAGATTGCCAAGATTCACGGCATTTCCAAGCCGCTGATTCTGTCTAAGGCTAATGACTTAAATGACCCAATTAACCGGGGCAAGTCTTGGATTCAACAACGGCAATCTTATATCGAGAAGAAGCAGCAGATTCAAGAGGATATAGCGACCAGCGAAGCCAAGAGCTCCGTCAAGAACTTTGTGAAGGTTCTCAATAACATGGGCTTGAAGGCATTCAAGATAATCAATAGAGAGCTGGATTATATAGATAAGGTGCAGGCTGACGATATTGCTAACAGCAGACCGCTGTCTATGCGCAAGCAGGTTAAGATGTCCGACATTACCAAAATTGTTGACGTGCTTCAGAAAATTGCTGGTGGCGAAGGCGCTAAAGAGATACTTGTTAAGTTAGAGTTGGCGAATAAGCAGGCAGATAATAAGAATGTGAAGTTGCAAGAACTATCTGACGAGGACTTCAAGCAAGTTGAGTATCAGATTAACAACGGTGGCGCACAGGCGATAGAGACGGATTATGAAGAGGTGGAGAGTTAATGCCTGACCTTACTTTCACACAAGAGGAGTTTATCCTTGAGAAGCAACGCAGAGAGCGACAGAAATGCGATGAGCTTCAATTAAAGTTCTCGCCATATACTGAATACGGCTTTTGGGAGTTTCTGAAATACTTATATCCCGACTTCTATACAGATGAGAAAATACCGCTCATGGAGCTTTCAGAGATTCTCAGGCGAGTTACCACTGGCGAATTAAAAAAGGTGCTTATCTCTTTCTTTCCACGTGCAGGCAAGAGCAGGACTTGTAGTCTGTGGATTGCGTGGTGGCTTGGCTATGACACCGACGGCTCGTTTATGCGAAACTGCTATAATGATAATCTTGCAATGGATTTGTCTAAGGCGGTGTTAGACACGCTTAATATGGATGAATATAAGGCTGTATTTCCCAATGTCAAGACAGACCCCAAGGCATCATCTAAAATGTCTTGGCAGCTTGACGGCACGACCATCTCTACATATTTTGGTGCAGGGATTAAGGGCACAATCACAGGGCGTGGATGCAACAAAGCCGCCATCCTTGACGACCCTATCAAAGACCCCGAAGAAGCCCTGTCTGAGGCATACTTAGATAAACTTGACCTATTCATTGAGACGGTACATAACACTCGCATAAACACCACATCAAATTGTGCCGAGATTATTATTCAGACGAGGTGGTGCGAGAAAGACCCAATTGGATTAAGAGAAGATGATGATTCTTGGCATAAGTTTATCTTTCCTGCGCTTGATGAAAAAACAGGCAAGAGTGTTTGTGAGGCAATGATACCCACCGAAAAATTGCTGGCTATTAAGAATACTTGGGAAAAGAAGAATCTTGGCTGGATGTTTCAGGCTCTTTATATGTGTAAGCCAGCCGACAGGACTTTTGCTAAATTGAGGCTGGATGATTTGAAGCGGTTTAGAATGAAAGACCTTGAAGAACTGGGCAACCCAGACGAGGTATTGGGCTGGTGTGACTATGCAAATAAGGGCACAGATAACTTGTCCGCCCCGTTCTGTTATAGGTATGGTGACAAGAAATATATTGTAGGCGTAGTATTCTCAAATGAGGACAGTGTTGCGCTGGAGAAACCATTGCTTGAAAAGATTGCTTACTTCAAGCCAGATGATTTTGTATTTGAGAGCAATCAGGGCGGGATTGAGTTTGCCACGAATTTGCAAAGAAACAATGAGGGGTTGTTCAGTGCAATTGGTCTTGAAATAGATTGTCACACAACATCAAGCAATAAAGAAATCAGGATTATGCTTGCATTAGGCGAAATCAAGAATAACTGTTACTTTCTTGAAGATGATGAACAAGACGACCATTATAGACGATTTATGTCTAACTTATCTAACTATGGAAAATATAAATATGGAAAGGATGATGCGCCCGACTCTATGGCTGGATTGTTGTCAATGATGTCTGAATCCTTCGATGTTGAGATAGATTCTCTTGGTAGTGAAAATAAAATGCTTGACACTAAATATGTAAAAGATAATAATGAACCCGATACTGAAGAAGAAGATTCTGATGTTGAAATATTTTAGGGAGAATATAATTGAAAGACGAAGTTAAAGTTGTTTCAGAAGAGCCTGTTGGCAATAGCACGGTTGAGAAAGAGTTTCTTGGTGCTGATGAAATATTTTTTGCTCCTATCTCTAAGTCAATAAGCTTGCCAAAGAGTTCTGTCAAGCTTGCTACGCCACAAAGCATTAGGTCTAATGGATGCGTTTTGCCTCCATATAACCCCTCGCAAATTCTGGCATATAAAGCCATTGATATAACTTATCAAACCTGTATTGCCATCAAGGTTGATACAGCAATTGGGCGTGGCTATTCGTTCGGATACAAGGACATTGACAAACACAAAGATATTATTGACTTTTTCAAGACACCAAATAGAAACTTTAGTGATACATTTACGTCTATTCTCAAGAATATGTACACAGATTTTGAGTTGTTTGACAATTGTTTCCTTGAATTCGTAAAGAGTGGGAATAAGAGGTCTCTGTATAGTCTGCCTGGCAAGGATATGTATATTAAGCCAAAGGTTGATAAGTTTGGCAACACTCTACGTGAGATTGATAAGTATATGTATATTCCTGATGGTTGTTCCAGCCCGACTGTATTTGAGCCATATCCTGTGTCCTCCAAAACAAAAGATGGTGTGCACTATTGCCTGCACATGAAAAGACCATCGCAAGAAAATCTTTATTATGGCAAGCCTGATACATCGCATTTGTTTGACTTAATTAAGCAGTCCTATTTGACAGACCAGTATAACATCAACTTCTTTTCTAACGGTGGACAGCCTGCTTGGGCGGTTTTAATTACCGGCGGAAAGTTAGCCAAAAAGAGCTACGAAAAGATTAAAGAATTTATTGAGAACAACCTTAAGGGCGTTGCAAATTCACACAAGATGCTATTTCTGTCTGTGCCAAACGAGAAAGCTCAGATTAAATTAGTGCCGCTTTCAAAATCTATTGATGAACAGTTTATTACCTTGGCAGACAAAATACAGTTCAAGATTGCGCTTAAGTGTAGGGTTCATCCAAAATTGCTTGGCTTGTCACAAGGCGGAAACTTTGGTGGGGGCTCGGCTGGCATAACCGACCTGAAGCTGTTTATGGAGACTGTATCACAGCCAGAGCAAAAGACTATTGCTGATTTTATTAACAGGTTTCTTGAGCTTGAGTTTGGTGTTAATTGTGAGTTTAGCCTGAACGGAATGAATATCTCTAACGAGAAAGACGATGCCATTATTGCCAATATGTATTACAATATGGTTGATGAGTTTGGTAACAGAGTATTATCCGTGAATGAAATCAGGCAGATGTTCTTACATCTCAAACCGATTGACCTTAAGGATACTCCACAAGACGAGAGCGAAACTGAACGCATGAGTAATTTATCTGTTAAGCCTAATAAGGATGGCGACTTGCATACAAGCGATAATTCTGACTTAGGTCAAGGTGACGGGCAGGCGTCTAATAATCTTGACCCAAACAAAAATAATGATGAAAGCACAACAAGGTTATAGGTGGTAAAATATGGAAACAATAAAGAAAAGGCGACAACTTAGCGATGTTACCATTACTCATGTTTCATACGTGAGGCGTGGCGCAAATAAGAAGCAATTCTTTCTTGCTAAATCTGCCTGTAGGCATTCTGATGCAGAGTTTAAGGTAAAGTTCCTGTCAAAGAATGACGATGCCGACGAAAAGCGTCTATTATATGGTATTGTTTATGAACCTGACTCAGAGGACACCTATGGCGATTTTATGACAAAAGACGAAATCGAAAAAACCGCTCACGAGTTTCTTGAGCATTACCGTAATATCGATACTGAACATAACCTGCTGGCTGGTGCTGGCGTGGTTGTCGAAAGCTATATTGCACCAGTGAGCCTAAGTATTGGTGATGATGTTATCAAGGCAGGTAGTTGGGTCTTGGTTACACGTGCCAGTGAGGACATTTGGGAAGCATGGAAAAATGGCGAAATAACAGGTTATTCGATGTTTGGTATTTCTCGTGAAGCCAAAATGAGCAAAGGAGAACCAACAATGAAATCATGGATGAATAAGGTTCTTGAGGCTATTGGTCTTTCTAAATCTTTTGATGAGGAAATGGAGAAGGCATTTGATTCAATGTCAAGGAATCCATACTTTATCATGGATATTATGCGAGAAGATTTCTTCAACAATATTTCGTGGGATTCTGCGAGCGAAGAACAGCTAACTGCTCTTTCGGCATCAATGAAATCTGCCACAGAATACATTGATAAGAAGATTTCTGAGATTGCAAAGTCAGCAGACAAGCCAGTAGCAGAGCCAGAGACATCAACTGAGACTACGATTGCGAAGAATGCCGATGATTCAAGCGAACCAGAGACAACCGATGATGCAGAAGCAGAAAATACTGCAGAAAAAACTGATTCTGAGCCTGTTGAAGTTGAAAAAACGGAAGTTGTCTCGATTGAAACGGTTATTAAAAGCGTGGGAGAACAGTTTTTGCAATCCCTAAAAGAAATGGAGCAGAGATTTGAAAGCAAGTTTGCTGAAATTAACAAGTCTCTCATTGAAACAAACGATAAACTCAACGACAAGCAGACCGAATCTTCCGTAGCTGTGCCTACTCGTGTAGAAATTAAACGCTCCGCTCCGGCTGGTCACGGTTTATTATAGGAGAAATTAAAATGGAATTAAAGAATCTTACTATTGATGCAAAGGATGCTCTTAATCTTATTAGCATTTTGCAAAAGAGCTTTGAACGTGGCGTTGCCTCCGCTAATGAGGGTAATGCGCCAAAATTTAGTCCGCTGGCTGCTTATTTGCTGTCTAAACATGCGGGCTACGAAATTATAGATTCCGATGGCGTTCCTGTTGAGAAAAGTGAGGTTGACGAAACAACTCTTGACTTTACTCGTGGCAGAACCTTGAGCGAAAAGGATGCAGAGATAGCTATACGCTATATCTATGACAAGAGCCCCTATCTCAAGTTGTTCAATACTCGTATTGTAAAAAGCTTGGTCACGGATGTCAAGGGCACTGCAATTACCAGCAAGAACTTGGTTTCCAATGAGCAGAAGGGTGGCGCTGTCACTACCATTAATAAGCGCATTGTACATAATTTTGGAATCAATATGTGGCTCAAAAATGCTCAGTTGCATAAAGATATTCCGCTTCAGACTGTTATTGACAACCTGCATAACCTCAACTTTGAGAATGAAGTTCTTAATGATGTGGCTATTGCTTTGGGTAACGATATTCTGAATCTTGCCATCAATGGCTTGGGTGGAAATTACGCCAGCACTGAAGATTTCTATGACCTTAATCTTGGTTTCAATAAGATGTTGCAAACAGCAGATGGCTCTAACACCAATACCTATGGGACAATCAAGGTTCAGGGCTTCTTGGGTCGTTATCTGACTCCTCATAAGGTTGATGCAACCAGTGCAACTGGCTCTGATTATAATGGCGCAAATCTTATTGCTCTTATGCACAAAGTGTATGAGTCTATGCCTGCCGAGTTCAGAAGTGACAAAGGAAACGTATTCATGATGTCGCAGAGAGATGTTGACCTTTATGTTGCGTCTCGTTCTGATATCACCAATCCTTCCAACCCAGTCAAAGAAGATATCCTGACTAACGGCAATGTGCCTCGATTCATGGGTTATTCACTGGTAGCAATTCCCGACTGGATAAGTATCAATGAAACTCACGAAAACGACTCAACATTGTATGGCTCTATTCTTTTTGGCAACCCCAAAAATCTTGATATTGTCTCTGATAGCAAAAGTTATCGCAGGGATATGTTCTACAATGCCCGAGCCGAAACTGGTTCCGCATTTGAGTATACTTATAATCTGTATCTTGACTTTCAGGCTTCACGTCATAATAGGTTCGTAATTGCATTCAAGGGTGCAAAGGTCTCTGACCCTGTTCTGTTGTCTGCCGACGATGCAAAAAATGGCATGAATGCCTATACCCCCTCTGGAACCAACACATATACTCAAACAGTTGCAAGCGGAACCCCTCTTCATGTATGTTGCCCGAACAAAGGAGCTGTCGTGGTTAGTTCTACGGAAAACTTGTCAGGGGGTTCCTTCGATACTCTGGATGAAGCTCTTGGTGCTGCTGATGCTGCGGTTATCCCTGAAAATGGCAGTTTCTCTCTCACGGAAAGCGACCACATCTACTTGAGAGCTTACCACCCCAATATGATTGCCTCTGATTGTATTGATTGCGATATTACTATTGCGTAACATGGTAATAGGAGATAAGTTATGAGTAAAAAGAAAACAGTTAAGAAACCTGAAGTTATCGATGAAACTACTGCAGAAGTAATCGAGACTGAAGAAGTAAAGCCCAAGAAGAAAGTTAAGAAAGAACCCGTTATTGTAAAGATATTTATGAAAAAATCCATTGGTAAATATCAATATCATATACGGTATAGAGTTGACCAGGCTGAACTTGATAAGCTCCCGCCTGACTCTTACGTAATCTTAAGTTAGTAAGGAAATAAAATGGCTGAACCTATTATTTACGAGGACTTAATCAAGACCAAAATGACACAGCTTGCTAATATCACAACGCAGGCGCAAGATAGAATCAATTCACAGATTCTTTCCAGCGGGGCACGTGATATGTTAGAAAATCTTGGTGAGGATGCTTATCAGGAGTATGTGAATAATTTGAATAGTTTTGATTCAGATACATATCCAGCATTTGACTCTTTATCCTTTGATGTGCTGAATAGCGAGCAAAAGTCATTGCGTAACTTGATTTACGCCGAGTCATATTTCAGCCTATATTACCTTGCAATTTCGTTAAAGAAGCTGGTTAAGGGGGCAGTAAACACCATCCGTGATTCTGCTGGTGGTGCAAATATTTATTCTGCCCCTTTTGAGGATTTGATAGCCAACGCAGACAACTACCGAGACTTGGCTAATCAATGCTTGAGCTTCGCTTCTGGGAACAATGAAGATGAGCCCAGTGATATTTATGCGCAGGGTCAATTTGGAGTGTTTACTGTATGAGCGTTGCCAGCAATTTTCTGAAAAGACATCTTGCTTTGATTGCGGAAATACAGGCTGAGTATGGCGAATATGTAATAGCTAAGAGTGAAACTGAGCTTGCAATGGGAAACTTTCCGGCGATTGGATTGTTTCTTGGTTCGAGCCAGCATAGCAAAGAGTCTATTAGGTATGCTCCTATTCAGTATTCATACATATTGTGTGTCTTTGATGCGTATGACACGGACAGTCCAACAGACCTTCTGGACAAGCAACAGGCTATGTTTGACCTGATGGAAGACATAATAG
>JAVEPM010000094.1:0-10041 GCA_034008115.1 Methanolobus sp.
ACAGATTATTTCTTAATTTAGGTTAGCCTTTTTACCCTTAATTAAGAAATAATCTGTTCCTTCAGTAAAGTGCTTTCGGTTATTGTTGAAGTTGTCTCTAATTCTCTTAGCTTCTGTTTGGTGTACTGTCGCTACATCATTTAATGTTACTACTCTTACTCCTTCATATTCACGGACAGGAAGGTTCTGACCGTTAATTAAAACTGCGTTTGCCATTATAGGCTCCTATTAGATTTATGTGCATTAAAAAAAGGGAGAACCAAGATTTGCACCGCCTTCTAACAAGCGTGATAGCCGTCACCGAACTACCATCATTGGCTCTCCCTAACATTTATTTCTGTTACGAAGTTATTAAATCAAGACCTTTCAAACTGGTCTCTAAAAGAACAAAAACCTCTGATAAGGGTAAGGTTTAAACCCTAGAAATACGTGCAATTCCCAAAGTAAGAAGGAACTGCATCTTGTCAAGAAATTATTTTATTTTTATATTTATATTCCAAATCCAAAAGAAAAAGAAACACCTGATTGTGCTGAGATTCCTAATGATAATAGAAGACTTTCAATGGATACAAAAAAATCGACTCCAGCTTCACCAAGTGTCTTAATAGATTTTGAAGAATAAAAGGCTTCCCCAATAGATGTATCCCATTGCGTATAGTACTCTCTGAATCCTAAACCTAAATATGGGGCAAATTTATAAATCCCCTTTAGGAGTTGTAATCACATTTTGTATTTCATTATATCTTCTAGTAAGATTATTTATAACTCCCATTACGCAAATACAGCCCGGGAATGAAATTGTTGAGTGTAATTCTCTTCACCGGAATCACATCTCTGCATTAGGAATTTTCCTATCCCTATGTTCTTTACACCCCAATCAAAGGCTTCTTCCATGGTATCAAATGGGGTTACTTTTTCACCCTTTATTACCAAGAACTTACCTTTGTATTTGCTTACTAATTCCTCTTGGTGAGAAATATAGTAATTAAATTCATCTATGAGAGGTTTCTTTATATCATTACTCATATCTAACTCCTTATTATAAGTTAATCTCTGTCTGCAATCTAATCACTGCTTCCTATTTGTCTTCTTCTAAGACAAATATAATCTCTTTCATTATCATGTCAAGTTTTAGTTCTAAAGTAGTATGTTATTATTATCTTCTTCTCTATTAAACCCCTACAGGGTTAGCTTATATCGGGGATCTTATACCCGGGGTGGCAATCCCTTCAGGATTTTACCCCGGGCTAAACTATTTATCCCTGTTAGGGATTTAAGCTTTATCCCCTTTAGGGAATTTGCTTTTATATTCTTTCATCTGCTTGTCAAAAGCCTTAGTTAGTTTCTCATAGCCCTGCTTATCTTCTTCTCTAATTCGTCTATAATGCTCTTTTTCAAGCGTTTTAATCCTTTTATCTTGTTGCTTAACAGTTATTATCAATGCTATAACAATAATAATTATTATGGTTAAAACAAAACCGCTAAAGCTTAGTACTGCTAAAGTATTCATTCTCTCCTCTCTTAAAACTCTGTATTAAGAGGGTACCCACAAGGGGCACACCCTACATACTATGTGTTAGGGGTCTTTTTCTTCATGTCCAGTCCTAAATAATTTGACTGTTTTTCAATTATTTATTTCAATCTATGCCGCCCCTGCAGGGCTATCTCCTAACTCCATATTTTACAAGGGGCTTACACCCCTTGCTGACAAATATCACCCTTTCAGGGCTTTAAGAGGTTCCGAATAAACTATAATTATCAAGGAGATTTAAGAGGTCTGGCGAATGATATCAACCGATATGAATCAATTAAACAATTAAACAAATCAACAATTCAACAGCTCTTATTCTGTCTTATTGCTAATTGCTAATTGCTAATTGCTAATTGTTCTTCTCCGCATTCACTGCATCACTTAGCCACTCCAAAAACTCAAACAGCTCATCACCACTCACAACCTTCACCTTATCCAGGTAATATTTAACATTATTTAAGAGCTTTCTATCAGTTCTATCAATAAGGTTTAGTTCTTCTTGGGTAAAAGTGTAGTCGTTCATCAGCAGGGTATGGATATCATAGCGGGCTGGAATATCCCGGGATATCTCTTCCACAAAATACTCATTCTCTATAATATCATTAGGAACATCTTTATACCAGGTAACTAAACAATTCATGGGGTAATTACCCCACTTCTTATTATCTTCAATCTCTGTGATAATTCTATCATAAGAATTATGGTCATTCCATTTATCATCTTTTTTCATGATAACTCCTTTAACTACTTTTTGCTTTCCCTTAGCTATACTAACAACTTTTATCGTATCATCACTAACCCTGGGTAAAATCTTTTCCTCCGGCTTTAGATGACTGGTAATAACCTTGCCATCTTTAACTAAAAACTGAGTAAAAAGAAACTTTCTTACTCCATCATCATCTACATGGTGGTATTTAGTGGTAGCTAAAGTAAGGTTCTTATTGCCTCTGTTGATGGCAAGATACATATTATCATTGTTTTGCAAACTGTCAATAATTTGTTGCTGATACTCTGCTTTAGAAAGATTCATCTCAGCACCGTGCCTGTTATAATGCTGTATCTCCTTAGCTTTGTTTAGCCATTGAGCCCCTTTAAGAGACTCTGTAATCGCCTCAATATCTTTTTTGGATATATGTTCCACATCATAGACTTTCTGCTTTATCTTATCCATTTCATCACTTGGCTCTATAAATTCCACAAAGGTAGTTCGGCAATTATAGTGATAAGGGGGAAGCATTACTCTCATCTGTTTAGTAGGTGCAGAACCTATTCCCATTGTCTCAATTCGTTCATGAACGACAGTATCCGGGTCTATGCTATAAGAGCCAATCTCAAAGACGCGTCCGTGCATCGATTGGCAGATCTCCGTGGTTCTATCATCCATATATGCCAAAATCTGAACCTTCTGCACCCCTTCATTCTGCATAGTGTGCAGATTATCATTAGTTAAAGCCCGAAACCAAGCTGTCTGACTAAATGATTGATACTGACTAAATATCAAAGGCTTGGCTCCGGAAGCATAAGGTTCTACCCACTTTTCCACAAAGCGTTTGTACTCATTGGTAACGCCCGGACTATCCTGCATAATCTCATCTGCTACTTTAACAAAATTAGAGAGATTGCTCTTTTTAACCGGGGTGGTCTCTTTCTTAACCTTATCTTCCCCTACATCTTGAATCAGGGCAGCAAACAACCTCTCCTGGTCCTTCTTAGAAAGTCCATTATTACCTGTCTTCTTAGCTATTCTACTAATTACTAATAGCTTGCCTAACTTATTCATCTTCAACTTCTCCTCTCTTAAAACTCTGTATTAAGAGGGTACCCACAAGGGGCACACCCTACATACTATGTGTTAGGGGTCTTTTTCTTCAATTGCTAATTGCTAATTGCTAATTGCTAATTGTTCTTCTTCATCTTCTCCTCTCTTAAAACTCTGTATTAAGAGGGTACCCACAAGGGGCACACCCTACATACTATGTGTTAGGGGTCTTTTTCTTCAATTGCTAATTGCTCATTGCTAATTGCTAATTGTTCTTCTTCTCCCGCAACCATTGCACATACAAATTCTTAATCAGGTTGTCTTGCAAACCTTTTTTGTATGCCATGGGCTGAAACATAGGACTTAATTCTTTAAAAAAAGCTTTATAATCTGAATCAGTTGCAAGTGCTAACATCTTCTTACTCAACTCTTGCCACTCTTTCTGCTTTCTTGCCTCTTCCGGGTCTTCTTGTTCATCCGGAATCCCCTTCTCCCTTCTCACAGCTCTTTGATATTGAGCTTTATCCTGCTCTTCCTTCTTCTTAAAGATTATCCACTCTTGCAAATAACCCTCAAACTTGGAACCAAACAGCGTGCTCGGTCGAAGATATTTGAATTGCTCATTTACCAGCCACTGCTTCGATTTGATATCTATCACCCGCTTAAACTCATCCGGAGTGAACCCTTCATTCAAACGAGCTCTGATTACAGCCTTTGTATCCGGAGTGTCCCAACGATATTGCTTGCCTGTAACAGTGTTCAGATAAGTTACTATCTCTTGATATGTTTCATTGGCAGGGCGTTTAACCTTTACTCCGGAGGTTGATTTTTTGAGTAAGCGTTGCAGAAACTGCCTCTGTTTGACCTCCATTACCTCTTTACCTACTAACTCTACTGCTTTTATATATAATTCTCTGTTGGTCATATTCCTTCCTCTTCATTCCCGTCGTAGGGGCGTATTGCATACGCCCTTTCACTGACGGGGTGGTCTCTTCTTTCTTAACAAAAGAAGGGCGAATATTGATTCGCCCCTACCTTTCGTTCTTCAACTCCTAACTCTTAAAGTGCCGAAAAATTCAAGCTAACCGTCTGCCATTCACCGCTTTCATCTTTCACCTTAAAGTTAAGATACTTCTTAGTAGATTCAATTTGGGTAGCTTCATCAATCAGTGCCATTGCTTCCAACCAATCAGGATGATCTATTTTCAGCTGTCGTAATCCCAATATCTGCTGAACATCCACATTACCGCGTTTATCCACATTAAAAGCCTTGTTAATCAACATCACTATCTCTTTACCTGATTGCTTGACTAAACCCTTAATATAGTTGTCTATCTTGGTTTTGGCTAACTGAAGTCGCTCATCAAAAGCTAATCGCTTGTTAATCTTAACCTCAATCATCTTCTCTTTGCTGAAATCATAAATCCAAGCGTTGCCTTTCCACTCTTCATTATATTTATGAGCTTCCTTCACTAAGTGATTATCTACCACTCGGAAAACATCACCACGAAACTCACCAATATGCTTACTCAAAGCTACCACATCATCAATCACTTTAGAGACCAAGGCATCACGCTCCTGATCCTCTTTGCTTATGTATTTAATGGGGACTTCATAACCTTCTCCATCAACCCAATACTCACTGCGACCTTTCTTAATTACTCTTGCCATTGTTTCCTCGCTTTTAATTCCCCTCTATGGAGGGGTGTCCGGTATTCCCGGACGGGGTGGTCTCTTAATTGTTAATTTCTTCTTGACCATATCTCCCCCAATGGCATATTTTGCTAAATAATTCCGTTGGAGGATAATATGGATGTTAATTATATGCAAAAGCTCCCTCGTGTAAGGAAGATTCTTAAAACCTTTTTAACTAATTTGACTAATTTCGTTATTCAGCAAGGATATGATCCCAATCAATACTTACTGGCTTTTCAAGACGGATTTTTGATGGACTACCCATCCCCTGAAGTTCTCTCACTAATTGTTCAGGAGGATTTTTCATCTTTAAATAAAGAGCAGATTCAATATGCTTTTCACACTGTTTACCTCTTTCTTGCTCAGGCTGAATCCATTCCTGATAACATGGGCTTCTTTTCCACTCAGCAATCCCCTCTGGAGTGGATACTTCAAACATCTTATCACCATAACCAATCTGGACAATTTCAACTTCCAGGCTTTTACCCTTATGACTAACTAATTGTATAATCATCTCTTTCTCCTTTTTCCTTGACTTATTTGTTATTTCCTTGAATTGTCTATTTAGTGTATTGCTCTACACTTTATAGCCTTTAATCGCTTCGTAACCATTTTCCTGACATCACGAAAATGGTTATTTCTTTCTAATTCGCAATTCCTAATTCTTAATCTGCCTATCATAAGCACTAACTCTGCTATTCCTAATCTTTAAAATCTGCTCCTGAAACTTCCTCATTTGTAATATCAGTTTATCATTCTTTTGATTTAACTCATACTTCTCAGCTCTTAAAAAATGATTCTCTTCCTCTAAATCACTCACTCTGCCCAATGAATTAATAACTGTTATGACAAACAAAACAGCGAAAACTACTGCTACTATTGCTAAAATCAACATGATTCTACTCCTTTCTTTATTCCCCTCTGTGGAGGGGTGGCTTGGTATTTCCAAGACGGGGTGGTTCTTCTCTTCAACTCATAAACCATAGGCTTCATTTAATAAATAACCTATCGCAAATCCTAATTGTTTATTGTTCAGTTGGTAAACACTCTGCTTATCCCAGTGTTTAATTAATCCTATAAGTTTCTCTCTGTTACCATCTTGTTTACTCAAATACTTCAAGTATTTCACTGCTTTGCTATCTTCCACAAAAGCTTGTACATTAAACAGCTGGTTCAGGATGAGAGATAACTCCCGCCCTGAACAACAGCTAATCCTATCAAATCGTACCATCTTAAGCTTGCCTATCTGCTGATGAAGCTCTGCAGAATCCCAACCTAAGAATTTACTTTTGTGCCAGATTAGTCTTATAGCTGCTTTTCTTTCCATTAGCTCGCTCCTGGCTGTTTTTCTCATAAGTGGTCATTAACATTCCACAATCCACGCATCTGCGTATCCGAATTACTCCGTTTTCATCACTCTCGGTTTTAAGAACCCGCATTTTTCCCTTACAATATCTGCATAACATAGCCTTAGCTTGCTCCTATAGTTAGTTGTCTCTTAACCTTCACATTACCTTTAATTCTCTGTTCTGCTTTCTTTAACCCGGAAATCTCAAATCTCCTCTGCTCTATTAAGTTCTTAATCTTCTTAATTCGCTGGGTTAACTCCAATCGCTGTTCACCCAATTGGCTCTCCTTCAGTTTCCTGTTAATCGCCTTCTTCTCTTCCTCATTCTCCTGAAGTAACTTATATAAATCACTTACTTCATCTTCCCATTCTTTTAATATTGCTTCTAATTCCATTGCTTACTCCTTATTTATATGTATTACTGCCTCTTAATTCCCCGCTTTCATTTGCCTTTTGAAAATGTATTCAAAAAAGAGGGGTGGATGCGAAGCAGACGGGGTGTTTCTTAACTCCTCACTCCTCACTCCTAACTCCTAACTCTTTCTTTCTCACTCATAATCACTCTATCTCGTCCTACATAGCTTTACGCAACATAGGAATCTGTTCAAATATCTCTTTCTTAATTCCCCTCGTAGGGGCGTATTGCATACGCCCTTTCACTGACGGGGTGGTTCTTAACTCTTAATTGTTAATTCCTCACTCCCCCATCTTCCCCAACATCAAACTAATCTCATCATCAAGCTCATTAACGTTCTTATCCATCTTCCTGGTTAATTGGCTCTTTACCTTCAGCACCTTAACTTCTTCAGTACGCATCTTTTCAGTTACTTCTAAAGCCGAACCGGTCTGTTCTGTGATGAATTTGATTATTTTGTTAGGAATTAACATAGTTGCATCTTTAATATCTGATTTGCTAAGCTCTTCAATTCGCTTTAAATAGCTCTTGATAAATGGTAACTCTTCTTCATTAACCCGCAGTACTCTGGTTCGCATCAGATTAAATCCTTTCACCATCTCAACTGCTTCCGGTTGTGAATACTCTAAGAATCCATAACCTACCTTCTCCTGAATTGCTATCTTACCTAAATTCTCATTACCTATATAACAATAGCCTTCACGAGGATCATTGAACTTCCTGCGAATATCTACAGGAGTGCCATTAGGAAGTTGCATCAAACATTCACCCAGATAATAGAACTGCTCACCCTCTATAGTGAATCTCACTCTACCACCCTGAACTACTCTTACTTCCTTCTTGCCAAACCAATATGGTAAATGCTCAAGCACATTAGCCGGAATCATCTCAGGTTTCCACCCTCGCTTTATCCAAGCATTCCACATATCTACAGGAGTCATCTTTACCTTACCCCGGAAGATACTTAGTCTCTGGGTGTTCCAATGCTCTACATAATCTGTATAATCCTGGAAATACTCCTCATAGTTTGTGAAAACTCGCTTGTCTGCATCATCAGGACGCTCAACCGTATTATGGTTAATATAAGAATCATACTTGCTATCAAGCTCCATCCTGTCATTACCAAAACTACGCTCTACATTGACCTTAGCAGTCGGATTATAGGGACTTCCAATAACATCAATCCCTAACTTCTCCAATGCTTCCAGCAATCCGCTTTCCCGCATTCGCTTATCACACTCTAAATAGATCTGCTTAGGAATACAACGATGCCTGACTATTCCATCTATGATTGCTGTCTTTATCTCAACTGAACCATAAGTGTCATCTGTCATACACCAACCGGTTATCATATTAGTTTCAGGATCCAAACAACGAATCACCTTAGGGCGAATCTGCCTGTCATTACCATCCTTGTCCTTACTCCATACCAATACATCCTGATCATGATCATCTATCATCCAAACCGTGTTAGGTGGATTTATCCCTCTGGCATGGCTCATACTTGTGTAAAGATTGCGTCGAGTCTTAGGATACCACCTGAAATACCACCTATCACGAACTATCGAACTCTTTAACCAATCACGAACCAAATACTCACTGACATCTTCATAAACCTCACCGGTCTTAGGATCCAGTAACTCACCATTAACCGCCAAAAGCTTCATGTCCTCATAAGCCTTCTGAATATTCCACTGCGGACTAGAAATAAGTATCGCCTGTAATAACTCCTGCATGAAAGTAGGAAGCTCTTTACGACTCTGACCCTTATCGGCTCGGGTCTTTCGCTTAAGATTGCCACGAGTGCTATATCGGCTTACCCAACTGTACCAGGTTCGCTCACTCATGAACTGACGAACATAACTCAAAACTTGTCCCTTCTCCTCTCTTCCTAATGTAGAATATGTCTCAATTAACTTATCACGCATCGAACCAGAGGTTCGCTTAATGAAAAAATCAGGACCGTATTCTGATAAAATTGGGGGAAGGGTTAATGGTTGGATTTCGGGGGTGGTGGGGTGAGCATCTGTTAAATCTGTTTTGACCATCTGTTGCTTCTCAGATTCATTTTTAGGGTGAGTATCTGTTGAGCATCTGTTGACCATCTGTTCAACCTCAGATTTTTTTTGATGACCATCTGTTGAGCATCTGTTGAGTATCTGTTGAGCATCTGTTATATTTGGAGTTTGACCATCTGTTGAACATCTGTTGAGTATCTGTTCAATTTCAGACTTTTCAACCCATAAAAATAAGGTCTTTGTGCCAATCTCATTTTTATAAACCATCTCATATTTAGTCGAATATACTAAGTTAGATATTCTCCTTCTTATAGTGCTTATTGACACACCTAATTCCTTAGCAGCATCCTTAGTTGTGAGCCACATAGTCCTCAACCTTCGTAATAGTCTCTAATGATACTCTTTCGAACTCTTCACTCTCTATTAAAGATACTGTCCTCTGGGTTAATCCACACAACTCACCAAGCTCACTTTGTGAAAGACGATTTATCGCCCTATACACCCGCATTCGCTCAGCTACTTTCGTTTTTTCAATTTTTTTCATTGACAGAACCTCGTATTTATTCTAAGTTAGAACAAGTAATATTAGTCTAACTAATAATGTCAAGAAGTATTTATAAGTTTACTTATATTTAGGAGTATAATATGTCCATAGGATTGCGTTTTAAGGAAATTAGGACAGAGCTAAAGCTAAACCAAACAGCGTTTTCTGCTAAGTTAAGGCTTACGCAGTCAGCTGTGTCTCAAATTGAAAAAAATATTATTACACCTTCATCAGATGTGCTTATAAATATTAGTCAGACTTATAAAATAAATATAAATTGGCTATTAACCGGTACAGGAGAGATGTTTTTATCAGCCGGTAAGGAGCCAGAGGATAAGCAAGAGGATAATAGTGAGTTGTTAAGTCTAAAGAAGCGATATGATCAGCTGGAGAGGGTCTATAATGACTTAAAAAAAAGCATTGATCAATCTGAAAAAGAATACTCTCTCCTTTCAACTAAAAATCAAGAACTTAATCAAGAATTATTTACCAGGTTAAAAGAACTTTTAGAGTGTAAGGATTTGATTATTAAACTACAAAAAAACTGATCATTTCATAACAAAAAAATAACTGTTGAGGAGTCCTAAACTGCAATTTAATTTCTAATTGTTAGAGCTAAACTGCAATTTAATTCCTCAACAGGGTCTTTTTGTCTAAACTGCAATTTAATTTCTCATTCACTGCAATTTAATTCCTAAGTGAATAGATTGGCAGTCTAAAGCCATTATCCA